>CANQIK010000001.1 GCA_947624085.1 uncultured Bacilli bacterium
AAGAAAATATATAGAAAAATATAGATAAATAAAGGAAAAAACAGGTAGTTTGTGTATAAACTATGCACACTACCATATAAAGAAGGAGATGAATTTATGGAGAGTTTATCAGAAAGATTAAGAAGATTAAATCCAGGAGGGATATCCTTTGTAACACCGGAAGAAGATGATATGATGTTAATGAATTCAATGAAGAGTGCAGCAAGAAAAGAAGGTGAAGAGAGTGGTATGAAAAAAGGCGCTAAAGAAAGCCAAAAACAGATAGCAATAAATATGTTAAAAGATGGCCTTTCATTTGATGTTATTTCCAAATATACCAACTTAAATACAAAAGAAATAAATGAGTTACTTTAAAGAATTATTGAGTCCATACCTGCCAAAGAAAAACTTGCAATATTTATTTTTTAGTGATAACATTAGTTCATACAAGTGATGACGGGTTTGGCAAACCAAGAGCTATATATGAATTAAAGTGATTCCTAAGTGAATAATTAGGGTGGAACCGCGGAAATTATTTCGTCCCTAACCATTTACTAGGAGTTTTTTATTTTAAGGAGGAAAACATGGAAGAAAAAGAATTTAAAATGGAAGATATGGTTAATTTTTGCAAAACTTATGGTTATATATTCCAAGGCAGTGATATTTACGGGGGTCTTGCTAATACTTGGGATTACGGTCCTTTAGGATCAAGACTTAAAAATAACTTGAAAGACGCTTGGCGAAAAAGATTTATCCAAGAAAGACCTAATGCTTATGAACTTGATGCGGATATTTTAATGCACCCAAGAGTTTGGGAAGCTTCTGGTCACGTTGCGTCTTTTGCAGACCCATTAACTGATTGTCGCCATTGCAAAACTAGATACCGTGCAGACAATTTAGTTAATGATTTTACTAATAGTTCAATGGGCGATAAAATGAGTAATGAAGAACTATTAGATTATATTAAAACAAATAAAATACCATGCCCTAAATGTGGCAAATGTGACTTTACGGATATTCGTCAATTTAAGTTGATGTTTGAAACTTATCGTGGAGTTACCAAAGATAATAAGTCCGTTGTATATTTAAGGCCAGAAAATGCTCAAGGCGAATATGTTAATTTCCTAAACGTACAAAGAAGTATGCGAGCTAAAATACCATTTAGTATAGGTCAAATTGGTAAAGCCTTTAGAAACGAAATTACTCCTGGGAATTTTATTTTTAGAACTATTGAATTTGAACAAATGGAATATCAAACATTTTGTAAAAAAGGCGATGACTTAAAATTTTATGATTATTTTAAAGAATATGGCAAAAAATTCTTTATGGATTTAGGCTTGCCTGAAGAAAAACTTAGATATCATGATCATGAAAAATTAGCATTCTATGCCGCTGCTGCTTGTGACATCGAATATAAATTCCCATTTGGCTGGGGTGAAATCAACGGAACGCATGATCGAACTGATTATGATTTAACAAGACACGAAGAGTATAGTGGCGTACCTCAAAAATATTTGGATCCGGAAACTAATGAAAAATATACTCCATATATTGTAGAATCTACTTATGGGGTAGGAAGAACTGTTTTAGCTTTACTATGTGAAGCTTATCACAAAGAAACATTAGAAAATGGCGAAGAAAGAGAAGTGTTAAAACTTAGCCCATATTTAGCCCCAATTAAAGTTGCCGTATTACCTCTTATCAAAAAAAATCATAGTGAAAAAGCTATGGAAATATATACCATGCTTTCTAAAGCTTTTATGGCTAGTTATGATGAAAGTGGAACTATTGGTAAGAGATATCGTCGAGCAGATGCTTGTGGAACACCATTTTGCTTAACTATTGATGATGATACTTTAAATAACAATACAGTAACTATTAGACATCGTGATAGTATGAAACAAGAAACACTTAATATTGATGAAGTAAAAAATTATATTGAAGATAGAATTAAATTCTAGTATTTAAAGCCTTTTTGTAATATAATGTTATACGTGCTATTGCAAGGAGGCTTTTTATGTTTTTAGATAAACTTAGTGAAGAGGAAATAGTAGAATTAGTTAATTTATGTAATATGGAGGAAAATAGAATACTTGGTTTTGACCTTAATGAGGAAATTGATTTTGCATTAGTTTCCAATGAAGAAGGTAGAAGACTTGTAAGCGGGGAAAGGTATTACTTTTTAAGAGGTATAAAACGGGGCGCCATTCCTAAATTTATAGGCGATTATAAAGCTACTGATTTTTGGATGGCATCCTGTTTGCCACTTCATAAAGAAAATGATTATTCGCATATTTTAAGGGAGTTTTTAGCAAGAAAATTTGGTACAGAATACTTAGATGCCTTATATGAACATCATATTGCTGAAGCTCAAGAAGAGCGCAAAGATTTAGAAACTAAAATTGGCATCACGCGCTAATTTTTTGTCAATTATTTTAGTTTTTTGTGTCATGCATATTTCATTTACTAGTTATATAATGATATAATTGAATAGAGCCTATCAGTTCTCATACGCTGATAGTTTTTCTTTTATATGGAGGTAGTGTATGACGAAGTATGTTTTTGTTACAGGAGGCGTTGTATCTGGACTTGGTAAGGGAATAACAGCATCAAGTATTGCCCTTCTTTTAAAGTCGCGTGGGTATAAGGTATTTATGCAAAAGTTTGACCCTTATATGAATGTTGACCCCGGTACAATGAATCCGATTCAGCATGGAGAAGTTTTTGTAACTTATGATGGTTGTGAAACAGATTTAGACTTAGGGCATTATGAAAGATTTATTGACGAAGAATTAAATTATACTTCTAATATAACTAATGGAAAAATTTATTCTTCCGTAATTGAAAAAGAAAGAAGAGGGGATTATTTAGGAGCTACAGTTCAGATGATTCCTCATATAACTAATGAAATTAAACATAAAGTATATGAAGCTGGAGCTTCTACAGGGGCTGATATAGTTATTACCGAAATTGGCGGTACGGTTGGCGATATTGAATCTCAAACAATGCTGGAGGCTTTAAGACAAATCCAATATGAAAAAAAGGCCGAAGATACTTTCTTTGTTCATTGTACATTAGTGCCTTATATCTATGGTAGTAATGAACTTAAAACAAAGCCAACGCAAAATAGTGTTAGAGACTTGAGAAATTTAGGAATTAGACCTGACGCATTGGTTTGCCGTGTTCCGTTTCCTACAACTGAAGCAATTAAGAAAAAACTATCTTTGTTTTGCTCAGTATCTGAAGAAAATGTAATTGACTCAGTAGATGTAACCAATATTTATGAAATTCCTCTTAATTATCATGCTCAACATATAGATGAAATAATTTTAAAGCACTTTGCTTTACCAATTAAAAAAGCTAATTTAAAAGACTGGGAAGATTTAGTACAAACTGTTAATAACTTGAAAGATGAAGTTGAAATCGCTTTAGTCGGTAAATACGTTGAACTGCATGATGCATATATTTCAGTTGCTGAGTCACTTGCTCACGCGGGATATAAATATAAAGTAAAAGTTAAAATTAATTGGGTAAATTCTGAAGATTTAGAAAAAGAAAGCGTAAACCTAAAAGAAGTATTTAAAAACTCTAAGGGTATATTAGTCCCCGGAGGCTTTGGTACTAGAGGTATAGAAGGCAAAATAAAAGCAATAACTTATGCGAGAGAAAATAAAATTCCTTTTTTAGGCATTTGCTTAGGTATGCAACTGGCAGTTGTTGAATTTGCTCGTAATGTCTTAGGCTATGAAGATGCCACTTCGACAGAATTTAATACAATTAGTAAACATCCTATTATTGATTTGATGGCCGATCAAAAATCAATTAGTAATATGGGAGGAACATTAAGATTAGGTAATTATGAATGTACCCTTTTAAAAGATACTCTAACTCGTAAAATATATGGTAAAGATAAAATTCTTGAAAGACATCGTCATAGATACGAATTTAATAATATTTATCGGGAAGAGCTAGAGCAAAACGGCTTAATAGTATCAGGAATAAATGAAACTAATAATCTAGTAGAAATCGTTGAGCTTAAAAATCACCCATTCTTTGTTGGATGCCAATTTCACCCTGAGTTTAAAAGCCGACCTACTAGACCACATCCACTGTTTGATGCTTTTGTAAAAGCTAGTATTAAATGAAAAAAATATATGTAGGCTTACTGCAAACTGGTACTATTGCAAGCATTGCTATAAAATATTTTACCCACTACAAATATAGTCATGTTGTTTTAGCTCTTGATGACAGTTACCAAAAACTATATTCTTTTGGCAGAAAAACTTTCCGCAATATTTTTGATGCTGGGTTTGTCACCTATGGAATAGGAAATGATTTTTTTGCCAAGAAATTTTATAACACACGATGTGCTATCTATGAAATAGAGGTAAAGGAAAATCAATATCGTAAATTAGTTAGAATACTTAAAAAATTTGAAAACAATATCAAACAGTATCACTATGATTTTAAGGGCCTTTTTATACGCATATTTTATGAGCCTAAAGTAAGGGAAAATTATTATGTTTGCAGTCAGTTTGTAGCTACAGTATTAAGTGAAGCAGGTATATGGCATCCAAATAAACAAATTTCCAAAATTAGAGCTAGAGATTTTGAAAATCTAGAAAATGCCCAACTTATTTATGAAGGTAAACTACTAGATATAAATCATTAGTTACCTCATTTAAATTAAATTAATAGTATGATTGCTTATTGCATAATAAGCAATTTTTTGTTAGAATTATTAATAGATACTAGGAGGATTTATTATGGGCTTTTTGAAAAAATTTATGGAAGATTCTGATGAATCAAATACTGATATTAGTAATAATGAAGATGGGTTTTATACTGTTAGCAAAGAAGAAGCATTAAAAGAAGCTGATAAAACTGGCAATAAAATGATTTTACTAGAACCAAGAGCTTATTCTGAATCTCAACAAATTGCTGATCACTTAAAAGCTCGTAATAGTGTAGTTGTAAATCTTAAGAGGGTGACATCAGATCAAGCTAAAAGAATAATTGACTTTTTAAGTGGCTGTATTTATGCCATAGGAGGAAATATTGAAACTTTAGGTGTCGGTATATATCTTTGCACTCCTAAAAATGTTAATGTTCAAGGCAAGATAACTGATGATAGTGATAAAAATAAGGATAATAAAGATTCTGATGAAATAGACTGGTAGGGAGGTTATACCATGAAGAAGTTTAGAACAAGTTTTTCAGGGTATAATAAAACCGATGTAAATGCTTTCGTATCAGAGGTTATCGATGAGTACGAAAATATTTTACGCAAACTGCGGGAAAGTACCAAAGAAATCGAACATTTAAGAAAAGAGCTGGAGCATTACAAATCAATTGAAAAGTCTTTGCATGATACTCTACTTGTTGCTCAAGAAGCCTCTGCAAATGCACAAAAGGCCGCTATTAATGAGGGCAAAGTTATTATTGAAGAAGCTAAAACTAATGCCTCTAAAATTGTTAATAATTCCTTAATAAAGGCTCAAAACATTGAAAGAGAAGCTGAAGAACTAAAAAGAAAGGTTGTTTCATATAAACGGCGATTTATGTCTTTGGTTGAATCACATATGGATGATATCGATAAATTTGATGAAAGAATGTAGAGGTAGTATATATGAAGACAAGAATAATCAGTGCTATAGTTTTAATTTTAATTGTAGCTCTTCCCGTTTACTTTGGGAATCAAATTTATGCTCTTTTAATAGGTATTACAGCTTTATTAGGCTTTAAAGAGTTACTTGATTTAAAGAAAACTCATCGTAAGATACCTTTTGGAATGTGTTTATTGGCTGTGTTAGCCTTAATGTTAATTATATTCTCTAATTTTAATGGGCGCTCGTTGAACCAAGGCATAACTTATAAAGCATTAATATTTACGGTATTTGGCTTAATCTTACCAATTATTTTATATAAAAATAATAAGTATACAGCTGAAGATGCTTTCTTTCTAATTGGATCGGTTCTCTTTCTGGGCTTAGGCTTTAGTTCGTTTATTTTAGTTAGAGCAAGATCAGGAGGAATAGGTCACTTAGGTTTATTCATATACTTAATATTGATACCAATTATTACCGATACTTTTGCTTATATAATGGGAACTTTAATAGGAAGACATAAAATGGCTCCTGCTATAAGTCCTAATAAAACTTGGGAAGGTTTTGGTTTTGGCTTAGTAGCAGGTACTATTATTCCTACAATTTATTATTTAATTGTTTTAGACAATTTTACTTGGAAAATTATTATATTAACTGCTATACTATCTTGTGCAGGTCAAATTGGTGATTTAATATTTAGTAAAATAAAAAGAGAAAATTCTATCAAAGATTATTCTAAATTAATCCCAGGCCATGGTGGTGTCCTTGATCGTTTTGATAGTATGATTATTATTTTTATGACATTTATTTTCTTATCATCAATATTATATTAAAAGGAGATTATTTTAAATGACATTTATAACTTCTGCATTACTATTTATTCTTAAATTATTGTTGTTATTATTTATCTTAGGCTTGATAATTCTGGTTCATGAATTTGGTCATTTTATGTGGGCTAAAAAATTCAAAGTTTATATATATGAATTTTCAATAGGAATGGGCCCAGTTGCTTTTTCATGGAAAGGCAAGAAAGATAAAATAACTTATAATATCCGTTGGATACCAATAGGGGGCTTTGTATCAATGGCGGGAGAAGTTTACGATGATGATGACAAAATACCTAAAAAGCAATTATTATGCAATAAGCCATGGTATCAAAGATTAATTATTATGGTTGCCGGGGTAATGAATAATTTCCTTTTGGCCATATTTGGTTTAATTGTTATAGCGTTCATATGGGGTGGCGATCCAATTAAGCCGGTAATTGAAAAAGTACATAGTAATTCACCTGCTGCGGAAGTTGGCTTAAAAAGTGGCGATGTTTTGACTGAAATTAACGGCTACAAAGTATATAATTGGGATAAAGCTCGTGTTATTATGCTTTATAAAAATAAAGATGATTATACAACTTTTACAGTTAAACATGAAAATGGCAAAAGTGAAAAAATAAAAATAACTAAAGCAAATTATGTAGATGGCGAAACCGGTGAAAAAGTAAATGGTTATGGAATTTCTATGCTTAAAGAAGATACGAAAGGCTTTATTAAACCTATAGTTTATGGTTTTAAAAGATTTGCTACAGTCATTGATTCTTTTGTATATACAATATGGGGATTAATAACAGGTAAGATTGGATTTAGTAATTTATCTGGCCCTGTTGGTATGTATAGCATGGTTGGTTCAGCCTTTAATTATTCTGCTTTATCCGAGGGTATTTGGTATGTAATGTTCTTAATTGCCTATTTATCAATTAATGTTGGTTTTATTAATATTTTGCCATTCCCTGCTTTTGATGGGGGCCATGTTTTATTCCTTTTAATCGAGGGAATATTCCGTAGGAAAGTGGATGCTAAAATTGAAAATATATGTCATATGATAGGCTTTGTTTTAATATTTATTTTAATGATAGCCGTTACTTATAATGATATTGCTAGAATAATAAGTAAACTATTTTAGTTTACTTGGATTTGTCCTCGTAGCTCAGTTGGATAGAGTGAATGCCTCCGACGCATTAGGTCAAGGGTTCGACTCCCTTCGAGGACACCATAGAGGTGTGAAACTTTGAAAGAAGTTATATATAATTATGATTATTTAACGGAAGAAGATATTACTGAAAACGTTATTAGAATGAAAGCTTTAATTATAAATTCTAATAATATTTATATTGGAAATGAAAAGGGAATTTTTCAATTCCCTGGAGGACATTTGGAAGTGGGAGAGACTTTCAATGAATGTTTAAAAAGAGAAATTTTAGAAGAAACAGGAATTATATTAGACGATAGAGAAATTGAACGTCCTTTTATGAAAGTTACATTTCTTAATAAAGATTGGCCTGAAATAGGCAAAAATAGAAAAGCAGAAACATATTATTATGTTATCAAGACAGATAAAAAACCCGATTTATCAAGAGTGAAATATACTGAACATGAAAAAGCGGGTAATTTTAAAATTGAAGAAATTCCATTAAAATTTGCTATTGATAAGATAAAAGAAAATATTCCCAATAATGAAAAAAATAAAGTGATTTCACCCGATATGATTTCTGCAATAGAAGAATATTTAAAACAGTATGAAGAGTAAAATATAATTTATAGTTATATTCTTTCTAACAATTTAGCAGAATATGTTAAAAATCCATAAGAATTATCTACATATTATATTAAATTACGTTTTTTGACAACGATATATTTATTTGATATAGTGTATTTCGTAAACAAAAAGGATAGTAAGATAAGAAATATTTATGAAAATGATTAAAAGAATAATAATTAGTTTATTAAGTAGTATAGCTCTTACTACTAGTATATATAATATTTATAATGGTGGTCTTGAGCAAATTAATAAAGCTTTGCCTTTATATTTTCTAGTTCCGATTTTTCTTTTAACTTATATGCTTTTATTCTTTTTTTATAAGCGGAAAAGAGTTGCTAATAATTATATTAAAATTTTAGCAAGTATTTTTACATTATTTTTAATAATTGGTAATGGCTTTGAACTTTATGGTTCTTTTTTACAACTTTTTAAGAGCTATCACATCATATTAACAATTATTAATGCTTTAGGCTACTATTTCTTTATTAGTAATGTTATCCCTTTTATTAAAGATTTTCTAACTAAGTTTAATAAGAAAGATATTAAAGAAAATAAGATTATTAAACTATTTAATAAAAGACCATTTTGGTTTTGTTTTTTAACTCTTGCTTTAGCATGGGCTATTTACTATGTTGCTTTTTATCCAATTATTTTATCGCCTGACCCTTCATTTCAAATAAAGCAATTTTTAGGCGAAAGAACTAAATATATGGACTATTCAATTTTAATTAATAACAATGTGACTATTACTAATCATCATCCTGTTGTCCATACTGTTTTATTGGGCTCATGCTTAAAACTAGGCAGGTATTTATTAAATGATAATTTTGGCTTATTTATCTATACTTTTATGCAAGGTATATGTTTAGCCTTAACTTTAGTAAGAACGATATTATTTTTAAAGAAAAGAAAGATTAAAAATAAGTATTTAATATTAATGCTAATATGTTATGCCTTAGTTCCTATATTCCCTTTATATGCTCTTAATGGCAATAAAGATGTTTATTATACTATTATTTTTATTAATCTAATAATGATTATCTATGAATTTATAGAAAATTATAAAAAAGCTAGTTTACCTTGGTATAAATTATTAGAAATATTTGTCTTTTCCCTTTTACTATGCTTATTTAGAAATAATGGGGTATTTATTATTATTCCTCTTTGTATCGCGCTTACATTTTATAGTAAGAAAAATCTTTTAAAAATGTTAAGTATAAGTATAGCTTCTTTAGGAATATATTTTTCTTTTACTAATGTATTATTACCATATTTGGGTATCACGGGAACAAGTATTAGAGAATCTATGAGTATCTTTTTCCAACAAACATCTCGAGAGATTAAATATTACGAGCAAGACATTTCTTCTCAAGATAAAAAAGCCATTAGTAAGGTTATTGATTATGATAAAGCGAAGTATATGTATAATCCTACTATTGCTGATCCTGTTAAAAATAGTTTTAATAAATATGCTACTAAAGAAGATCTTAAAAATTATTTTACAGCATGGGGAAGAGGCCTTATTAAACATCCATTAGTGTATGTCGATGCTACTTTAAATAATACTTATGGCTATATTGATCCAGAAGATATATCGTGGTACATTTATGCTAACTTTGATAGTCGCATAACGCAAAATAATTTAGTGGATTATCACTACAATTCCTTAAGTGGTTTACGTAATGTCCTTAAAACTTATGGAGCAGGTTTTGCTTATTTGCCCCTTATAGGTCTTATTTGTAATATTGGCCTTAGCACTTGGCTAGTTATAGCTATGGCTTTCTATTTATGGTCTAAAAAAAAGAAATACTTAATTTTGCTTATTCCATATTTAATGTCTATTTTGATATGCTTTGCTTCACCGGTTAATACTTACTTTAGATATGCTATGCCTATTATCTTTAGTGAACTACTTTTAATAGGAATTTGGCAAATTATACATAAAAAGAGTTAGATAATTATTGGTTTGTTTTCTAACTCTTTTTCATATGTATTAGTATTTAAAATTAAATCATATATAAACGAAGCTCTTTTTTCATAATAACGAATTTTAGAATTTTTATTATTAAGAGGTAGTTCTTTTTTAATTTCTTTTAGATATAGTTGACCTTTTTTATTAAAACCTAAAATATTTAAATAGTCATTAGGTATTTTGGCATCTTCCTTTGTTATCCCAAGAAGAATATGTACTAACATTCGATTTAGTTTATTAAAAGTATATCTTTTAGTTTTTAAATTATTAAGAAGCATTTCAAGTGATGATGATTTATCTAAAGCTCGCAATAAACGATATTCAATTCCCTCATCTACATCTAAATATTTATCTAAAGATGTCTCTCTTTTTATAACTAGGCTTAATAACTTAAAAAACATATCTTCATTCATTGCTACAATTACCGCAGGTACCTTTTCCGGTACATATTTACTTATATCATGCTTTTCTTTAATTTTATTACGAATATTGGAAGCACTTATAACTGAGTCATTACTTTCTAAATCTAAATAATTATTAGTCCTTTGAATGGTAATGGGCTCCATATGAGTATTTATTTGATTAATAGCTTTAATATATGATATTGCTAGTAAATCATTAGGATTTAAAGTAAAACAAATATTTAAGGCTTTAGTTAAAGCTGTAGGGTAGTTGTAACCTTTAGCAAGAAACTCTTTAACTTTTTCATCATTTTCTTTAGTTAAAGAAGTTTTAGCAATATTTTTAAGCGTTTTGAGATTATTTGTTTCAGACCCAAAGACGATTTTATCTACTTGCAGTTTGTTAAGTGATTCAATAGCTCGGTAAGCAAAAGTATCCGCACTCTGCGTACCATATAAAACCGGAAGTTCGATAACAATATCAACCCCGTATTCTAAAGACAATCTTACCTTATCTTCTTTAGTCAAAATAGAAATTTCGCCTCGTTGTAAAAAATAATTATTTAAAGCAAGAATAATTAAGCTATCAGGATATAGCTCTTTAATTTTCTTTAAATGATAAAGATGTCCATTATGAAAAGGATTATATTCACAAATAATACCGACTTTTTCCATGCCTTTAATATATTAAATATTGTTGTAATTGTCAAATAAAGTAGATTATAATAAAGATGAAAGGAAAAGAAGTATGATAATATGCCTTGTCGGACCAAGCGGTATTGGTAAAACTAAACTTTCTATTGACTTAGCTAAAAGATATAATGCTGATATTATAAATTGTGATGCTACCCAAATATATAGAGAACTTAATATAGGTAGTGCTAAAGTTACTAAAGAAGAAATGGGTAATATTAAACACTATCTTCTTGATATCAAAAATCCTGATGAAGAGTATAGTGTTAGTGATTATCAAAAGGATGCTCGAAAAATAATAGATAGCCATCCTGATAAAAATTATATTGTCTGTGGAGGCACAGGACTTTATGTAAGTGCTTTATTTTATGATTATAATTTCCCTAAGAAAAGTAATAATACCTATACTGATTTAACTAATGAACAGTTATATGCTAAAGCATTAGAAAAAGAACCTAATCTATTGATTCATCCAAATAACCGAATAAGACTTATTAATTTTTTGAATAATGATAAAGTTACAAATAATAAAGATAAATGTTTATATGATAATGTTATTTTTATTGGCCTTACCACTGATCGTAAAGATATCTATGACCGAGTAAATAAGCGAGTTGATATGATGTTTGCCAAAGGACTAGTTAATGAAGTAGAAAGCCTTTATCATAAATATCCAGCAAGTAAAATTTTAAAAAGAGCAATTGGTTATAAAGAATTGATAGCTTATTTAAATAAAGAAATATCTTTAGAAGAAGCGAAAGAATTAATTAAAAAAAATACCAGGCATTATGTTAAAAGACAATATACTTGGTTTAATCATCAATTACCAGTGGTTTGGTTTGAAATGAATGACTATGCTGTGGCTTTATCCGGAATTATTTCTTTTATTGAATCATTAAATTCTAAATAAATTTTAGGATCAAAGTTATGTTCTTCAATCTTTGTTTCCCCTTCGCTATCTACTTTTTTAATGCCTTCATTATCGACAAGGAAGTATTTATCATAAAGATAATCTTTACCACTTTTGGCTACGGGATCATCCCATGTTAAATCAATATGAAGCCATTTAGGACCAGTTCCATCTTTATCAAAAAGAACAGCATTCCATACATGACCAGTGGATTCATAGTTTATTTGCTCAGGAGTTGTAGCTATTTTATAATTTTTATATCCTAATTTAGTAAGGATAATTGCCATAGTATCTGTGTATCCATTACAAGTAGCATAACCTTCGAAAAGAAGCCCCCATGCAATATTAGATTTATATTTACTTTCTCCATCTTTAGTAACAGTTTGATCATATTTGGTATTATTAATAATATAATCATGAAGTGCTTTTAAGTTATCATAAGCGCTTTTATCATCAGAGGTAACATTTTTAATAATTTCATCTATTTTATTATCAATTTGTTCAATTTGTTCGTCACTATATACGTGCTCAATATGAATAGTTATTTCGCCTGATTTATAGATATCGGTTGCAAGTTTAGTAAAGGTATTATAAGGATGAACATAATTATTGATATGCGTTAATGTTAAATCATCATCACTTATTTTGCTTATATCATCAATACACGCTTCATACTCATTAGGACAGTAAAATGTAAAGGTTTCCCAGCCATTATCAATCGCACTATATAAAATATTTAATAAATCTTGATAAGAATAGGGAACAAAATCTTCCGTTTTACTAACAAACATAAAGCTATCATTTTTAGCATAAGAATTACTTTCGGGAACATAAACATACTCATTAGTAATAAATTTATCAGTTAAAAAGTCACTTATTTTATCGGCAAAGACAATTGTTTCGCCAATAAGAACTGCACATAGGATAATTATAATAATTTTTTTCATATTGCTTTAATCTCCTCATTTAATTTTATCATGTTTTAAGGCAATAAAAAAGTAGTCTTAAACTACTTCGCATTTTTAATTTTTTGAGCTAATCTTGATTTTTCTCTGTCAGCAGTATTCTTTTTAATCAAGCCTTTGCTAACAGCGTTATCGCAAGCCTTTTGAAAATCTTTATATAAAGTATTTGCTGCTTCAATATTATTTTCACTTAGTTCTTTTTCAATATTTTTAATTAAGTTTTTAACTTTAGCTTTAGGTTCGTGATTATTTAAAGTTTTCTTAGCAATTACTTTAACTGCTTTCTTGGAACTTTTAATATTAGGCATGTCTAAATCTCCCTTCTTTTTTTGATACGATATCATTTTACCAAAAAGTCCTAAAATAAGCAAGAAAAACTCAACTTTTGTATTTTTGGCTAACGACTTACATTTTGACATTTTTTTTAAGAACCATTTTATATACTAATATTGGTGATTTTATGGAAAAGGTTAAATTTAAAAGAAAACGTTTTAAATTACTTAAGAAAATATTTCTTCTTATTATCTTTTTCACTTTTATTTATTTTATTGGCAGTAGAATAAAACTAAGCCATAAGTACATTAAATTTTTAACTAATACATATCTTGATATAAAACTAACGGAAAATCCTGTTAAAGAAAATACTATTCCCGTGGTTAAAGATGAAAATATACCGCAACAATATCAAGTATATATCTATAATACTCATCCCAAAGAAATTTATTCCTATCAAAAACTTAATAATTATAATTTAGATTATAATGTAAATTACGCAGCCCATATGTTTTCTTTTTATCTTGAAGATGAAGGTATTGGCACTTTAGTAGAGGATAATGACATAACAGCTTATATGAATAGTAATAATATGAATTATTATGAAAGCTATCTTGCAAGTAGGCATTTTTTAGAACAAAGTTATGCTCAGTATCCTGACTTAGAAATTTTTATAGATTTACATCGGGACGCAGCTCCTTATGAAGCCACGACAACAACTATTGATGGTAAAAAATATGCTAGAGTATTATTTATTCTTGGCTTAGAAAATCCTAATTATGTTGAAAATAGTAAATTAATAAATTACCTAAATGATAAACTTAAAAGTTTTGAACCTTCTTTGACAAGAGGAATAATGGAAAAAGAAGGCGATGGGGTAGATGGTGTTTATAACCAAGATTTTAATTCTCATGTTATTTTAATCGAAGTTGGGGGCTCATACAATTATATTGATGAAGTAGATAATACCTTAAAAGTTCTAGCTAAAATTATTAAAGAATATATAAAAACAGGAGAAGAAGTATGAAAAAGAAAAAATTACATCCTATCCTAAAGATTTTAATTGTGCTCTTTGTTTTTTACGTTATTTTATATTCTTTAGCAAAAACGGGTTATTATGATAAACGTATTCGGGATAAAACTACTTTTACAGAGCAACAAATTGCTCAGTTTGAAGCTGATATTGCTGCGGGTAATAATGTTGATACCCAAAAATATTTGCCTGAGGTACATGATTACTCAAATGTTTTGACGCGAAGTGCTAATGCTATTACCCATAAATTATCGCTTTTACTTACTAATAATTCGCAAAATATTATTGATTTTATTAAAGCCTTATTCATCGGTTAACCCTTTATTTATCTTTTATCTTTAGGTATAATATTAAGTGGTGATAGAAATGGCAAATTCTCATATTCGTAATTTTTCAATTATAGCCCATATTGATCATGGTAAGAGTACTTTAGCAGACCGAATTTTGGAAATTTGTCATTTAGTAGATAAAAGACAAATGCAAGATCAAATGCTTGATAATATGGAACTGGAAAGAGAAAGAGGCATAACAATTAAGCTTAATACTGTTAAACTTAATTGTAATTATGAAGGCGAAAATTATACTTTAAATTTAATTGATACTCCTGGCCATGTTGATTTTTCTTATGAAGTATCCCGTTCTTTAGCGGCTTGTGAAGGCGCTATTTTGGTCGTTGACGCTTCGCAAGGAATTGAAGCTCAAACCTTAGCTAATTTATATTTAGCAATGGAAGATGATTTAACAATTATTCCTGTTCTTAATAAAATTGATTTACCTAATGCCAATGTACCTAAAGTAAAAAAAGAATTAATGGATGTTTTAGGCTTTAAAGAAGATGAAATTTTACTAGTAAGTGGTAAGACCGGCGAGGGGGTTAAAGAATTACTTGATGAAGTTGTTAAAAAGATTAAACCGCCGATAATAGATAAACAGTCACCTTTAAAAGCTTTAATATTTGATAGTTATTTTGATCCTTATAAAGGGGTTGTTTTATTAGTTAAAATTGTTGATGGCATAGTTAAAGTAAAAGATCAAATTAAGATGATGGCTATGGATTCCGTTTTTGAAGTAACGGAGGTAGGAGTTCATACCTTAAATTATGAAAGCCTTGATGTTTTAGAAAGTGGTATGGTTGGCTATATTTGTGCTTCTATTAAAGATATTGCTAAAGTTGCGGTTGGTGATACCATTACTTTAGCTAATAAACCTGCCTTGGAGCCCTTAAAAGGGTATAAAAAAATGAAACCGATGGTTTTCTCAGGTATCTTTCCAACGGAGTCAAGTCGCTATGATGAACTTAAAGATGCTTTAGAAAAATTAAAACTCAATGATGCTTCCCTTACTATTGAACCCGAAACTTCTGCGGCCTTAGGCTTTGGTTTTCGAACTGGGTTCTTAGGACTTTTACATATGGATATTATTTTAACCCGTTTAGAAAGAGAATTTAACTTAGATACTATAGCTACATCGCCATCAGTTATTTATCGTGTTACTTTAACTGGGGGCGAAACTTTAGAGATTGACTCGCCTAATAAAATGCCGGATAAAACCAAGATTGTAAAAATTGAAGAACCATATATCTATACAAATATAATCGCTCCCTCTGAATTTATTGGACCTATTATGACGCTATGCCAAAACAAAAGAGGAATATTTAAAACCACAGATTATATTAATGAAAATAGAGTTAATATTCATTATGAAATTCCTTTAGGGGAAATAGTTTATGATTTTTATGATAAATTAAAAAGTATGACAAAAGGTTATGCTTCATTTGACTATGAGTTATGCGGATATAAAGATAGTAAGTTAGTTAAAATGGATATTTTATTAAATGGGGATGCTGTAGATGCCTTATCAATTATTGTTCATGAATCAATGGCGTATAATAAAGGACGTAGTATTGTCCAAAAGTTACGTAAATTAATTCCAAGACAAAACTTTGAAGTTCCTATTCAAGCTAGTATTGGGTCCAAAATTATAGCTAGAGAAAATATTGCTGCGCTACGAAAAAATGTCCTTGCTAAATGTTATGGGGGCGATGTTTCGCGGAAAAGAAAGTTATTAGAAAAGCAAAAAGAAGGTAAAAAACGGATGAAAATGATAGGTTCGGTTGAAGTGCCTCAGGAAGCCTTTTTAGCCGTATTAAGTGAGGATGAATAATGAAAGAAAAATTAATTAATGAAATAGTAACTTATATTGTTGAAGAACCTTGTCATGATATAACCCAAACTGCCAAACATTTTGGCTACTCACGGGCAAATATTAATAAATATCTTGCTTTGCTTTCTAATCCCTCTAGCGAATATTATAATCAATATAAAGCTATGCGTGTTAAACTATGTTTAGAAAAGTTATTAATAGAATCTCGTTCGCGAGCAGGTAGTAAAAGTCGCAGAAAAAGTTGCTTAACGCAAGCTGAAACTTTAGAAGCGCGATTTAAAAATTTGTATTTAAGAATTCCGTTACGGACTCTTGGTAAGTATTATCATTGTTCACATATGACGGTCTACAAGGCTATAAATAATTTGCCGGAAAGAGTTATTCGAGCTCAAGATGAAGAATTAGCTACACTGAAAGAGGCTCCTGATTTTTCATCATTTGAAGAAAGCGATATAACATGGAAAAGATAAGAGCTGTATATATTCATATCCCTTTTTGTAAACAAATATGTTCATATTGTGATTTTTGTAAATTTTATTATGATAAAAAATGGGCTGATGAATATTTACAAGCTTTAGAAAAAGAAATTAGAGACCGTTATATGGACGAAACGATTAGTAAAATCTATATAGGGGGTGGCACGCCAAGTTGTTTAAATAACGAGGAACTAGATTATTTATTTTCTACTATTAAGCTTATTAATTTAGCTGAAAATATTGAATTTACTTTTGAATGTAATCTAAATGATATAACGGAAGAACTTATCGATAAACTTTTGGCTAATCGCGTAAATCGTTTAAGCATTGGAATTCAGTCTTTCGATGAAGATAATTTGAAATTTTTAGAGCGTGAAGCTTATTTTGCCGACGCCGAAAGTAAAATTGCCATGTGTAAAAGCAAGGGCCTTACCAATATTAATATTGATTTGATGTATGCTTTAGAGGGGCAAAGTATAAGAACATTAAAAAAAGATTTGAAATTATTTTTAAAACTTGATGTACCCCATATAAGTACCTATAGTTTAATGATTGAGCCTAATACTAAACTTGCTGTTAAAAAGGTCCAAGCTATTAGTGAAGACTTAGACGCTAAAATGTATGATATAATTCGTAAAACTTTAAAAAATGCGGGATATGACCATTATGAAGTAAGTAATTTTGCGAAGCCAGGATATGAAAGCAAACATAATTTAACTTATTGGAATAATGAAGAATATTATGGCTTTGGTTTAGGAGCAAGTGGTTATACTTTTCAAATTAGATATACAAATACGCGGAGTCTTACTAAGTATATAGGAGGCAACTATGTTATGGAAAAAGAAATTCTTGGTGAAAAAGAAATGATGGATTATGAGTTAATACTTGGTCTTAGAAAAACTAAAGGTATTAATTTAAAACATTTCTATGATAAATTTAATGTTAATTTGCAAAACCAATATCCAGTTGATGAGTTAGTCAAAGCGGGCGATTTAATATATGAAGATGGTAATATTTTTATAAATCCGGACAAACTATATATAATGAATGAAATATTAATTAAATTAGTTTGAAGGATTGATAGTATGTTAAATGATTTCACTGTTAAAAATGGCTATATGACTTCAGAATTTAATCCTGAAGTCTTTTCTTATGAAATAGAGCTTGAGGAAGATGAAGATACTTTAGACTTTACTTATAATGCGACAGGTAAAGTTTCTATTTATGGAAATGATAATCTTACTTATGGTGATAATCATATTATTATTGAAGTTTATGATGAAAAAGTAGTTACCTATACTTTTTTAGTTCATAAAGAAAAAATTAAGGAAGCAAGTGCTATTCCAATGGAAATCCAAAGTCCAAGTATTAAAGATAATATTATTAATGATATCAAAACGCCGGGAATAGCAGTTTTAACTTTTTTAATTATTGCGATTTTATATTGCATTATTTTTAGGAAAAAATAATATCATTTAATAGGTGATATCTATGCTTTATAAACTAATTGCTCATCGAGGTATAACTTCTATTGCTAAAGAAAATAGTTTAGAAGCGTTAATAAAAGCTACGGAAAGTGATTGTGTAGGTTTTGAATGTGATGTAAGACCTAGTAAAGATAAAAAATTAGTTATTCATCATGATCCATTATACCATGGTAATTTAGTTATCAATACTAAATATAAAGATATGAAAAAAGATAATATTGCTCTTTTAGAGGATGTATTAAATATTAAAACAGATAAAATCATAGTTATTGATGTTAAGTATCCTTTTATAGATATTGATGCCTTACATGAAAAACTTGCTAAACATCACGATAAAAAAATTTATGTTATATCTTTTTATGATAATGTTATTAAGAAATTATTTGCTAAAAAAAGAGAATATAAAGTAGGAATTTTGAATTATGTTTTAAATACTGCTGATCATCATTTTAGCTATGATTTTGTATGCCTTTTATTAAATCTTACAAGTGATAGTTTAATTGAACGTTTTAAAAAACTCAATAAAGAAGTTTTTATCTATGGCGTTGATGATAAAAATAAAATAACTAACTTTTATCCTTATTATATCCTTGATTTATAGTGTAAATAAAGCGCTATTAATTTGTAAAATAAAGACCTAGATATTATAATTAAAGTAAGGTGAGATAAGCTATGAATATCGTTATTAGTGCTGGGGGAACGGGAGGACATATTTATCCCGCGATAGCTATTATTAATAAATTTAAAGAAAAAGATAAAAAGACAAATATTTTATATATAGGTACACATAATCGTATGGAAAAAGATCTTATTCCTCAACTGGGTATTAGATATGAAGAGTTAGAAATATACGGTTTTAGTACTAAATTAATTGGCCGGGATATTAAAAATATTTTTTTAATTAAAAAAGCTCAAAAGAAATGTCAAAAATTATTTCAAGATTTTAAACCTGATGTTGTAATTGGGGCAGGAGGCTATGTTACCATGCCGGTTTTATCGACGGCTTTTAAAATGAAAATTCCGGTTGTGATTCATGAACAAAATAGTGTGCCAGGGAAAACAAATAGATATTTAGCAAGTAAAGCTAATTTAGTTTGTGTATCTTATGAAACTAGTAAGCAATATTTTAAAAAAGCGCCAAAGGTTGTTTATACAGGTAATCCTTGTGGTGAAAATGCTTTAAAAGGTCCGAAGCTTACAAAAGAAAGCTTAGGCTTAGCAAAAGATAAAAAACTAGTTTTAATTGTTTCTGGTTCCCTTGGTAGTAATACAATAAATTCCTTTTTTAAAAAAGTATTATCAAGAGTAGATGATAGTGCTAATTATGAAGTTTTATATATTACGGGTAAAGCTTATTATGAAGAATTTAGCAAAGATACAACTTTTAGTAAGAATGTAAAAATAATCCCTTACTTAGATAATATGGCGGGTTTACTTCATTGTGTTGATTTAATTATATCGCGAGCCGGAGCAGGTACTTTAGCCGAGATTTTAGCTACCCAAATTCCTAGTATAATTATCCCTTCACCATATGTTGCTAATAATCATCAATATTATAATGCGTTAGATTTAAAAAATAAAAAGGTAAGTATTATGATTGAAGAAAAAGATTTAGATGATAAAAAAATGTATGAGTTAATTACCGCTTTACTAAAGGAAAATGAAACATATAAACAAATGCAAGAAAATCTTAGAGATATAAATATGAAAAATTCATCAGATATAATTTATAATGAAATAAAGAAGGTGATATAAGTGGATAACTATGGTATTGTTTTAGAAAATGTAAATTTAAAAGAACTATCAACTATTAATATTGGTGGTAAAGCTAAATATTTAGTAAGACCTTTTTCCTATGTTGATTTAGGTAAATTACTTGATTTCTTAGACGACAATAATATGCAATATTATGTTTTGGGTAATGCTTCAAATGTTATTTTAGATGATGGTTATTTTGACGGCGTAATTATTAAGTTAGATGAGTTTAATGATATTGAAATTGAAGGAACAAAGGTAACTGCAGGGGCTGGGGTTATGCTACCAAAACTTGTTAATGTATGTTTACAAAAAGAACTTGTTTCATTAGCTTTCTTTTCGATGATTCCCGGCACTGTGGGAGGTTCAGTAGTAGGTAATGCCGGAGCTTATGGCCATGAAATAATGGAATATGTAAAAGAAGTTAAGGTAATTGATAAGAATCATAAAATTAAAACAATCTCCAAAGAAGATATTTCTTTTGGCTACCGCTATACATCACTTAAAGATAATTATATCGTTTTAAGCGTAACGTTTATTTGTGAAAAAGGTAATCCTCTTGAAGTTTTAAGTGAAATTCAAACCAGAAATGAAAAACGGAAAAATACCCAACCATTAGATAAGCCAAGTGTTGGTAGTATTTTCCGAAATCCAGAAGATATTCCCGCGGGTAGACTTATAGAAGAATTAGGGTTAAAAGGCACTTCGGTAGGAGGAGCGATGGTTAGTGAAAAACACGCTAATTTCATTGTTAATGAAAATAATGCGACCTTTGATGATATAATTAAATTAATAGATAAAATAAAAAAAGAATGTAAAGAAAAAAGAAATATTGATTTAGTATTAGAACCTACTATTGTAAGATGGAAGTAATATTATGAAAAAAAACGGTAAAAAGGTAAGAAGAAAGATACGTATAAGTGGCATTATATTAATTATTTTAGTAATTTATTTAGTAGCTATGTGTGGTTACTACCTTTTTACAGTGAAAATAAAAAGTATTAATGTTAAAGGACTTAATTATTTGACAGAAAATGAAGTTTTAACCTCGGCCGATATTGATTTAGATACTTCAATATTTAAAGTTTTAACATCATCGGCGAAAAAGAAAATAGAAAAGTTACCTTTAGTTAAAAATGCTAAAGTTCATATTAACTTTGATGGGGAAGTAGTAATTGAAATTGAAGAAAATAAAATATTATTTTTGAATGCTTTAGATAATAAGATTGTTCTTGAAAAAGGTAAAACAATTGCTAATAAAGATTATAAGGGTGTCCCTATTTTAGTTAATTATGTTAAATCCGAAGCTTATGATAATTTAGTTGAAGCCTTAGGTAAAATTGATCGTGATATCTTATATATGATTAGTGAAATAGAGTATAAGCCAGATGAATATAATGGACTAATATTAGATGAAGAAAGATTTCTTTTACGAATGAATGATGGCAATTTAGTATTTATAAATAATGTTAATATTGAAAAATTAAATAAGTATCAATCCATTTATGCTTCTGTAGGAAGTGGAGGTGTGTTATACTTAGACAGTAACAGCGACAATTATATCTTTAATATTTATACTGAAGATGGTAATGTAACTGAACAATCAGGGGAAATTAATGATGAAAACTAATTATAATGAACAAATGAATAATATTATCGCTTCTTTAAACTATCAACCCAAAATATTACTTCATTCTTGCTGTGGGCCATGTTCAACTCAGTGTATAGCTAGACTCACGCCTTATTTTAATATTACTATTTTATATTATAATCCTAATATAGAACCTCAAGAAGAGTATTTAAAAAGGAAAAAAGAACAAATACGATTATTAAATGAGATAGACCATCAAAATAATTTAGATATTATGGATTGTGATTATGCTAATGAAGACTTTCGGGATATTGTCCCTGGACTTGAACAAGAACCGGAGGGTGGAGCACGTTGTCATCACTGCTATGAATTAAGGCTTCGAAAAACGGCGCTTTTAGCTAAAGAAAATGGTTATGAGTATTTTGGAACAACCTTAACAGTAAGCCCTTATAAAAATGCGGAAGTTATTAATAAGTTGGGTGCTAAAATAGCGGATGAGTTAAATATTAAATTTTTATTTAGTGATTTTAAAAAAGAAGATGGGTATAAAAAATCTATCGAGTATTCTAAAAAGTATCAATTATATCGACAAAATTATTGTGGGTGTTTATTTAGTAAGCAAATAAATGCTCAAGAGTAATAAAAAAATTGCCAAGGTTAAACTTTCAGAGTAAATCTTTTATTTGCTTTTATGAAGCTTTTGAGCTATTATATAGGCTAGTTCAAAAGGGGTGCTTTGGATGGTCAAAAACTTACAAAAAATAAAATGGGATTTATATAAGTATAAATCCAAAAAACTATTATTATGGGGCTTAAAACATCGATATATTGCTCCTTATAATGATAAATTAATAGAAAAATTAAGAACTATATATGATGGTGGAATACCCGCATCAATACTTTTGCTGTCAGATGGAATGTCTAATGGGCATTGTTATGATAGAGCCCTTTTGATGGCTAGAGCTTTTTTAGATGAAAAATATGATGTAAAGCTTTTATATGGCTCAATAGATGGTATAAGATTAAATCCCAAATATATAGCTGATACTGATTCTTCATATGCAGATCATTGTTTTGTTGAGGTGACTTTGGAAAGTGGCAGATCTATTATTATTGATACATCATCAGGTCTTGTATTTGATAAAAGTCTGTATTGGCTAATAGAACATCCTAAAATAAGAAAAATTAATAAAAGAGATTCAATCATTAAATTTGTTGAATCAGATGAATATTACCATCCTGAAGATATCGAAAGAGATAAGTATGCTATGCCTTTAATATTGCCAATGATTGAAATGACTTATGGTAGACCTAACGAAACATATTCCCTGTTAGGTATAGAATTATTACAAAGAGAAATCGAACATTTCAAAGGAGTTATTAATTATGAAGGCGTTTGTCAAGAAATAGATGAAGATATGAGAAGATTGGGACTAAGAAAGTAATATCTTTAAAGAAATAAATTTTTTGGCTATTCATAAAATACTTGTATATGAGTATTTTTTTTGATACAATACTCGTGGCTCATAAAAGTCAAATAAACATTGGTATGGACTAAATTTGCGAGTGCACGAAGAGTGTGTAGATTTAGGTTGAAGTATCAAGGTGAAATAACGAAGGAGGGATATTTTTATGGCTATAGTTTCTATGAATTATTTATTAGAAGCTGGAGTTCATTTTGGCCATCAAACTAAAAGATGGAATCCCAAGATGAAAGAGTATATTTTTAACTCAAGAGATGATATTTATATTATCGACCTTGAAAAAACTCAAGCTTTACTTGAGGAAGCTTACACAGCAATCAAAGCTATTGCTGAAAATGGAGGCAAATTCTTATTTGTAGGTACTAAAAAACAATCTGGTGAGGTATGTGTTGAGGAAGCTTTAAGAAGCAACTCATACTATGTAACTGAAAGATGGCTTGGTGGTATTCTTACTAACTTTAGAACAATAAGAAGAAGAGTAAAGAGATTAGAAGAAATTGAAGAAATGGAAGCAAGTGGTACTTTTGAAGTTCTTCCTAAAAAAGAAGTAATCGGTATTAAGAAAGAATATGAAAAATTAAATCGTTTACTTTGTGGTATTAGAGAAATGACTAAATTACCTCAAGCTTTAATTATAGTTGATCCTAAAAAAGAATATAATGCTATTAAAGAAGCTAGAAAATTAAAAATACCAGTATTTGGTGTTGTTGATACTAATGGCGATCCTGATGATGTTGATTATGTAATCCCAGGTAACGATGATGCTGTTAGAAGTATTAAAGTTTTACTTGGCGTACTTACTAATGCCATTTGTGAAGCTAACGGCCTAGAAATGGTTGATTATGTATCTGAAGATGACAAGAATAAAGGTAAAGAATCAATGGCTGACTTAATGAAAGAAGAAAATGTTGATAAAAAAGCATTAAAAGCCGAAAAAGAAAATGATGTTTATACCATTGAAGATGTAGTACCTGAAGAGAAAAAAGAAACTGAAAATATTAAAGAAAAGAAGAGTACTAAAGATACTAAGAAAGTAAAAGAAGAAAAAAAGACCGAAAAAGTTGACTATGAAACAATGACTTTAGCCAATCTTAAAACATTAGCTAAAGAGAAGGGAATTAAGGGCTATTCTTCAATGAAAAAAGAAGATTTAATTAAGGCTCTAAAATAGGTGTGATATGGAAATAACCGCGAGTTTAGTAAAAGAACTTAGAGAAGTAACTGGTGCTGGTATGATGGATTGCAAAAAGGCACTAAGTGAAACAAATGGTAATATGGATGAAGCTATTAATTGGTTAAGAGAAAAAGGTATAGCTAAATCTGCTAAAAAAGAAAGCCGTATTGCGGCTGAAGGTCTTGCTAATATTTATATTGATGGCAATAAGGCCGTTATCATTGAAGTTAATAGTGAAACAGACTTTGTAAGTAAAAATGAAGAGTTTGTTAATATGATTGATACAATCGGTAATGCGATTTTAAAATCTGATGCTACTACTATGGAAGAAGCTAATGCTCTTGCTACCGATGACGGTACAATAGCTGATTTGATTATAGCTAAGACTGCTAAAATTGGCGAAAAATTATCTTTTAGAAGATTTGTTAAAGTTGAAAAAAAGGATAATGAAAGCTTTGGGGCATATATTCACATGGGTGGTAAAATTGCAACTTTAACAGTTGTTGCCGATGCCTCTGAAGACGTAGCAAAAGAAGTTGCCATGCAAGCGGCTGCTATGCGACCACTTTATACTTTTATTGATGAAGTACCTGCTGATGTTTTAGACGCTGAAAAAGATGTTCAAAGAGAATTAGCTATTAACGAAGGAAAGCCTGCGGATATTGCTGAAAAAATGGTTGAAGGACGTATCAAAAAATACTATAAAGAAATATGTTTAAATGAACAACCATATATTAAAGATGGCGATATTTCTGTAGGAACTTATGTTAAAAATAATGGTGGTTCTATTGTTAGCATGATAAGATACGAAGTAGGCGAAGGTATGGAAAAAAGAAATGAAAACTTTGCTGAAGAAGTAATGAACCAAGTAAATGGTAATTAATAAAATATGTACCCGCCTATAAGGCGGGTTTTTATTTGACTATCATAGATAATTATGCTAAAGTAAAGTAGCTAGTTAGGGGGATAACAATGCAATTGTATATGACTGATAAAGCTATTGAATTTAAGTCTGAATATGAGAAACTTGAAAGAGTTTTTGATGCTTTAAAGGACGCTCATATTGATGCTTCTACCGAAAGAAAACAAGCAGCAGAATTAAAGACTAAAATTGAATATAATGTTTTAAATATGATTGATCCTATTGAAATAGAAAGCACATATGCTGAAGGAGTAAAAGGCTTAGCTAAAATTAATGAAAGCTTAAAAAAATATGAAGTTTATTATATTGCTTATAATTCCGCATGCTATGTTGAAAGACAAATGGGCGGTAAAGAAGTTAATGATGTTGAACTTAAAACTTATGCTAAAGTTACAATTGGTCTTTTAAAACAAATAAATAGTTCCAATACTATGTCATTGCAAAGTGAAGAACAAATTGTTAACAAATTATACGATCTTGCTTACAACATTATTAAAGTTGAATTATTAACCCTTGGCAAAAGTGAAGTTTTAGATTGGGCTAAGACAGATAGAATAGCAGGAAATCTTATAGAAACCCGTATTTTTAAAGATATAGCAAGCGTACCGCAAGATTCAACATTATATTCCGAAATTAGGAACATACTTGCAAGTATCAATGCTCAAAATACGGACAATGCTAATGCTATATCCTCTGGTATTAAATATACAGCATTAGATGAGGGACTTATTTTATTTTTAAGTCTTCAAGATAGTCAAAATATTGAAAAGATTGAAGCTTCTCTTTATAAAATGATAAATGAATTATTGCAATCCGAAAAAGATATGCAAAAACAAAAAACTGATAATAATGAACATGAACTTGGCATTGAAGAATCCAAAGAAAGAAGCAAAGAAATTAAAATACGTAAAAATATAATAGGGATTATTGTAATGCTTTCTAGTTATGTAGCTAGTTTCTTTATGTTGAAACAGGTTGCTAAAGACATTGGAAATGACGAGTACAAAACGAAAGTAGAATATTATTCCTCACAGGAGATGGCTATGCCTGAATATCCTGAATATATGGAAAAAATTAAAAATGGTTCCCAAACAACTCTTAAAGCTTATGATACTTGGCATAGGGAAAATATTTTTTACGGCGACTATGAAAGACAAGTAGTAGTTTTTAATTTGGATGATTTAAACCTAACAAACTTAGAAGATTATGCTTCAATAGATTTTAGTAAATTAGAGCCTGAGTCTGGAGAAACCGAAACAGCTTCTGAACTTGATCCAAGCATGATATATGATGAAGCTATCGTAGAAATAACAAGACTTATTCAAGATCCTAATGATACTGTTTTCGTACCAAATGAAGAAAGTCAAAAAGCATTTATAACTATATGTTCAATTATAAATAGTGTTGTGGCTGGCGTTTTTGTGACATCAAGCATCATTACTCTAATTCAAAAGATTAAACAAAAACTTACAGAGGGCTCTTTAAGGAAATCAGAACTGATTTCCTTGGCAGATGGTTTAATAAGATATAAGCAATTATGTGCCGAAAATGAAGAGTTTAAAAGTCGTTTTATAAAAGCTTATGAAAAATATGCTCGGATTATTAAAGATGAAGATTTAAAAAAAGAATGTGAAAGAATCCTTAAAAAAATAGAAGCTTAAGTAGTTTACATAACCCTTTACAAAGGGTTTTTTTATATCGTAAAATATGCTAAAATTAAGATGGTGAAAATAATGAAAAAGAATGAAGCACACCCTTTAACAATCCATTTTTTTAAAAATAAAAAACAAATGATTTTGTATATCTTTTTATTTATAATTTTACTTTGTGGGTTTATTTATTTTGGTAGTAAAGAATATCCGGTTAATAATACAGATAATGAAAAGTTTACTAGTGAACACACGGGAGCTAATCAAGATAATGTTTTTAAATACATTAATGTTAAAGAAGCTTATAATTTAATAAGAAGTGATGATTGTATATTATTTTTAGGTATCCCTAATAATGAAAATGTTACCTATTATGCTAATGTTTTAGATGATGTAGCAAAAGATATGGGTATAAATAATATTAATTATTATGATATAGCAGATGATCGGAAAAATCGTAATGCTACGTATGAAAGCATTGTTAATTATTTTGCAAGTTATATAACTTATACTGATAGCGATATGATTGATTTACATGCTCCCACTTTGATAATAAAAAAGGGGGGAGAAGTAATTTTCTTTGATGATGAGGAAGCTTTTAGAAAAGGAAATATTTCTAATCAAGATTATTGGGCTACTAATACGGCAGATAAGAAATTTTTGATTAATAATGCTTTAAATGTTTATTTAGAAAAGGAGAATGAATAATGGAAGAACATAACGGTTTTAAATTTGGTTTATTTGTTTTTATTGTCTTAGTTATCATAGTCGGAGGCTTTGTCTTAATGCAAAAAAGTACTCATTTTGGGGAAAAAGATAATACAGAAAAAGTAACTGAAGAAGAGCCAGAAAGAAAAGATATTAGAATTGACAAAGACCGAGATTATATTTATTTTACTGATTATGAAGTATATGAAGAAAAACTTGATATTGATTTTGAAAAAGTAAATATTAATTTTAAAGATAGTAGCAATATTGCTAAAACATTAAATGATGAAAATGATTCTTTTAAAGCGAATATTAAAAAAGAAAATGATGAAGAAGATGCTCCTTATGATAAACTAAGTTATGCTGATTATTCTAAATATGAATTATATACATATAAAGATTATATAACTTTATTAGTTAAATATTATAACTATACAACAGAAGATTTTATTTCATTTAAACACTCTAAAGCATATGTTTTTGACTTAAATGATGGTTCGTTAGTTACTAATGATGAACTTATGAAAGCCTATAATATTGATGAGGAGACAATAACAAGTAAAATTACAGAATTTGTTAAAGGTCAAGACTTAATTAAAGAGGGAGAAGAACTTGATCCTGAGGCTACAGTTAAAGCTAATAAAGATAATCTGGTTTTATATGTTGATAAACTAGGGAAGCTTAATGCGTCAATTCTTGTCAAAAGTGATAAAAAAGATTATAATGATAGTGTAATATTGAGTTAAGGAGAATAATGAACACAGAAACAAAAATGAGTAAGACACTAGAAAGTGTCAAAGAAAGATTAACAACAATAAGAGCAGGAAGAGCTAATCCTGCAATGCTTAATGGTATAATGGTAAGTTATTATGGCACGCCAACCCCTATCCAAGGGTTAGCTAATATAACCGTTCCTGAAGCTAGACAACTACTTATTAAGCCTTTTGATAAATCTTGTATCAAAGATATAGAAAAAGCCATAATTGAGGCTAATTTGGGGGTAAATCCTACTAACAATGGCGAAATGGTTATTATAACTATTCCTGAATTAACTGAAGATAGAAGAAGAGAATATGTTAAATTAGCTAAAAATATTGGTGAAGAAGGAAAAGTTGCTCTTCGTAATATTAGACAAGAAGATAAAGATGAAATATTAAGTGCTAAATATCCTGAAGATGAAGAAAAATTAATGCTTGAGGATTTACAAGAAACTATTAATAAATATGCAAAATTAATTGATGATGAAATTAAATTAAAAGAAGAAGAATTAATGAAGGTATAATATGGATAAATTTACTAAAGTAGTTTTATCTATTTTAGGTTTGTTAGTGGCAACTACTATAGCCGTAGTAATTATTGTTAATCTTACAAAAAAAGACGATGATTATGATGTATCAATGATGCATGAAGTTACAGCTGAAGATGTTTTAAAAATGTTTGAAGATGGTGGTACATATGTCGTCCTTATGGGTAGAGAAAACTGTGATGTATGTGCAAGACTAATACCTAAAATGGCAGAAGCTCAAAAACAATTAAATTACATAACCCAATATGTTGATTTATTATCTATTGATTTTGATTCTGAAACTTGGCAAGCTTTATCTAGTAAGTTAGATATGCAATCAACGCAAGCTATATCTGAAAATCAAACAGGTAAGAAAGAAACTAATACATATGGCTATTTTGTTGAAACCTATCTAATGGCTCCTACCGTCATTATAATTAAAAACGGCAAACAAACGGGAGGTTTTATCGGAGGCGTTGATGCCACGAATTTAATAGGCTGGTTACAAGTTAAAATATCTAATGATTTAGAAGATTAGTATCAAGTATTAACTTGATATTAACTTGATATTTTTTTATTTATGATATATATTGTTAATAAGGGTGATAGCTATGAAAAAATTCATACTTATCTTAATGACACTTTTTTTAATATCGGGGTGTGGTTTTAGCAAAGACACTAAAGAAGAGTCTTATACATTAAGTGCTGAACAAGAAATAAAAGTTAATAATATTGTTGATTTATTAGAGCTTCAATATGATGATTTTAATTTTAATAGTCTAACAGATCAAAATAAAATTCAGTTATTATATAATATTGCTAGAAGATTAAATATTAATGAAAGTGGCTATGACATAATCACTACTGATGAAGGATATTTAAATAAAAAGAATTTTGAAATGATTGCGAGAGAATATTTTGGCGAAGATGCTTCTTTCAAATTAGTAGATATTGATTGTTCAATATGTGGTAAAACGGATTATTACTATGATGAAAATGAAGAAGTATATCATTTTAATGAAGATCATTTAGGTCATGGTTATAGTGCTCCTATTGTAGAGAAAAAACTAGAAGAAGTAGTTAAAAAGGATGATATAGTTAGTGTAAAATATAAAGTATTATTTTCTAACTATTATGACATTGGAACTCCATCCGATTTCTTTAAATCGCTATATGATTCTTTAGATTATAAAAATGCCGTAGCAAGTTTTGAAGATTACTGCTGGGGTGATGATGTAAGCTTTGATTGTGATTATAATAAAATGTTCGCGGAAATAGACTTTAATACATATAGTTATAATTTTAAACTTGATGGGGATAATTTCTATTTTGTTAACTATACTATAGAATGAGGGTAATATGAAAAAAATATTGGAATATAAAAATTTAATAATGTCAATAATCGTACTTCTTTTATTTGCGGCTTGTTTTATGCCTACTAATGAAACAACAGAAGAAGTTAAGAACACTTCAAGCTATAGTGAAACTATAGAAACTACCGAGTAGTTATTAAATACTTCACGTCAATTGACACACAAGATTAGGAATAATCTTGTTTTTTTTTTTTTTTTTTTTGAGACAATGATAAAAATAAAGGGTATAAAAAGTGTCAATTTACATGGAGGAAAGATGAAAAAGAAAGTAGGAATAATAAGTGCATTATTGGTAATAGTTTTAGTAGTAATTTTGGCAATATTATTAACAAATAAAAAGGAAAAGAAATCATTATATAATGCAACAAATGATAATGATATAGCATATTATTATCAAAATGGTAGTAGTTATACACAAGGGACATCAAGCACTTGGACAACAGGTTATGTATTAAATGTAGGTAAAAGTAGTTGTAATGGAACTACTAACCCCAAGGATATATTAGACTGGGACTCAGTAAATAAAACGGTATTAATGTCAGCAAATGAAAATAATAATTGTAAATTATATTTTGATAAAGCATATACAGCAACAGAGTTTTTTACAACGTTTGCTAAAAATGTAAGTAATGGTGAATTAATACAACATACACCATCTTTATCAAATAGTGCTGGAGATAATGGTTATAGATATTCAGGAAATAATCCAAATAATTTTATATGCTTTGGACCAGGAAGCAGTGATTATAATAATGGAATAGATGGTGCAAAGTGTGACGATGGTAACTTATATCGGATAATAGGGTATGTGCCAGTAACTTTAGCAAATGGTACAAATACAAATTTAATCAAAGTAATCAAATCAGAATATGCTACATCAAATGATTTAGGAATATCATCAAATGGTACACCATCAACTAGCTCACCATATACAGGATTAAAAAGGGTAAAAAAATTACCCGAAAATGGTTTTTGTTGGGACAATAATAAAAACAATATATGGGGCAGTAGTACATTATATCAAGCATTAAATACAAATAGTAATAGCTTTTTAAACAAACTAGGAAACTGGGCAAATAAAATAGAAGAAGTTCAATGGAATGTTGCTGGACATAATAGTCATAGTATAACGGCAAAAGCAATGTATGATATAGAAAATGATAAAAATAAAGGAGCGTCAACACAAGTCCCAGCAAAAATAGGCTTAATGTATCCCTCAGATTATGGCTTTGCAAGTAGTAAAGATAATTGGACATTGAATTTAGAAAATTATGGTAATGCTAATAATCGAGAAAACAATTGGCTATTTAATGCCGTTTATGAATGGACTGTTTCGCGCTATTCGAACTACACTGACTATGCGTTCTATGTCTACGACTATGGGTTTGTGGGCCACAACAACGTTGACGACGCGTCTGGTGTGCGCCCGGTCTTTTATCTAAACTCTAGTGTAACCTTAAGTGGTGACAATAGTATAAATGGTAGTGATAATCATCCATATAGAGTAAATTAATAACTTAAAAGCAGGTAAATTGTTATCTGCTTTTTGAATTTATTAATAAATGTGAGATAATATAGAGACAAAGGAAAAAGATATGGAAGAAAAAAGATTTAAAATGATTGATGAAAAATTTATTTGTGAAGTATGTGGCAAACAAGTTTCTCCGTTAGGTTACACGGCTCGTGACCATTGTCCATATTGTTTATGTAGCAAACATGTTGATATTAATCCCGGCGATAGGGCGTGTCCTTGTCAAGGCATCTTAAAACCTATTGGAATTGACAAATATAAAGATACCTATAAAATAGTTTATAAATGTGCCAAATGTGGACAAATTAAAAGAAATATCATGGCTATAGATGATGACTATGATCAAATTATTCAAATAAGTAAAAATGGTATTTAATAAAATTTTTAATTTTTATAATAAGTTAAATATTCTTCTAAAGTTAAATTATTTTCATAAATAAAAGTTGCTACATCTTTGCCAACATAGCGATAGTGCCATTGTTCAGCACTTTGTCCTGTAATATATTCTTTTCCTGCTATATATCTTTCAATAAAGCCATATTTATGAGCGTTTTCATGAATCCACGCATAAGCATCACTTTCAGGAAAAGTAGCTCTTGTTAAAGCCCCTTTAGCAAAGATATCTAAAGCAAGACCTGTTGTATGTTCATTAGAGCCAGGTCTTAAAACATTAGTATCGGCATATACTAAACCGTTTTCATCTTTGGCCTTATTATAAGCTTTTTCATGTTCACTATAAGGATAATAAGCAAAATTAACAATAAGATAATATCCTGCATCATTAGCATCATTCCACATATTTAAGTAGTTATCCCATACTTCTTTCTTTATTTCAAAACCATCCCCATAGAAATATTTTTTATTAGTAACACTAATTAAATCTTCAGGGACAAAAGTGCTATCTAAAAGGTAATATTTATTAACTAAGATTTCATTATCTAAATCATAATCAACTTTAACAGGAGCTTCATATTCTTCATAATCAAGATTTAAATTAACATACTCAATAGCGGTCTTTTCATCCGTCCGGTTTTTTTCCATAAAAGATAGATAGCGCTCATGATTTTCATGAATATAATGTTCATTATTTAGTAGTTTTAGCAAGTCTTCATCTTTCTTTTCATTAAGAAAGTTATTTAATTCTTTTTCTTGATAATATTTTTTTAAAAGATCTATTTCTTTTTTAGTATAACCAACTTTTTCTAGTTTATATTCAATAGTATTTTCTAATTCATATTTATCATGAACTTTATTAAAAGCTATAATACCTATGGTTCCAAAGATGATTAAAACAAGAATAATCCATACTTGTTTTTTAAGTTTTAATCTTTTCTTTTTCATGTTAGACTCCTCAATTTAATTATATCTTTTTTTAAGTGATTTTCAACTTTTTCTTTACAAATTAATGGTAGTATTGTATTATTTAGTTAAGGTAGTGATAATAAATGAGCGAGAACAAGCAAATATTAAAGTACTGTCCTAATTTTTATAATATTATTAATTTTAATCCTTTACAAGAGGATCAATTATCCGATAAGATTATTAAGATTTATCAAGAATATATCTTTAAAATAAATCTTAATAATGCGGAAGAAGTAGCTAAAGTAAAAGAGCTTGATGAAGCTGTAGCTAAATACATTAACGATTATTCTTTTCGTAGCGAAGTTCAAAAACAAATTGTTAATGTTAGAGTTAAAAGTACTTGCAAAGATGTTCTTAGATTCTTTATTGATGTTATCATTAAAATATTTACTAATTATCAAGATTATACGACTAGAGTTATTTATGTCTCTCGCTGGATATAAATAACTTTTTTATTAGACTAAAACTAAAGATTACAATAAAGATTAAAGCTATTAAACCAAGATGTTTATGAAGTATTAAGATAGGATAATATTTATTAACAAGTAAAAGGTTAGTAAGAGTCGGAGTTAATATAATAATACTATAAAAGATAGGTTTATTATTAACTTCTTTTTTTAGTCTTTTAAAAGTGAGCGTTAGAAAAACAAAATAGTCTAAATACCATATTGTACTTAAAATATTTTCAAAGTTTTCTATAAAGTTAAACAAACGAATTCTTTTTAATAGAATATATTCTGGGAAACGATATATTTTAGCTACTTCGGGTGTTAAAACCGTTAGAACAAGGAAACAAATCATAGAACATATTAAACTGGAAAATAAATAACATTTAATATGTTTTTTAACTGGTAAATTATCTTCATTAACTAAAATATGGGGAATAGTAGAAAGCGTAGCATATATAAAAGTTCCTTTAATAATTGAAGTTAGTTTACTAGTGAAAAAAGGAGTAAGACTTGCTAATTTAACATAACTAAATAATGATATAAAAGATATTCCTAAAGTAAAAAGACTTAGAATAAATAGAATTACGGATGTATATTTAATTACTTTATAATCTTTATAAGAGGCATATAAACAAAGAATTATACTAGTTGCAATAATAATCCATTTAGGAGTTTCTAAAAGGAAGAAATCATTAATAAATACCTCTATAGTATAAGTACTTATAATAATAAAGAGAATATATAATAATATTTTAATAATCCGGTAGAATTTATTATTTAATTTAGCCTTGTTTAAAAGAAAAATGAAAAAGACACCGACAATATTCCCTAAGATGAGACATATTAAAGCATCTGAGCCCGTCATACCGATGATAGGAGCTAAGATATTACCTAGAAAGATAGGTCTTGTTAAAAAATAGACTAGAGAAAAATCTTCTTTATTCATATTTAGCCTCATATGTAAAGCCATTACGATTAATATTAAGCTTTACTTCAATATCGACATCATGATTAAAGAAATAATCACGATCTTTTTTCTTGGTTTTCTTATAGTACTTATTAGCTATACCTAAAGGATCGGTATGGGTAGCTTTTAAATCACTTATTAAAGATGAATATTTATCATGCGCAATTTTAATAAAATCATCATTTAATTTAGGATATATATCTTCATTTTTTAAATTAAAATTAGGTTCATTAAGTTTTATTTCAGCATTAAGATTTATTACTAATTTAACTTTATTATCTTCATATTCATAGTTTACTTTAGTTTTATATATATTTATGGCAAAATTTTTATCATCATATTCTTTCGTAAGTAAATAATTACTTTCTTTATTTATTAAGGAAGCTAGAAGATAGGAATTTTCTTTATCTAAACTAGTTATATATTTACCATCTTTAAAAAGACTAATGCCATCGACTGTTAAAGTTTTATCATCTTTTTTCTTGATTGTGGTTATCGTTGTATCAATGCCATAGGTTGAGTATGTTTCAAGATTATCAGTAAATGTATTAGTAAAGATAATATTTTGACTCTTATAAGAATATTCAATTAAATCAGTAAGGGTATTTGCAACACTTTCTCCAGACTCTGGTTTAATTTTTAGAATATCTTTTGCTTCAGTATCTTTGGCTAAAAGAAGATAAAAATTGTTACTTATCTGGGGATTTCTTGTTATGTAATCTAGTAAATCTTTAGTACCATTATAGCCAGCATTTTCACTTATAACAACAACTCGTAAATGAAAATAATTAGGCATTGTATTAATGCTCAAGGGTGCATTAGCAAAAGCCTCGGCAATGGTCTTTCCTGAAGCGGTAACCGTATATGGTTTAATTTTTCCTGATTCGGTATCATAGTTTTGCCCTGCTAAAATTTCAAAAGTTAATTCATATTTCTCATCATAATCAATTCCTATTGCGGTTATAAAGGCAAGTTTATCAACTTCTTTATAATCCGAACAGCCACATATAAAAAAGGGTAGTAATAATATTAAGAAAATTATTTTTTTCATTTGCGCTCCTTTACGGTATTGCTTGATAGTTTTTTACTACGATATTTATTATATTTAGCTAGAATAAATTCGGAAAAATAAGGTTTATCAAAAGGAGCTAAAGGGAAAGTATAGGGATATCCTATTGATTTAGTATCACATAGATTAATAAAGAAAAAGATAACGCCTAAGACAAGACCATATAGTCCTAAAAAGCTTGCTAGAAAGATTAAAAAGAACCGATAATAGCGCATCATATTACTTATTTCGGGGTCAGAAAATATTAAAGAAGATACATAGGTAAAAGAGCAAATGATAATCATAATTGGCGATACTAATCCCGCACTAACGGCTGCGTCTCCTAAAACAAGAGCGCCTAAAAGGGAGGCTGCCGAACCATATTTTGACGGGAAACGTAAATCACTTTCTCTTAAAATTTCACAAATAATAAGCATAACAATACACTCAACTAAAGCTGGGAAGGGTATTTTACTGCGCTGTGAGGCAAAGTTGATAATAAGACTGGTTGGAATGGCTTCTTGATTATAGTTAATAACCGCAATATAAAAGGCCGGAACGACAATTGAGCATATGAAGCAAATCATTCTAATCAATTTAGTAAAATTAATATTGTAATTATTATTATATTTATCGGTAAAAGGATTAATAAAGTCAATTAGAAAGGCCGGAACAATTAATGCTGTCGGAGAATTATCACAAATAATAACAATCTTACCTTCGGCTAAAGCTTCGGCACAGCGGTCTGGTCTTTCGGTGCTTATTACTGTAGGAAATAAATCTTTACTAGCACTTAAATATTTAATTAAACTTTCCGAAGAATTTAAAATATCAATATCTATTTTACTGAGAATATCGTAAACTTTAGTAACATTTTCCGCTTTAGCAACATTATCAAGATATAAAATACCTACATTATTACTTGATAGTCTACCAAGGGAAATATTCTTCGTTTTAAAATGTTTAGTTTTAAGTCTTCTTTTAATAAGGCCTAGGTTAGTTTGATAGTTTTCGACAAAGGCATTCTTTGGCCCATTTATCGCCGGTTCATTTTCATTAGTTGAAAGTCCCCGGTTAATATCAGCTTTTGTTTCAATTGCATAAATATTTTTATTAGCAATGATAACGCTATAGCCATCATAGAGATATTTTTCAGCCTCGGGTAAATCTTGTAATTTTTTTATTTTACTGCCGGGAATAGCCGATTCAAAATCTATAAGACTTTTAACACTCGTTAATTTCTTTAAAATATATTCATTTATCTTATCTTGACTGCATAAAGACTCAAGATAAAAAATATAAACCTTATGAAGAGGATTTACATTAATATGCTTGATGACTAAATCAGGATCATTTTGAAATTCCTTTTGAATATATTCTAATGCTTTTTTCATGTTATTATTATGGAATAATTAGTAAAAGTTATAATATTATTTGAGAATAAATTAAAAATATATTATAGTAGTATCTAGGTGGATTTATGAAAGCAGTAATTGAAAAACTAGATCATTTAGGAAATGGCATTTGTTATGTTAATGATAAGATTTGCTTTGTGCCTAAATGTATTCCTGGTGATGAGGTTGACATAAAAATAATAAAAAAAAATAAAAATTATGCCCATGCTAAATTGGTTAAACTTATTAATCCTGCTAAAAATCATGTTTTACCTTTTTGTCCATATTTTTATGATTGTGGCGGTTGTCAAATCCAAAACTTAAGTTATGAAAAAAGCCTTGAATATAAAGAAAAAAGAGTTAACGAAATCTTGCAAAGAGAAGTGTCCCTTCCTCCTATAGAGGTTATAGCTAATAAAAATCCTAAAAATTATCGTAATAAAATTGAACTTAAAGTTGAAAATGGCGAAATAGGCTTTTATGAAAACCAAAGTCATAAAATGATACCTATAACATCCTGTCCTATAACTAAAGAAGCTATTAATCGGTTTATTAAAGAATTAAAACTTATGAACATAACTAATGGGAGTGTTACAATTAGGTGTAATTATAATGATGAACTGCTTATTAATATTATAAGTAGTGATGAGCTAAAGCTAAATGAAGAAAACTATCCGGCTTTAAAAGTAGTAGGTATTATTTTAAATGATAAAACTATTTATGGCGAAAATCATTTTATTGATATAATTAATAATTATTATTTTGATATATCTTATGACGCTTTCTTTCAAGTAAATAGTTATATTAATAACAAACTTTTTGCTTTGGTTGAAGAAAATGTAACAGGCGATGTTGTTTTAGATTTATATTCGGGCGTTGGAACTCTCAGTATCATTGCTAGTAAAACATCACAAAAGGTATATTCAATAGAATGTGTGCCTAATGCTGTTTTAAATGCTATTAAAAATGCTAAAATCAATAACTGCCAAAATATTCAATTTATGCTTGGTAATGTTGAAGATAAAATAAAATATATTAATGAACATATCGATACGGTTATCGTTGACCCACCTCGTAAGGGACTTGATGATATGACAATCCAAAAAATTCTTGAATTAAAACCCCATAAAATTATATATATTTCATGTGATACAGATAGTTTGGCAAATAATTTAAAGAAACTTAAAAAAGATTATAATTTAGAAAAATTATATATTTTGGATATGTTTAGCTATAGCTATCATGTGGAATGTTTCTGTGTTTTAACCTTAAATAATAATTAAAACAGAGATTTCAAACATAAAGGTTCACTTTTATTTTATATATTTATTTAGGATATACACTAGTAATACCGAGATATTCTTCTAAAGTAAGCCAATTACCATTATTATAAAGTTTTTCGGCCAGGTCTTTACCAACATATCTTATATGCCAAGGCTCATACATATATCCTGTAATATCTTCTTTGCCTTTAGGGTAACGAATAATAAACCCATATTTATAACAATTAGCACTTAACCATTTACCCTCGGGAGTATTTTCCCAATTTTGGTCTAAACTATTAACGTCAATAGCTAATCCTGATTGATGTTCTGAATACCCTGGTCTTGCCGAATAAGTATCAGCCATTAATTGCCCATCTCTAGCAACATAATCATTATAAATAATCTTTTGGTCAATATAAGAACGATATGAATTTAAAGTATAAATATTAAAATCTTCTTTTAAAGCGCCTTGCCGTAATAAATCATAGGCTTTATTGGCTTCTTGATTAAACCCTGGCGCATAGTCACTAGGTAAAGGATAGGTCTTGTTAGCAATTAAAATACCATCGACATAAGTAACACCATTTATAACTTCAATAGTATATCCTTTAGGGGATTTACCAAGAACATAGTTATCATTTGATGATGGTAGATTCCCTGAGGCAAAAGGAATAGTTGTCGTTATATTTGCAACAACCTCTAAAGTAAATTCTTCTTTTGTAGTATTACCACTTTCATCAGTTGCTTCATAATAAAGATTATATTTGCCTGTTTTACTAAGGTCATAATCACCTTTAACGACAGGCGTAATATCTTTTTGAGAATTATCAATTACTTTAATATCTTTTAATAAATCTATTTTCTCATTAACGCCTATTTGTAAATCTTTAACTCCTATTATAGTAGGAGCTTCTAAATCATCGATAATAAGTTTAATTTTATATACTTTGTTATGAACTTTAAAACTACCTTCATAAGAACCTTTTTTACTTGAATCAATATTATCCCATGTAATAGAAGATTCTTTATTATCATTGTAAGTAATTTTACTAGGTAGTTTATCATTTAAGTTAATTACTAAAGTATCTTGATAAGTTATTTTGTTATTAAAGATAAAATAATAAACTACAATAATAGCTATTACTAAAATAATTATTAAAAAGATTAAAAAAGACTTCTTCATATACAACCTCAATTGTTAATTTAATTATAGTATAATTTTTGTCACTTATATAAACTAATCTTTTTTCTTATGTAAAGTTTTGTTATAATTAATTTGTTATGAAAAGGGAGGACATATGAATTATATAGTCAATTTCTTAAGGGGATTTCTTATGGCTTTAGCTGATAGTGTACCCGGCGTTTCCGGAGGTACGATTGCCTTTGTTTTAGGCTTTTATGATAATTTTATTACGGCTTTAGATGATTTATTTCGGGGCAATTTCAAAAAGAAAAAAGACGCGTTTTGCTATCTTTTCAAAATTGGCATAGGTTGGGTAGTAGGTTTTATTATTGCTGCCTCTTTCTTAACATCTTTATTTGAAAATCATATTTATGGCTTATCATCTTTATTTTTAGGTTTTATTATCATATCTTTACCTTACATTATTAAAGAAGAATATAAAACTTTAAAAGGCAAATATTATAATATTATTTGGTTTTTTGTTGGTCTTTTATTTGTTGTAGGGATTACTTTACTTAATGGGACTGATATTTTAAATATTAATTTAGCTGAGCCCAATTTCATGAGTTATGTTTATACTTTCTTGGTAGCAGCGCTTGCTATTTGTGCAATGGTTTTACCAGGTATTTCTGGCTCAACGATATTACTAATCTTTGGCATATATGTACCAATTATGGCTAAGGTTAAACTTTTATTTAGTTTCGATTTTTCGGTTTTACCGATTTTGATTATTTTTGGCTTAGGCGTTATTTTTGGCATATTTTCTTTTGCTAAAGTCGTTCGTAAAAGTTTAGATAAAAATCGGGGAGCGGTTGTTTACGGTATTATTGGTATGATGGTTGGTTCCTTATATGCTATTGTAATGGGACCTACTACTTTAGAAAATGCTTTACCAATGCTTACATCAAATAGCTTTAATTTACCAATGTTTATTTTAGGAGTTGTTATTATTGTTGCTCTTGAAGAAGGTAAAGCTTTACTTGCCAAAAAAAGGATTAAATAATGAAAACTGTTGTCATAGGTGGGGGAGCTTCCGGCATAATAGGAGCTTTAAAAGCAAGTGAACATGATGAAGTAATTATTCTCGAAAAAAACGATAAACTAGGTAAAAAGCTTTTATTAACAGGTAATGGGCATTGTAATTATTGGCACCAAAATATTGATGTTAGTGCCTATGAAACTGATAGCAAAGAGGTATTAACAAATATTTTAACTCCAGTTAATATTAATAAAGTATTTAATTATTTATTATCAATAGGGATTTATCCTAAAGAAAAAGAGGGCTTATTATATCCTTATTCAAATCAAGCATATAGTTTTAGGGAAGTGCTTGAGCAAAATATTCAAAAAAACCATATTAAGGTTATCTATAATGCTTATGTAAAAGATATAAAAAAAGAAGATAATAAGTTTATAATTAGCTTTAATGAAGAAACATTAACTTGTGATAAAGTGATAATTAGTACAGGTTCTAAAGCCTATCCTAAAACAGGTAGTACGGGCGACTTTTATCCAATACTGGCAAACCTTGGCCATAAATTAAATCCTGTATATCCGGCTTTAACAAGTCTTAAATGCCAAGGTGATTTTATGAATATTTGGTCAGGTATTAGGACTGAGGCTCGGGTTAGTATTTATGTTCAAGATAAATTAAAAAAAGAAGAAGTAGGTGAGGTTCAATTAACTGATTATGGCATAAGTGGCGTTTGTGTTTTTAACTTAAGTAGTATTGCTTCCGCACATTTATCAGAAAATGTTAAGATAAAGCTTAATTTTTTGCCTTATGTAAAAGATTTTTCATCATGGCTTTTACAAAGAAGTAATTTACTGCCAAATTATACTTTAGAAGAAATATTTGAAAGTGTCTTCAGTTATAAATTAAATAGTATTTTCTTTCATCAAGCCAAAATTAATCCCAAAGCATATTATAAAAGCCTTACTACTAGTGAAATAAAAGCTCTTGAAAATGCCATTACTAACTTTACCCTTGATATAATTGATACGGGGGATTTTGCTAAGGCTCAAGTATGTAAAGGAGGCATTTCTTTAATGGATATTAATCCTTTAACTATGGAGTCTAAAGTAATAAGTAATTTGTATATTACGGGGGAACTTCTTGATGTAAACGGTATATGTGGAGGCTATAATTTAGCTTTTGCCTTTATTTCAGGCTTTATCGCAGGGGATTATCATGCTTAAAGTAAGGCAAATTAAAGTAGACATTTTAACTGATAATGACAAGGCTTTAAAAGAAAGTATCTTAAAAAAATTAAAAATTAGGCAAGATGAATTACAGGAATATACCATTTTAAAAAAATCTCTTGACGCTAGAGATAAAAATAATATTAATTATATATATGAAGTTAAAGTAAAAGCCTTAAATGAAGATAAACTTTTAAATAGAAAATCTAATGATATTGTTTTATTTGAACCTAAAGAATATAAAGCCCCTTTATCAGGCAATATTTTATTAAAACATCGACCTGTTATTATCGGTAGTGGACCTGCCGGACTTTTTTGTGCTCTTGTTTTAGCCGAGAATAACTATAAACCAATTATTATTGAGCGGGGTAAAAAAGTCGAGAATAGAGTTGAAGATGTCTCACTGTTTTGGCAAAAAGGTATTTTAAATCCTAATAGTAATGTTCAATTTGGCGAGGGTGGGGCTGGTACTTTTTCCGATGGCAAGCTAAATACTTTAATTAAAGATAATGAGGGCTTGGGCCAAAAAGTATTAGAAACATTTGTAAAATATGGAGCACCTAAAGAAATTTTATATGTTAATAAACCTCACATTGGCACAGACCTTTTACAAAATATTATTAAAAATATGCGGGAAGCTATCATTTTTATGGGTGGTACTTTCTTTTTTGAAGAGACTTTTGAGGATTTAGTTATCGAAAATGATACCTTAAAACAAATTAAAACTAATAAACAAAATCTTGCCACTGATGTTCTTGTATTAGCTATTGGGCATAGTGCTAGAGATACTTTTTATGTGTTAAATAATTATCTTGATATTAAATCTAAACCATTTGCTATAGGGGTTAGAATATCCCATCCCCAAAAGCAAATTAATGAAAATCAATATGGAAAAATGGCTAAATATTTACCACCCGCGGATTATAAACTTACTTATCAAGCTCAAAGTGGGCGCGGAGTATACTCTTTTTGTATGTGCCCAGGAGGCTATGTTGTAAATTCGTCTAGCGAGAATAAGGCTTTATGCATAAATGGCATGAGTAACTATAAAAGAGATGAAGAAAATGCTAATAGTGCTATTGTTGTTACTATTGATAGTAAAGATTATGGCGAAAGTCCTTTAAGTGGTATTGAATTTCAAAGAAAACTTGAACATCTTGCTTATGAAAAAGGTAAAGGTAATATTCCTACCCAAAGATGGGAAGATTTTAAAAACAATATTGCTTCCCAATCTTTAGGAAATATTAAACCAATATATAAAGGTAATTATTATTTAACAAATTTACATGAAATACTTCCTGATTATATTTGCCATGATTTAATTGAAGCGATAGAAAACTTTGGCCATAAGATAAAGGGCTTTAATGATAATGACGCTTTAGTAAGTGCTGTTGAAAGCCGAACTTCATCACCCGTTAGGATAAAGCGTGATGAAACTTTAATGGCAAATATCAAAGGTGTATATCCTTGTGGCGAAGGAGCAGGGTACGCCGGAGGTATAACAAGTAGTGCTATTGATGGCATTAAAGTAGCTCATTCTATTATAGCTAGATATCGTATGTAAAAAGGATTGGTAATTGAGTGTGCCAATCCTTTTAACTTGCTAATTCTTCAGCTATGTTTTCTACAGTGTCTTTATCAACATCAGTCATCTCTACAATTTTATCTATGGAACAGCCTTTTTTTAGCATTTCTTCAATAATCGGCTTAATAACTTCGACTTTGCCACTTTCAAATCCTTTTTTAAATTCTTCAGCAAATCCTTGAGCAAATCCTTCAGCAAATGCTTGAGCAAAGCCAATTTTATATCCTTCTTGATAATTCACTTCTTTTACACTCCTTAACAATTTTTCAGTGTCAGGTTCAACTACATATCCTTCATCCCTTAATCTTTGTAATTCTCTATCAATTTCATCCATAAATTTATCATCCTTTCCTTTTTGTTATAGTTAGTTATTTGCTAATTCTTTAGCAACTTTTTCTACAATAACTTTATCAACATCTGTAATATTAATTATATTTTTAGCTGTCATTCCTTTTTTTAGCATATTTTTAATAATGGATTCAATCCCGTCGGTTTTGCCTTTGACCTCACCAATTTTAATCCCTTTGGTTATGCCTTTAGCTTCGCCAATTTCAATCCCTTCTTGAAAATTTACTTCTTTTACACTCCTTAACAACTTTTCGGTATCATCTCTAATTACACAACCGTTAGCTTTTAATCTTTCAAGTTCTCTATCAATTTCATCCATAAATTATCATCCTTTCCTTTTGTTATAGTTAGTTATTTGCTAATTCTTTAGCAACTTTTTCTACAATAACTTTATCAACATCTGTAATATTAATTATATTTTTAATTGTCATTCCTTTTTTTAGCATATTTTTAATAATTGATTCAATCCCTTCTTGATAATTCACTTCTTTTACACTCCTTAACAACTTTTCGGTATCATCTCTAACAACACAACCGTTAGCTTTTAATCTTTGCAATTCTCTATCAATTTCATCCATAAATTCATCATCCTCCTTAAATTTTTTTAACTCATTTGTTTCCATAGACAGCGCACCTATGTGCCTTACAAAGTCTCGATTATCGCCTTCATAACACAGCTTTAACGCCTTATCCAAATTTACTTCATATATTTGAACATTTTTACAATATTCCTTTTCTCCTAGGGTTAAATTCACTTCATTTATGACATCAAATGTCTGACTTAGACCTCGAGTTAGACTAATTAACACATAGTTTTTATTAGTTTTATATGTTTTTCCTTCTTCTTGGTCTTGATTAATAATATTAAAAAAATATAATAAATTACGAAAAATTACTACTGTGTCAAAACAACTATTTACTTCAATATCAATTCTTTCTTCTTTATTATCAATTAATAAATCTAGTGTTTCAGCTTTTTGCGATATTTTATTAACGGGTATTTCTTTACTAATAAAAGTTATATTATTAATATTTCTTCCCAAAATATCTTTTAATAGTTTTTTTAGTAATATTTTTCCTTTTTCAGTACTAAATATAGCTTTAAAAACTTTATCATTGTATCCTCTTATATCTTTGGTGCTATTATTCATGTTATATTTTTAGGGTTCTAATTATCTTTTGATGTTTAGAGCTTCTTCTCCTTTCCTTTTAAGTTTTAGTTAATGGTTTTATAAAAATATTTATACCATGCAATATTCCTCCCTTTACATTTATATATTACGGAAAAAATTCTCATTTCCTTTTTTATTTAGTAAATTTTTTAAAAATATTTAAAATTCGTTATGTAAAGCAAAAATTAGACTAATATAAAATATTATTATTTTTTGTTATACTAAAAACTGGAGATGATAAAAATGTTTATAGGAAAAAATCCTATTCATATTATTGCTCAAGCCAAAGATGATATAGCTCCTTTAGTTTTATTACCGGGCGACCCCTTAAGAGCAAAATATATTGCCGAAACCTATTTTGATGAACCTAAACTTGTTAATACAGTTCGCGGTATGTATGCTTATACGGGCTATTATAAAGGCCAAAGGGTAACGGTAATGGGTAGTGGTATGGGAATGCCATCCGCTAGTATATATGTTTTTGAGTTAATTCATTATTATGGTGTTAAGAAAATAATAAGAATAGGTACGTGTGGGGCAGTAGAACCTACCGTTAATATCGGAGATGTTGTTGTTGCCGATAAAGTATATTCTGAAAGTAATTTTGCTTATACTTATAATAATTATGAGGGCCATGTTGTTGTAGCAGATAAAGAGCTTAACGAAGATGTTTTAAAAACTGCCGAAGAAGATAAAATACCTGTTATAAAAGGTATGATTACGACAATGGACGCTTTTGGTCCTTATATTGGTGCTGATAGAGTATTAAAGAGAATACCTAAAAAGTATCATGTTTTAGCAGAAGAAATGGAAGCTTTTGGAGTTATTCATGTAGCTAATTCTTTAGGTTGTAAAGCAACTTGTCTTATTACGGTTGTAGACTCAAAATATTCTAAAGTTGTATTATCAAGTGAAGATAGAGAACAAAAGCTTAATACGATGATTACCTTAGCACTAGATACAATTATAAAAAATAATTAATTGTTAAATAGTGCCAAATTAATGAAATTTTAATTTAATAATCTTGACACAAATATTTTGTTTTGATAACATTTAAGTATAATAGAAAAGAGGAGAGAAAAGAAAAAATATGGAAAAAAGAAACACGTTATTATTAACAATTATAGCAATAGCAACATTGCTAGTAGCAGTAGTAGGTGCCACATTTGCATACTTTGCTTCAACAACTGATACAAATAGTGGAAAGGTCAATTTGAATGTAGAAACAGCAAACAAAACAGCAACATTTACAGCTGTAGGTGGTGGCGATATGAATATAAATGTTACAGCTGATTTAATGCAAGAGTCTAATGCAGGAGATGGTGGAGCGCAACAAACAGCTAATGGTACTTTAGACGCAAATTTAACTGCCAATTCAAATATCAATGTATCATTAAATTCACCAACAGAGGGACAACTTGTAACATGCTCATATGATTTAGTATTTGAATGGGCCAATGATAGTAAAAGTAATTATAAAAATGGAGAGGGCTCAGATGGTAATAGTTATAAAAACTTAAATACAGACTCTCAAAATGGCGTTCAAATTGGTGACGATGGTGATAAAAAATATTATCCAAGCACTTATTATGTAAGAACTGGATATAAAGCTTCTGGTACAGACCATGATAATATTCAAGGCTTTAAAGAGCTTACTATCGATGTTGCTTCTACAACTTATACTGGCGATGATGATGGCCGTGGGTCAAGCGGTTCAAGTTTAGAAGAAATTAATATTGATGAGTTAAAACTTGGTAGTGATAATAAAACTTTAACTTTATTAAAAGGCGAAGAGATTTCAACTGATAAGGAAACTGGCGCTCACATAGACTATGAAATTACTGTTAGATTTTATAATTTAGATAAAGACCAATCACATTTGATGGGCAAAACATTTAAAGGTACTGTTTCTGTAGCAAATTATCATTGTTAATAAATAGATGAGTTTATAAGATTAAAATAGGAGTGAATAACCACTCCTTTTTATTATGCTAAATTAGTATTTTGAATTGCCATTTTACCACAGTTTAAATAAGCTCTTAAAAGATTACTTGCTCCTAGTTTAGTTCCACCAAAATAACGTATTACTATTAAAAGATGATGATTTAAATTATTGATATTTAAAAGATTAAATAATTGCATACCGGCGGTATTATGAGGCTCTTTGTCATCCGTTTTTCTTGCCGTATTTCCTACGACATAAGCATAGGGCATATGTCTAGCTTTAGAATGCTCTTTTTTAAGTATTTCTAATATTTTTTTAACATCATTTTCCTCTTTAATATCATATAAAAGACCTATAAATTTTGATTTTTTAATAATTAATTCAGCTGAACCAATAAGCATATAACCACCTATCGAAATTATAACTTATTTTTAACTATAATTGTAGTATAATATTTACAGCAAGGGATTTAATATGGATAGGATAAAAGAAGATTTAAAATTAGTACCCCACTTACCAGGTTCTTATCAAATGATTAATAAAGATGGGATAGTTATCTATGTAGGTAAAGCTAAAGACTTAAATAAACGCCTACATTCTTATTTTCGTGGTACTTGTACGGGTAAAACGGCCATAATGGTAAGTGAAGTAGACCATTTTACTTATATAGTTACGAAAACGGAAACGGAAAGTTTTATTCTTGAACTTAATCTTATTAAGAAATATGACCCTAAATATAATATTCTTCTTAAAGATGATAAATCATATCCCTATATAGAATATATTAATAAACCTTATCCTAAACTTAAAGTAGCAAGATATACATCTATTAGAAAAAGAGATAAAAAGACTTTATTTGGGCCATATCCTAATGCTTATGCAGCGCGGAGAATAGTTAATTTAATAAATAGATTATATCCTTTAAAGAAATGTGATGGTAAACCTAATAAATTATGTCTTTATTATCATATAGGAGAATGTTTAGGTTATTGTGTTAATACGATAAAGCAAGAAGATGTTGATAATATGGAAAAAGAAATATTATCTTTTTTAAGAGGTAATAGTAAAGTATTAATAGATAAAATAACCTCTAAGATAGATTTTTATGCTAAAAATTTAAATTATGAGAAAGCTATTGAACTACGTAATGAATTAAATTATATTAAAGTTATATTAGATAGACAAGAAGTTGAATTACATGATTATATTAATCGTGATATTATTAGTTATTATTTTTTAAATGGTTATTTATCTATTCAAATCTTATTTATTAGAAATGGTAAATTATTAGGTTCTCATAATCATATTTTAAATGTTATAGGTCCTTATGAAGAAGAATTAAATTTATATATATATGCTTTTTATCAAACTCATGAAAAACCTAAAGAGTTATTAGTTCAAGAAAATATTAATAAAGATACTTTAGCAAGTCTTTTAGGTATTAATATTATGACGCCTTTAAAAGGCCGTAAGAAAGAATTATTAAATATTGCTTATGAAAATGCTAAAGTTAATCTTGATAAAGAAATTGAAAGTTTTAAAAGAGATGAAAAAAGAACTTTTATGGCTAACCAAAGATTAAAAGAGTTATTAAATTTAAGTAATTTAACAACCATTGAATCTTTTGATAATTCTAATTTATTTGGTAGTTATTCCGTAAGTGGAATGGTAGTTTTTAAAAATGGTTTACCCTCTAAAAAAGATTATCGTAAATTTAAAATAACAGTTGATAAAAATGATGATTATCATATGATGTATGAAGCTATATATCGTAGGTATTTTCGAATTATAACCGAGCAAGATAAACTACCTGATTTAATAATCGTTGATGGGGGTATCAACCAAATAAATGCTTGTAAAGAAGCATTAAAAACTTTAAATATCTTTATTAATATATGTGGGCTTAAAAAAGATGAACACCATCGAACTAAAACTTTAATAAATGGTAATACCATGGAAGAGATTGATTTAATAGATGAAGCCGATGTATTTAATTATTTAACAAGAATCCAAGATGAAGTCCATCGCTTTACCATTAATTACCATAAACAAATAAGAAGCAAAGGGGCTTTAAGTAGTGTTTTAGATAATGTTTCAGGCATTGGCGAAAAAAGAAGAAAATTATTACTAAAAAAATATGGAAATTTAGCTAAAATAAAAGAAGCTGATATCACGGAGTTAAGTGAAATTATTCCTTTAGATGTTGCTAAAGAACTTAAAAATTATTTAGAACAAATGAATTAATTGGAAAAATGTGATATAAAGGGGTAAAATGGCTGGAAAAATGTGATAAAAGGCCTTTAAAAAGCCGGAATTTTGTGATAGACTTATAATTGAGGTGAACAATTATGGCTAGATTGAAACGCAAAATTGATGAATTTTTACTAAAATGGCAAACTTCGGAAGATAAAATGCCCCTTATTGTCAAAGGCGCAAGACAAATAGGCAAAACGGACGCTATTGAAAACTTTGCTAAAAATAATTATAAATATGTAGTGGAAATAAATTTTGCTTTACAAAAAGAATATAAAACGATATTTGATGATGGTTTTGAGGTTGATACTATTATCAATAATATTTCTATCATAAATAATAATTTTAAATTTGTCCCTCGTGAAACTTTGATATTTTTTGATGAAATGCAAGATTGTATAAACTGTGCTACTTCATTAAAATCTTTTAATCTTGACAAAAGATATGATGTAATTTGTTCTGGTTCTATGATGGGTATTAATTATAAAGAAATTGAGTCTAATAGTGTCGGTAATAAAATAGATTATACAATGCATTCCATGGATTTTGAAGAATTTTTATGGGCTAAAGGTTATAGTGAAGACCAGATAGAGGACTTATACTTATGTATGAAAAATCTTAAGCCCCTTACAACAACGCAATTTAATGTTATGATGCATAACTTTAGAGATTACATGATTTTAGGAGGTATGCCGGCCATTGTTGATAAATTTATTAAAAGTAAAAATTTCAGTGGTATATTACCTATGCAAGAACAAATTTTAAAAGATTATGAAGAAGATATTGCTAAATATGCCCAAGGCTTTGATAAAGCTAGAATTTTAAATGCTTATCGCAAAGTATCAACATTTTTAGGTAATGAAAATAAAAAATTTCAAATATCTAAAATAGCGGAGGGAGCTAGAAATAGGGAATATGTAAGGGCTTTAAACTGTTTATCGGACGCTGGAATCATAAATGTTTGTTATTGTATGGAAGATTGTGCTCTTCCCCTTAAAGGAAATTATAATCCGGATAATTATCGCTTATATTTTGCCGACACAGGTATTCTTATAGCTTCTCTTGATGATGAAGCCCAAGAAGATTTACGTAAAAATCAAAATTTTAATACCTATAAAGGTGCTATCTATGAAAATATTGTTGCCGATATGTTAGTAAAAGAGGGTTATCAACTTTATTTTTATAAAAATGAAAAGGGTACAATTGAAATGGATTTCTTTATAAGAGATAGTAATTCTTTAATACCTGTTGAAGTAAAAGCTAATGATAATGCTACCGTATCATTAAATAAATTAATAGATAGTGAACAATTTAAAGATATAAAATATGGAATTAAATTGGGTAATAAAAATATTGGTTTTAATGGAAAATTTTATACATTCCCTTATTTTATGGCTATTTTTTTAAAAAGATTTCTTAATGACAAATAATTGTGGTACAATTGTCATTGAGGTAGTATTATGCGTGAACTAATTAAACTGAATAAGAATTATAAATATAATTTAGATAATAAACTTGTTATGCACCTAGACCCTGATTATGTTTATATCCCTATTAAGAAAAATTATAGTCTTTTAGTTAAAAATAAAGATTTAGTTTTAAAAGAACAAATAATAATGGAAAATAATTTAAATAAAATTATTAGTCCTATTTCAGGGGTTGCTAAAGAAATAAAAATGCGTAATATTGCCGGTGCTTCCGTACCTTGTTTAGTAATTGAAAATGATTTCAAAGAAAAAACTAAATCAATGCGTAAAAAAAGTAAAATAGATAGTCGAGAAGCCTTAATAAGTAAGTTATATGAATATTATTTTAAATATATAGCTAGTGTATTAGAAACTCATAAAATAAATAATCTTGTTATAAATGGCATTGAAGATGAACCATATATTTTTAATAATCCTTTTATTTTAAATAATTATTGTAAAGAAATCCTTGCCATGGCTGATATCATTGCCGATTTTTTTGCCATTGATAAAATTATCGTGGCTATAAAAGCTAGTGATACTTTAAATGTTAATAAGTGTTTATCTATTATTGGTACATATCCTAGTGTTAAACTTTCTTTAGTTGATGATAAATATTTATTAGGTAATAGTTATTTTCTTAAAGAATATTTACATTTAGAAGAATTAGATACTTTAGTATTAAGTGCTAAAGAGTTACTTGATATAAATAATGCGATTAAAAATGAGCGCCATATAACGGAAAGTTTTATTACAATATCTGGACCATGTATTGAAAAAAGCAAAGTAATTAAAGTTAAAATTGGGACTTTATTTAAAGATATTATTGATAAAAATGTTAAATTAACTACCCCGAATGTTAAATATATTTTAAATGGCTTAATGACGGGGGAAGAGTGTGATATAGCTAATACAATTGTTGCTACATCTACCAAGGGAATTATTATTATCCCAGATGAAAAGCCTCAAAGTGAAGTTTGTAATAACTGTGGCTTATGCTATAAAATATGTCCAGTTAAAGTAAATCCTAAAAAAGTTATGGATACAGGTAAAATATCTAGTAACTGTTTAGATTGTGGTTTATGTAGTTATATGTGTCCTTGTCATATTAATTTAAGAAAATATTTAAGAGGTGAAAATGAAGAGTAATGTCTATATTCATAAAACTAATATTACTAATTTTTTATTAAAACTTACTTTAGGTTTATTAGTTCCTTTTTTATTATTTGGTTTATATAAAAGTGGGTATCGCGTATATCATAATGGTTATGGGAATATTTTTACGCTTATTAAGCCTCTATTATATATGGTTAGTGCTATTATCATAAGTTTTATATATGCTAAAGTTCATAAAACTAAATTTATTAGTTATAATTTACTTGCTAATATTTTAATAAGTTTAATTATTATCCCGGAAACTAATTTCTTTTTAGCTATCTTTTTAATGCTTACTGTTAATGTTATAGGTTCTTTTGTTAAACTTAATATAACCGCTCTTTATATGGTTATCCTAATTATAATTAGTATGCTTTGCCAAAACTATTCTTTTTTAAATATTTTTGAACAAGAAATTCATCATATATATGTTTTAATGGATTATCTTTTAGGCTTTGGTTATGGGGGAATATGTAATACTTTTCTTATTATGAGTATTATTTCTTTTATTGTTTTGCTATGTATTAGAGAATATAAAAAGGAAATACCATTATTAGCTTTTATTACTTATTATGCTCTTTTATTAGTTAAACTTATTTTTGTTCGTGATTTTACTTCATCATTTTTTATTAATAATAATTTAATATTTGCTTATATCTTTATTGCTCCTTTGAGTACTGTGAGTCCCTATGCCAAGGGAAGCTGTTATATCTATGGTGTCTTATTAGGAGCTATAACTTTTGCTTTAAGTTTTATTAATCTTGATTTAGGAGTTTACTTAAGTATTCTCTTATTATCGGTAATTTCTCCTAAAATAGATAAATTTCTTACTTAAAAATGTAAAAAATAGTAAAATAAAAAAAGGAAATTGGGTACCTTTGCGTAATATATTATATATAGGGGATAAATATGGCATTTATTAATGAAGATAAAATTAATGAAATTAGAGAAAAAGCTAGTATTGTTGATATAATTGGTAGCTATATATCACTTGAAAAAAAGGGTAGTGACTATGTTGGCATTTGTCCTTTTCATGAAGACCATAGTCCTAGTATGCACGTATCAACAAAATTAAATATTTTTAAGTGTTTCGTTTGTGGCGCCGGCGGAAATGTTTTTTCTTTTGTAAAAAATTATTTAAATGTCCCTTATTTAGAGGCGGTTAAGCTAGTTGCTGATAAAGCTGGAGTTGATTTTAAATATACCCCTATTAAAAATGAAACAAGTAAGTTTAAAGCTGAATATGAGTTAATGGACCTTTCCTTAAAGTTTTATCAAAATAATATTGCCTCTACGCAGGGGCAAGAAGCCAAGAAATATCTAATGGGCCGAGGGATTGATGAAAATATTATTCGTGATTTTAAAATTGGTCTTTCCCTTAAAGAGATTAAGTTAAAAGAATTTCTAGAAAATAAAAAATGTTCACTAGAAAAAGCCTATGAGTTAGGGCTTGTTAATAAAAGTGGTATTGACTACTATGATATGTTTATTGACCGCATTATGATACCTATTTTCGATATGCAAAATAACTTAGTAGGGTATACAGCGCGAGCTTATCAAAAAGATGAGCCCAATAAGTATATAAATACGAAAGAAACTATTATTTACCACAAAAGCAATATATTATTTAATTATTATAATGCTAAAGATATTGTGCGTTTAAATAAAGAGATAATTGTTGTCGAGGGTAATATGGACGCCATATCGCTTTATGCTAGAGGTATTAAAAATGTAATAGCTTTAATGGGCGTTGCCTTATCCAAAGCCCAGCTTGAGGCTCTAAAACGCTTGAATGCTAAAATAATCTTAATGCTTGATAGTGATGAGGCTGGAAGTAATGCCACGCTTAAAGTAGGCGATGAAATGCTTGAAGGTGGACTTGATGTTTATACCGTCCGTTTAAATGGAGCAAAGGACCCTGATGAATATATTCGCAAGTTTGGTACCGAGGCTTTACAAGATAATATAAAATATGCCACTAAATATTTAGACTATAAAATTGAAGCATTAAAAAAGGGTAAAAATTTAGATAATCCCCAAGAATTAACTACTTATATAAAAGATATTCTAAATACTTTAAAAGATGCTGATGAATTACAAAAAGAGGTTACTATCGCTAAAATATGTAAAGAATATGGTCTTGACCCTAATATTATCAAAAAAAATATGGAAATTGCCCCGGCTAAAACGCCTATAAAAAAAGCCGAAGTAGTTAAAACTAAACAAAGTCGTTATAATCTAGCGTGTAATCAAGTTATTTATGCTATGCTATTACATAAAGAATATTATCAAATTTTTATGAATAAACTTGGCTATTTAGGTAATAAAGTAGAAAGAGAGACTGTAGCCTTAATAGGTAGCTATATTAAACAAAATAATAACATAGATATTGCAGGTTTTATTGACTTTATCGTAAAATATGATAAGATAAGCGAGTATGTAAATGGGGTTATTTCTTCATTAAAAGTGGGGGATATGAGTGAAGAGGAATTTATTAGATTACTTGATATTATGGCTAAATGCATTGATGATAATGAAATAAAGAATTTAAAAGAACAAATAAAGATAGAGAATGATATGAATAAAAAGTTAGAGTTACTTTCTAAACTAACGGAATTAAAAAAGGATGTGGGAAAAAATGAAGGAAATTAAATCATTTAAAGAAAGAGAAGAAGAATTAATTAAAGAAGGTAAGGAAAAAGGATTTATTACCTATGAAGGACTTGCCGAAAAGTTAAAAGGCCTTGAAATAGATAGTGATTTATTAGATGAACTATATAATAAATTAATGGCTGAAAATGTTAGAGTTGTTTCTGAAAATGATGAAGCTGAAGATAATAACGGTGAAGAAGATATTGTTCTATTAAAAGATGAAGAAATAACAAAAGATGTTAATATTAATGATCCTGTTCGGATGTATTTAAAGGAAATAGGTCGTATTCCGCTTCTTACAACCGAAGAAGAGACTGCTTTATCTGAAAGAATTAATCAAAATGATGAAGAGGCTAAAAGACTTTTAGCCGAAAGTAATTTACGGCTTGTTGTTTCAATTGCTAAAAGATATGTTGGGCGGGGATTATTATTCCTTGACCTTATTCAAGAGGGTAATATAGGCTTAATGAAAGCTGTTGATAAGTTTGATTCTGGGCGGGGTTATAAATTTTCTACCTATGCTACTTGGTGGATTCGGCAAGCTATTACTAGAGCTTTAGCCGATCAAGCACGTACTATTAGAGTCCCAGTTCATATGGTTGAAACGATTAACAAGATGGTTAGAGTGCAAAGACAAATGACGCTAGATTTAGATAGAGAACCTACTGATGAAGAACTAGCTAAAAAAATGGGTATTAGCGTTGATAAAGTTCGTGAAGTAATAAAAATATCTCAAGATCCCGTTTCGCTTGAAACACCAATTGGCGAAGAAGATGATTCTCATTTAGGTGATTTCCTTAAAGATGAAAGTTCGCTTTCCCCAGAAGAATATACGGAAAATGAAATCTTAAAAGAAGAAATTAAGCAAGTTCTAATGTCTTTACAACCTCGGGAACAAGAAGTTCTAGAACTTAGATTCGGCCTTATTGATGGTACTTGTCATACCCTTGAAGAAGTTGGTAAGAAATTTAATGTTACAAGAGAAAGAATTAGACAAATTGAAGCTAAGGCTTTACGTAAATTACGCCACCCATCAAGAGCTAAAAAGTTAAAGGACTTTTTGGAGGATTAATGTTAAACAAAAGGCTAACAGCCATTGCGTCGTTAGTTACTAAAGATAGCATTGTTCTAGATGTTGGAACTGATCATGCTTTATTACCTATTTATTTAATTAAAAATAAGATATGTCAAAAAGTATTAGCTAGTGACATTTCCCCTAAAGCATTAGAAAATGCTAAAGCTAATATTAAAAAATATAACATTACCAATATAACGTTATATGAAACGGACGGTCTTAAAGATATACCTAAAAAATATGATACTCTTATTATAAGTGGCATGGGAACTTCTACAATATTAAGTATTTTAGCTACTGATGATTTGCCAAATACCATAATTTTAAGCTCCAATAATGACTTAGAATTATTAAGAGTAACCATGAATAAAAAGGGCTATAAAATTACGAAAGAACTAGTGGTTTACGAAAAAAATAAATATTATGATATTATTTTATACGAAAAGGGTAAAGAAAGATTAACTAAATTTGTTAAAGAATTTGGTAAAAGTAATGATTTAGATTACTATAATCATCTTTATAAATTAGAAAAAAAGATTTATGAAGTAGCTAACAAAGCCAAAAAAGGAAAATTAAAACATTCCCTAAAAAGACTTGGCAAAGCTATTGAAAAAAGGAAGGATTATTAGAATTGTTCATAATGGGCCTTTTTTTATTGATATTTTCGCTGTTATTTGGCGTATTCATAACACCCTTGTTAAGGGAAGCATTAGTCATTTCTTTTAAGGCTCCAAATGCTTTCCGGGCATTTTGCACCATGGGACTTAATTGTTGATAAATGGGTATTACTTGATTAGCTACATTTAATGATTTAGAAATTCCCCCGAGAAGTCTTGAAAAATTAAAGCCACTTGGTATATTTGGGAACATAACATCACCTATATAATTATATGATAAATAATTAATATTGTCTTAATCAGCGTATTAATTTCTCGTTTTCTTTTTTAACCTTCTACTGTTAGAACCCTCTAATAATTTTATTTGTAAATCTAATTCTTTGTATAGAGCTTTCATTGGTTCTTCAGTTAAATCATAATCCCCAAGAAGTTCAATGTCTTTTTGAATATCTATAATATGTTCATAACCTTCATATTCAAAAATGATTTCTTGCAGGTTAGTAGCATATATTGTTTTTCCTTCATGTTCTTGTTTAGAGAAAAAATAAGTAAGAATTTGGTTATAAATGTTATAATTTTCCGGATTATAATCTTTAAATTTTAAACTTGTAATAGCAGAAAAATTAAAGGCAGTTGGATCAATTTCCTTTATACTTGATGGTAAAGAAAGCTTTTCAAATGACTGATCAGCAAAAACTTTACCTTTTATTTGCGTAATAGTTCCATCACCTAAAAATTCAATACTTGCTATAGGGGTGTCTTTGAATAATGGCTCATCTCCTTCAATAACTTGGACATTAGGAAACATAACTTTCATATCTTTATTAATTTGCCGTAATTTATCAAGCATTATTTTTTCGCCTTTTAATGTTTCAGGATTATGATAAAAACTTGTATTAATTTTGGCTATGCACGCAGGAAAACGAGGAAGTCCTACAAATGAATTTCTAAAAGGAGGATAGATATGTTTTAAATAAAGATCACAGAAGTCATAAAATGACTTTCTAAATTTAAAGTAGCTATAAGGATGATCATGAGATGACTTTACGTTTGTAAAATTCAAATTTGAGTAATAGTATATTTCCATAATATCAAGTAAACTAACTTCGTTAGAAAATTTGAAAATTTTAGTATCTTTGAATAATTTATCATTTTCAATATTTACTGGTAGTTTTTTAAATATACTAGCAAAACCTCTAAATTCAAACATTGCTGAAAATATATTAAGTAAATAATAATCGGTTAATATTTTATAGGGATCTATTTCTTCTTCACCATTTTTTAAAATATCAATAAATACTTCCCTAAGTTTAGGCGTATCTTCCCCAAAAATACTAACAGTAAAATAGGTTGTAAATAGTTCATGATCAATACCTTGTAAAGTTTCTAATATAAATCTTTGATAACAGGCAATTTCTTCATGGGGACTTTGAACACTTATAAATGGCTCGATTACTTTCCCGCCCAATGTCAATATTTTAAATTTAAGAACATAAAAATTATATAAAGTATCATTATTAATATATTTATTATTTCCATATCTAGCAAAAGCTAATAATTTAGTTTCGATTGCTTTCAAATCATCTAATGAAACATAATAAGATTGTTCATACATCGCCTGAAACTTTTCTAAAACTTGTTTTTCTTTTTCTTCATTATTTTGTAGATATTCTCTTAAATTTTCTTCAATTTCTATACAACTATGTAACATACAATCAAGATCATTTTCGCTGTACACAGAAAAAGTGACGCGTTTTGCTAAAGGAAATAAGTCATTAAATGCATTATACGTTTGAAGCTTTTCATAAATTAAACTTTTAAAATAATCAACACAATGCTCATATATATAAAAAGAATATTTAAAAGTCCGTAATATAAACTTTGGATAATAACCTAATTGAACAAACATAGTATGTAACATAGCTGAGTTAATTATGACATCTTCATCTAATTCATTTATATGAATAGTAATACTTTTACAGTTGTTTGATTCTAAGTATTCCTCCCAAGTCGGACACTTTTCACCGTAGTTGAAAATTTCAGATAATTTATAATTTAATATGGAGTTAACATCATCTTTTTTTTCATTGTCTATAATTGGAATACCATTGGTACTCATATTGAAAATAATATTTTCAATACTAGAATTTACTTTAGCTATGTAAATAACTTGTTGAATGGTAGAAGGGAAGGTAATAGTTTTATAATGAAATAGATATTCTGCGTCGTCGATTTTTTGCAAGCCTTCATTAAATACAAACCCCTTAACTGAAGCGGTTTCAAAAATGTCTAAAGATATGTTTTTTAAAGTACTAGGGAAATATACTATTTTATTTTTAGCATCTTCACGTATTTTTTTACAAAGTTTTAATAAAAAACCATCTTCATAAGGATGAAGATATAAATTTTCAATACCCTCGGGCAAATAATATTTGTCATCTTCTTTAATATTATTTTCACTACAAATTAGATATAATTTACCGAAATTGTATGCTTCACTTTTTAACTTATTTTCATCGGCAACACTATCTAAATAACAAGCAGTTTCAAACGGAATAATACTTTCGATTTGTATATAATGAGCTTCATGTATATATGTATCAATTGGTGCCCAGGAACAAGAAACTTTACATTTAAACAGCTTCTTTAAACCATCTTCTGTGTTGAAAGAAAGCAAGAAGCTTAATAAAACATCATCATATAATATATTTGTTAATTTATTTTGGTAAATTTCTTTTACTAAATTAATAGCATAACCAATATTATTTTTAAATTGATTATTAAATATTTCGTTTTGACCTAAAATTATTCTTTGATATATATCAATAACGATGCTTTCATAATATTCAAGTTCTATTTTATCTTCCATCTTTTTAAATATAACCGTATCTACTAAAATAGTATCGCATACCAAAGCATTAAATTTTAAACTATAAAGAGTTGCTAAATCGGTTTCATCAATAGGTATATCCTTATATTCATTAGTCGAAGCGTAATCATAAAACACGCGATATTTAATTTCTAGTTCATCTATTTTATGGAGTATTTCATCTTTATGTTTTTCATCAAAGGGAATTGCAAGTATTGCTTCTATTTCAGCTTGCTTAGTTTCCATTGTAATCTCGTCTTTATGCATATAAACATATTTTTCAAGCAAGATAGTAGCTTTAGCTAAATCGGAATATATAGATTTACTGTTAATATCTAATTTGACTCTTTCTTCGGTTGGCAAAATATTTTGTAACCATGTTAAATAATCTATTTTTCTTATCCTTAAAATAACGACGTCTTTATATAAATTATTGTTTAGATAACTACGAATGCTATTAATTATACTAATTTGATTAGTAATTAAAATGTTAAGAGAGATATATAATCTATTTAAGACATTATTGATTGCTTCTTTTTTTAATCTTGAAAGTATAAACTTTTCTTTTTTTACTTCATTAAGAGCAATAAGGCGCGCAATTACTTCATTTTGATAAGTTATAATGTCATTTAAATATAGTTTTAATTTAGCACAATTTATTAGATAATTAATTTTACGTTTATAAATAGAAAGATTTTTATCTCTATCAGTAAGATAGGTATTTTCTAAAAGTTCTATTATCATTGTAATATTATAGTTAAGTTCATCTGCTTCCAAAATGAGAGCATTACTATGTTTGATATTAGAAAGTGCAGTTTGATATTCAGCTTTATAAAAATCAACTAAAGCATCATTTTGAAATTCTTGCCGGGTAGGTAGTTTAATATTACTTTCGGGGCATGACAAATCAGTAGCATATGACTTGCTATTTTTAAAGGCATTTTTAAGTTTAGCAAAAAGCTCTGAAAAAGGCATGACTTTTTCCCCCCTTATATGGTGAGTATTATATCATGATTTGACATAAATAAATACAAAAATATTTTTATTTTATAGCCTTATTTAATCCTCTTTCTTTTTCTTGATTCTGGCAAGTTGATAATGTAATGCTTTTGCTCTTTTCTCATCTTCTTTTTTTGAAACTCTATAAATATAAGATGGTAATAATTTTTTATCTAAATGTAATTTTTCAATCATTGCCTTAATTGGTTCTTCAGTAAGATCATAATCTTGAAGAAGTTCTATATCTTTTTCAATATCTAGTACGTATTGATATTCAGTAATTTCTAATAACCGAAAATCATTAAAATCAAAAATAATTTTTTGTAAGTTAGTAGCATAAACTGTTTTTCCATCACGTTCTTGTTGATAAAAGAAATTGCCAAAATAACTAGTATGGCTATGTAAATCGTCCGAGTAAAAATTTGTTAATCTCAGCACTTTAACAGATAAGAAATTAATTGCTTTTTTATCGATTACATAAACACTTTGCGGTAAAGAAAGTACTTCAAATGATTGATCAGCAAAAACTTTACCCATTATATGCGTAAAATGTCCACCACCAATACCTGCTACAGGAACACCTCCGAATAGTGGTACGCTACCTTCAATAACTTGGACATTAGGAAATACTACATATTTACCTCTATTAATTTCGCGCAATTTATCAAGCATTGCTATTTCTTTTTTAGGTGTCGTAGGATCATTATAAAAGTCAGTATGAATTTGGATAATAAAATCGGGAAAATGGCCAAAATTTTCATTTTCAATTTTAAAAGGAAGATAATACTTTAAATATAAATCATAAAAATCATAAAGTGACTTGCTAATTTTAAAATAACTATCAGAATAAATAAAAGGTTCTTTTATATCTGTATAATCCATTTTTGAATAGTAGTATATTTCCATTGCCTCATGTAAATTAATTTCTGAACGAAACGTGTACATTTTTGACTTCTTGTATAAATCTCTGCTAAAATACATATCACCAACTCGTAATTGAAACATCCGATGAAATGGGTTATCTTTACTAGAAAACATTGATAGAAATATATTAAGTAAATAATAGTCAGTCAATATTTTATATGGGTCTATTTCTTCTTCACCATTTTTTAAAATATCTGTAAGTGTTTCCCTAAGTTTAGCGGTATCTTCCCCAAAAGTACCATCAGTAAAAATATTAGTTTCAAAAAGCTTATGATAAGTTCCTTGTAAACTATCCAATATAAATCTTTCATAGCACGCAATTTCTTCTTGGGAACTTTGGACACTTATAAATGGTTTAATCAATTCTTCACCACTTGTTAAAGCCCTAAATTTAAGAACATAGAAGTTATATACAGTGTCATTATCAATGTACTTATTATTTCCATATCTAGCAAAAGCTAGTAAATTTGGTTCTATAAGATTTAAATCATCTAAAATATCTTCAAATTTATAAGTATCAAGAATTTCGTGTAATCTAACAATTTGCTTAAATTTCTCTAAGATTTGTTTTTCTTCCTCCTCACTATTTTGAACATATTCTTTTAAATTTGCACGAACTGTTTCACAATCATTTATCATAGAAAGGGGATTATCACTAATGCTGATTTGCTTTTCTTGGGGAAGTAATTTATTAAATTCTTTATATATTTGAAGCTTTTTATAAATTAAATCTTTAAAGTAGTCGTTTGTATGCGTCTTATGCCATATAGCGAAATTGTAAAAAACTTCATAAATCATGAATGGATTAATTATGATATCTTCATCTAATTCGTTTATATGGATAATAATATTTTTACAATAGTTTGACTCTAGATAATACTCCCAAGTAGGACCTTTTTCAAAAAACTTTAATAAAGGTGGAATTATTTGTGCATTAACTGGATTTTTATCATCTAAAATAGGGGCATTATTTTTGCTTATATTAACAATAACATTTTCAATAGGAGATATTTCACTTGCTGTTTTAGTAATTGCTTTTATTGTTGAAGGAAAATTGATTGTTTTACACTTGAATAGGCAATCTGCATTTTCAAGTGTTTCTAAGCCCTCATTTAATACAAAGCCTTTGACTGGCACGTTTGCAAAAATTTCTAAAGATATTTTTTTAAGAGAACTAGGGAAATATACTGTTCTATTTGTTGCGCTTTCTTGGATGCTTGTATATACGTTTAAAATAGAATTATTTTGGGCTTGTAATTGAAAAATTATACTTTCAATACCCTCGGGCATATAATATTTGTCATCATCTTCAAAATTATTTCTTCGATAAAGGAAATATAATTTATATATATTTACTCTATCTTCATAAAAGGGTTCCCTTATATCGTTTTCATCTTGAAGACTTTCAAAATAGTACAATGTTGATAATGGGACGTAATCCTTTGTTCTAATAGCATGACTATCATACATATAATATGGCAAAAAATAATCACTTGCGTTTTGGTCAAGAAGTTTATTTAAACCATCTTCGGAGTTTAGAGCAAGTAGTAAACTTAGCAATAAATCATTATTTAGTACAGTAATTAGTCTATTCTTATAAATTTCTTTTATTATATCAATCGCTAAAGTAAAATTATCTTTAAATAATTTATTAAATATTTCATTTTGACCTAAGATTATTCTTTGATACATATCAATAACGATGCTTTCATAATATTCTCGTTCTATTTCATCTTTTATATTTTTTAAGATAATTATAGTATCAACAATAACAGCATTGCCTACTAATGCATTAAATTTTAAACTGTAAAGTGTTGCTAAATCAGTTTCATCAATAGGGATATCCTTATATTCGTTAATCGAAGTGTAATCGTAAAAAACGCGATATTTAATTTCTATTTCATCTATTTTATGGAGTATTTCATCTTTATGTTCTTCATCAAAGGGAATTGCAAGTATTGCTTCTATTTCAGTTTGCTTACTTTCTATTGTAATCTCGTCTTTATGCATATAAGCGTATTTTTCAAGTAAGATAGTAGCTTTAGCTATATCGGAATATATGGATTTACTATTAATATCTAATTTGACTCTTTCTTCGGTTGGCAAAATATTTTGTAACCATGTTAAATAATCTATTTTTTTAATGACAGCTTGTTCTAAAATGCCGACGCTTTCATATAAATTATTGTTTAGATAACTACGAATACTATTAATTATACTAATTTGATTAGTAATTAAAATGTTAAGAGAGATATATAATCTATTTAAGACATTATTGATTGCTTCTTTTTTTAATCTTGAAAGTATAAACTTTTCTTTTTTTACTTCATTAAGAGCAATAAGGCGCGCAATTACTTCATTTTGATAAGTTATAATGTCATTTAAATATAGTTTTAATTTAGCACAATTTATTAGATAATTAATTTTCCGTTTATAAATAGAAAGATTTTTATCTCTATCAGTAAGATAGATATTTTCTAAAAGTTCTATTATCATTGTAATATTATAGTTAAGTTCATCTGCTTCCAAAACTAAGGCATTACTATGTTTGATATTAGAAAGTGCAGTTTGATATTCAGTTTTATAAAAATCAATTAAAGCATCATTTTGAAAATCTTGCCGAGTAGGGAGTTTAATATTACTTTCAGGGCATGATAAAGCGCTAGCATATAATTTGCTATTTTTAAACACATTTTTAAGTTTAGCAAAAAGCTCTGAAAAAAGCATAACTCTCCCCCTTATATGGTGAGTATTATATCATGATTTGACATAAATAAATACATCTTTTTATCGTTTGGTTTACTCGTTTTGCTTTTTTAAACTTCTACTAGCAGAAGGCTCTAATTTTTCAGAGCCTAAATCTAATTTTGGAGTTATTGCTTTCATTGGTTCTTCAGTTAAATCATACCCCTGAAGAAGTTCAATATCTTTTTGAATATCTATAATATGCTCATAACCCTCAAATTCAAAAACAATTTCTTGTAGGGTAGTAGTATATATTGTTTTTCCTTTACTTTCTTGTTTAGAGAAAAAATAAGTAAGAATTTTGTTATAAATGTTGTAATTTTCTGGATTATAATCTTTAAATTTTAATCTTTTAATAGCAGAAAAATTAAAGGCCGTTGGGTCAATTTTTCTAATACTTGATGGCAAGGAAAGTTCTTCAAAAGATTGATTGGCAAAAACTTGGCCTTTTATCATACTCGTATTATCCTTAAATATAATATGTATTTTACGAATGCTTTCAAATAAGGGTACATCTCCTTCAATAACTTCGGCATAAGAACAAAAAACGTATGCATCTTTAACAATTTTACGAAATTTATCAAGCATTGCTTTTTCTTTTTTTAAGGTCTTAGGATTATTATAAAAACTTGTATTAATTTTGGCAATGCATTCAGAAAAATCATTAAGGTATGCATATGGTTGTTGAAAAAAAGTTCGTATCTTTAAATAAAGATTGCAGAAGTTATAAAATGAGCTTCTAACTTTAAAGTAGCTACGATGATGAGGATAAGATGGTTCCATATCCGGGAAGTCCATATTTGAATAGTAGTATATTACCATAATATCATGTAAAGAAAGTTGATCAGCAAAACTGAAAATTTTTGTATCTAGGAATAATTGACTATTTTCAATATTTACTTTTAGTTTAAACATCCTTTGAAAAGGAATATAGTTTTTAGAAAACATTGATAGAAATATATTCAGTAAATAATAATCTGTTAATATTTTATAGGGATCTATTTCTTCTTCACCATTTTTTAAAATGTCAATAAAGGCTTCTTTTAGTTTAGAATTATCTTCGCCAAAAGTTCCCAAAGTATCATGCATAATATCGGTAAAAATATTTTTTTTAAATAATTCATGATTAACACCTTGTAAAGTTTCTGATATAAATTTTTTATAACTAGCAATTTCTTCATTGGAGCTTTGCACACTTATAAATGGATCAATCAGCTCATCGCCGTGTGTTATAACTTTAAATTTAAGAACATAAAAGTTATATATGGTATCACTATTAATATACTTATTATTTCCATATCTAGCAAAAGCTAATAATTTAATTTCAATTGCTTTCAAAATATCTAATGGTACATCATAAGGTATGCTATACATTTTTTGAAACTTTTCTAAAATTTGTTTTTCTTCTTCTTCATTATTTTGCAGATATTCTCTTAAGTTTGCCTGAATTATTTCACAATCATTTATCATAGAAAGAGAATCATCGCTAATACTAATTTGTCTTTCGCGGGGAAGTAATTCATTAAATGCTTTATATATTTGAAGTTTTTCATAAATCAAACTCTTAAAATAATCAGTATAATTGGGCTCGTTCTTAGAAATTAAAAATGGCTGAACAAAATAAGTATTATATGAAAGAAAAGCCTGATAAATCATGAATGAATCAATTATAATATCTTCATCTAATTCATTTATATGGATAAAAATATTTTTACAATGGTCTGAGTTTAGATATTCTTTCCATGTCAAATATGTTGTAGAAAAGTTTAATTTATGTTTAAGTATCTCTTTATTAATTGCGCTTTCATAATCTAAAATGGGAGCATTATCTTTACTGATATTGGCAATAATATTTTCAATATAATTATATGCATAAGAAGTTATATTAATTGCTTTTATCGTTGACGGGAAATTAATTGTTTTACAGCTTAATAGCCAAGCAGCACTTTGAAGAGTTTCTAAGCCTTCATTCAATACAAACCCTTTAACGGTAGTATTTGCCAAAAAATTCCCTAATAATTTTTTTAGAGTACTAGGAAAATATACTGTTCTATTTGTTGCGCTTTCTAGCATATTTACATGAAGGTATAATAAAGACATTTTATCCAAAGGCCGTTGGTCACGTATACTTTCAATACCCTCGGGTAAATGATATTCGTCATCTTTGTCTAAATTGTTTTTGCGATAAATTAAATATAATTTATATAAATTTTCTTTAATATCATAAAATGGCACGTAGTCTTCATAAAAACGTTCTTTTTTTTCGCTTTCATCTTGCAGACTTTCAAAATAACATAATGTTTTTAAGGGAATGAAATCTTCGGTTTTAATAAAATTACTATTATATAGATAACTTGGTAAAAAGTAATTACTTATCTTTATATTAAGAAGTTTATTCAAACCATCTTCGGAATTTAAAGCAAGTAGTAAACTTAGCGATAAATTGTTATTTAAAATATTAACTAGTTTATTTTTATAAATTTCTTTTATTATATCAATTGCTAGAGTAAAATTATCTTTAAATAATTTATTAAAAATTTCGTTTTGACCTAAAATAATTCTTTGGTACATATCAATAACGATGCTTTCATAATAATCTCGTTCTATTTCATCTTTTATATTTTTTAAGATAATTATAGTATCAACAATAACAGCATTGCCTACTAATGCATTAAATTTTAAATTATAAAGTGTTGCTAAGTCGGTTTCATCAATAGGAATATTTCTATATTCATTAGTTGTACTATAATCATAGAAAACACGGTATTTTATTTCTAATGTTTCAATTTTATGAAGTATTTCATCTTTATGTTCTTCATCAAAGGGTATTGTAAGTATTGCTTCTATCTCTGCTTGCTTACTTTCAGGGGTAATCTCGTCTTTATGTATATAAACATATTTTTCAAGCAAGATAGTAGCTTTAGCTATATCGGAATATATGGATTTACTATTAATATCTAATTTGACTCTTTCTTCGGTTGACAAAATATTTTGTAACCATGTTAAATAATTTATTTTTTTAGTAATTAGTTCATCTAGATTGCTATTATCAGCATATAAATCACTATTTAAATAGCTTCGCACTTGATTTATTATACTAATTTGATTAGTAATTAAAATATTAAGAGAAATATATAATCTATTTAGGACGTTATTAATTGCTTCTTTTTTTAATCTTGAAAGTATAAATTTTTCTTTTTTTACTTCATTAAGAGCAATAAGGTGCGCAGTTACTTCATTTTGATAACTTATAATGTCATTTAAATAAAGTTTTAATTTTGCACAATTTATTAGATAATTAATTTTACGTTCTGAAAGGGAAATGTTTTCTTTTAACTCACTATAAAAAGTGTCTTCTAAAAGCTCTATAATCATTGTTATGTTATAGTTAAGTTCATCTGCTTCCAAAACGAGGGCATTACTATGTTTGATATTAGTAAGTGCGGATTGATATTCAGTTTTATAAAAATCAACTAAAGAATCATTTTGAAATTCTTGTCGAGTAGGGAGTTTAATATTACTTTCAGGGCATGATAAAGCGCTAACATATAATTTGCTATTTTTAAAGGCATTTTTAAGTTTAGCAAAAAGCTCTGAAAAAGGCATAACTTTTCCCCCTTATATGGTGAGTATTATATCATGATTTGGCATAAATAAATACAAAAATATTTTTATTGCGCGAGTTTTATGCTATACTTATGATGGTAATAATATAGGAGGGGTAATAAGTGGATCAAGCAACTAGTCTTAAACAAAAGAAAAAAACTAGTGAGCTAATCAAAGATTTCTTTGTTGCTTGGCTTTACATTTTTTTGTATGCCTTAAGAGGCGCCAAGTTTGTATGTTTTGATTTTTGGATAATATCTTTTAATTATTTAAGTTATCAATTAGATAAAACATACCAAAGATTAACTAATCCCGAAATTGCTAAACAAGAAGCTATATTTAGTGAAGAAGAAATAGATGCTGCTTATAATAGAACTAAAACAGAACATAAGAAAAGAGTTAAACAATATAAATATAGTAAATCAACAATGGCTAAATATATGAAAATGAAAGCAGCTTTTGAACAAGATTTACAAGCAGCGGGGGCAACTCGTTCTAAGTACCCTAATGTTTATCGTTTTACCGTACGTAATGTTAAAACTGATAATAAAATTTTCAGTGGAACTATGTCAGGTTTTTCTAAACTTGATATTAACTCCTTTTTAGTAAATGAGGGTTATGAAGTATATAATATTGAAACCTCAGAGTTTACTAATTTTATTTATAAAGACTCAGCTTTACTAGGACGTAAAATGTCAACTAAAGATTTAGTATTTTGGCTTACGCAATTAGCTACTTACTTAAGAGTAGGCATAACTTTAAATGATGCCATTAATATATTAGCTAATCAAATGACTAAAGATAAATCAAGACAAAGAATGTTTAGATCAATATGTTATGAATTATCTTTGGGTGAATCTTTTTCTAATGCTTTACAAAAGCAAGGTAACTATTTTCCGGCTTTATTAATTAATATGATTAGAGCGGCGGAAGCGGCAGGTAATTTACAAGAAACTTTAGATGATATGGCTGCTTATTATACGGAAATTGAACAAACAAGAAAGCAAATGATAGGGGCTTTAACTTATCCAACGGTCTTAATGGTCTTTTCTATAGCCATTGTTGTTTTTATTTTATTATATGTTGTACCTCAATTTACCAAAATATATGTTGATCAAGGCGTCGTATTATCGGGAATGACAGCCTTTATTGTAAAGGTAAGTGACTTTATTAAAAATAATGCTATTAATATTATTTTACTTTTTGTCGTAATTGTGTTAATTTGTTATTTCTTATATCATCACTTAAAAGCCTTTAGGACCCCTGTGCAAATATTTTTAATGCACCTTCCCGTAGTAAAAAATGTTATAATATATAAAGAGCTGACAATTTTCTCTAAAACTTTTGCTTCCTTACTTAAGAATAATGTTTATATAACGGATAGTGTTGATATTTTAAGTAAGATAACTACTAATGAAGTATATAAAGCTATTTTATATAAGACCATTAATAATATTATGAAAGGGGAAAAAATTTCCACAGCTTTTGAAGACCACTGGGCGGTACCTGATGTTGCTTATCATATGATTGTAACCGGTGAATCGACTGGCCAATTAGCCGATATCATGCAAAAAGTAAGTGAGTATTATCAAGAAATGCATCGTAATATTGTTAATACTTTAAAGAGCTTTATTGAACCGGTTATGATAGTCTTTTTAGCTATTATTGTCGGCCTTATCATTATTGCCGTTATTATGCCAATGTTTCAATTATATAATCAAATGTTATAGGAGTGTTATGCCAAGAGTATTAATTGCTATTTTCTTATTTATTATTGGAGCTTGCTTGGGCTCTTTTTACCTTGTACTTGCTACCAGAGGACCTAAAAAAGAAAAGGTAGTATTAGACCATAGTAGATGTGATAAATGTCATCATAGGTTAGCTTGGTATGATTTAATACCTATTATTTCTTATGTTATTTTATTTGGTAAATGTCGTTATTGTCATAAAAAGATAAGTATTCTTAATCCTTTAATTGAAATAGCAATGGGGGGCTTATTTGCCTTTGGTTATCTAAGATTTGCCTTTAGTTATGAATTTTATATTTTTCTTGTACTATCTTCCTTAATGATAATTATATTTATAAGTGATTTTTCTGCATTTACAATTCTTGATTCACCCTTAATTGTTGGAGGACTATTAATTATTATTATTGATTTTATCTATAAAGGTTTTAAACCAACTTTAATGTATATTATCGCTGGCCTAATAATGTTTATTCTTATGCTTATTATTAAAAAATTAGGTGATTTACTATTTAAACGTGATTCCTTAGGGGGAGGCGATATCAAATTTGCTTTTATAATTGGGCTTACTTTAGGTTTTAGGTTAAGTTTAATTACTTTAATCTTATCGACATTTATTGCTTTGCCATATTCTTTTGCTTATTTTATGCTCAAAAAAAATAATGAAGTGCCATATGGTCCTTTTTTAGCTTCTTCATTATTTATTGTTTTTCTTTTTATTGATAAATTTAATATTTTACTTGATGCGATTACGCTCTCGATATAAAGTAAACTAAAGCGCTAGTTATAACGGAGCCTACCATTAAGATTAGCATTGTCCAAGCCGCTATTTTTTGTACTTTTTTTCTTTTCATAAAACCTTCCTTTTTTCTCAAAAAAATTTTATCATATTTACCATAGGTTTTCAATATAATTTAAATATGAAAAAATATATTATAGCACTAGGCATAGCTCTAATTTTAATTGGCGTAGTAGCAGGATTTATTAACAATATTACAGTTGATAATATTACTGGTTTATTATTTTCTTATAAGTTTCTTTATCTTTACTTAATTGTATTTTTAATTTTATTTATTACCTCTTTAATAGGTCTTCCTTCTTATAGTTTATATATTGTCTATGATTTATTTACAATTGGGGAGCTTCTATATATTTTTACATCTAATTTTAGTTATAAAGGTTTTTTATATCTTCTTATTTATTTAATATTTATTAAATTACCGCTTTATTTTATGCTTATTTTAAATACTTTTTATACTTTAAAGTATGGTAAACATTTATATCGGTTTATCTTTAATAAATTTGGTAAAAGTATTCATAATATTAAAGTTTATTTTAAAAAAATGGTTACGGTTAATATTATAACTTATGGCTATTTAGTCTTCACTATTTTAATTGGCGGTAAATTGATGGGATTACTTGCCAAACACCTCCTTTTTTGAGTATAATAGTGTCGTGATTAAAAATGAGTAAGGTTGTAGTAGGACTAAGCGGTGGCGTTGATAGTGCCGTTGCCGCATATATACTTAAGAAACAGGGCTATGAAGTTATAGGCCTTTTTATGCGTAATTGGGATAGCAATATTAATAATGATTTTCTTGGTAATCCTAATGATTTTAATGATATATGTCCCCAAGAAAAAGATTATAATGATGCTTTAGAACTTAGTAAACAATTAGATATACCTCTTCATAGAGTAGATTTTATTAAAGAATATTGGGATAATGTTTTTACTTACTTTTTAAAGGAACTAGAAAAGGGGAGAACTCCTAATCCTGATTTATTATGTAATAAATATATTAAATTTGATTTATTTATTAAAGAAGCTCGTAAACTAGGTGCTGATTATATTGCCACAGGACATTATGCGCGCATTAAAGGTAATCGCTTACTACGTGCTAAAGATTTAAATAAAGATCAAACTTATTTTTTAGCCGATGTTAAATTAGATCACTTTAAAGATGTTATGTTTCCTATTGGGGAATATACTAAACCTGAGGTAAGACAAATTGCTAAAGAAGCTCATCTTAATGTGGCCGAAAAAAAAGATTCAACAGGGATATGCTTTATTGGCGAACGTAATTTTCAAGAATTTGTGAAAAATTATTTAAAGCCTAATCCTGGCGATATTGTTAATGTTGCGACAAAAGAAGTTATTGGTAAACATAATGGTCTTATGAATTATACAATAGGGCAAAGAAGAAATGTTGGTTTATCTGGCGATGATGATCGCCATTATGTTTGTGGTAAAGATACCAAGAAAAATATTTTATATATTGCCTATGGTGATTCTGATTATTTATATTCCGATGAATGCCTAATAAGCGATGTAAACTTTATTTCGGCTTCAAGACCTACTTTTTGTACTGCAAAATTTAGATATCGGGGCGAGGACCATCCTGTATCGCTTGAATATCTTGAAGATAATAAAATCAGGGTAAGATACCCTGGTCTTGCTAAAAGTGTAACGCCTGGTCAAGCTTGTGTTTTATATCAAGGTGAACAATGTCTAGGCTGTGGCTTTATTGATGAAATATATAAAAATGGTGAAAAACTTTGGTATTTATGTTAATTAGTACCATCATTTATTAATACGGCATGAACAACAAGGCGTGATACATCACTTTGACAAGTCGATAAAGTGATTATTTTATCATCTTCATTTAAAGTTACTCCAAAATTATAAATACTTTTAGCTATTAAACTATTAAAAAATTCAACTTTGTCTTCTTTTAAAGGAAAATTAGTTTGAATATATGTGCTATTGGTAGGAGTAATATATACGGAAAATAATTTAAATTTGTATGTGCCATACATTGTTTCATAAGTTATAATTTGATTTTCTTCATTTAAATACCAGTTACTTTGTAAAGCTTTATTAAGAGTACCAAACATAACTCCATTGCCATAACGATTATGGCCATATATTACTGTGTTATCATCAACAACATCGACATTATTAGTATAATCTAAGAACATCCAACCTCCTGAATCTTCTTCCCTATATATATTATGTTGTAAATAATAGTCATTATCATTACCTTGGACAATAGCATCATCGATATTAGTATTATTAACTTTAAGCCAGCCGACAATATCAGGATTAATCGTAGTAAGAGCTGCGATATCATTATTGACGACTACTTTGCCTTCATTTTTTTCTTCAATTTCTTTTTTTACTTCGGTAGTATCCGTTGCATTTATAACGTCTTGTAATTCTTCTCTAATAGTCGAGGTTTTAAGCATTGCGCGATAACTATCATAAGCAATAAAACCAATACATGATATTACTAAAGCAATAATTAGATAAGAACACATCCGTAAAATATTATTATTAGTTTGTTTGGCAATATTTTCTCTAATATATTTATCTGAATAGGTAAGTTTAAGAACAATATGATATCTTTTTTTAAGCATTTTATTATATTTTTTTAGATATTCAATTACCTCAAGGTCTTGAACATCGCCATGGATATATATTTTTATTCTTTCCTTTTTATTAGCTTTTAAAATAGCAATTATTTCCTCAAGGTTAAATCGATTAGGTTTATTTATATGAATAATCTTAAGATTTTTATTTATGCTACAGAAAGTGGAAAAATCTTCCATATCTTCTGGTGTAAAAGGGAATTCTAAATATATCATATACTTATAAAAGATGGTAGCATAGTTAGTTAAGGTGTTAATTTGCATGAAATTAGAGGTAAATAAGACTTCATCTCTTGATTCAGGTATGATATTATATTTATCAAGCATTTCAAACATATAAGAGGGAATATAGTTGGCACTTATATATTTGATATTATTACATTTGCTAAGACTTTCACATAAACTATAGGTTAAGATTTCACTTGATTCAAAATAAACATTTTTTATACCTTTAAGTTTACCTAAGATATGAGCAAAAACCTCAGCAACCTCCATCGTTTGAAATGATAAAGTATTAATATTATAGCTTTTAATTAAAGCATTAAAAAAGGATACTACGACAACTACGTGTTCTTTTACATAATCATCAGTAAAAAAGATTTCATCATCAGATATAAGGTTTGTATTAACAATGCTTTTATCATCATTATTTAAACGTTTGCGAATGGCAAATAATAGCTTATCGTCTTTAACCTTAATAAGTATCCGCATTTTAACCACCTTTTCTACTCAATATGATAGCATACTTTACAATAAAAGTGGTTAAAAAATGTAAAAAAAAGAAAAATTGACAAAATCTGTTTTATTTTACAAATTTTATGGTATAATAAAAACATAATAAATGAGAAGGAGAGTGTGTGTAGTTATGAAGAAAGTTATGGTCAGCCTAATTGTAATATGTTTGATGTTGATAGCTCCTTTATCTGTTTTAGCAGATGTTAGAGTTACTCCTAGTATTCCAAATGATCCAACGACTCAAAAAGACAATGATAAAGGTTTTGTAAAAACATTCCCAATTTATGTTGAACTAACTGGTGATGAGGGAGAAACATTTCAGGATTCCAACTTTAAATTTGAATTTGATTTTGGACCTGCTATTACAAACTTTAATTGTGATGGATACGGTGAATATGAAGTAGAAACTACCGGCGACGTTCAAACAGGTGGAACTTGTACCTTTAGTACTGCTAGTACGATTGGTTTAGGTAAAGCTCAAGTTGGTACTATTTCGGTATTGATTGACAAAAATGCTGCTGATAGTGATTGTACTATTAGATATATGTTAGGCGAAGCTAGTTCTGTCTTTAATAAAACAAACCCTGATACTGGTGCTTCTGTTCCATATGAAATTATCATTGGTGGATTAGTACTTGCTGCTGGGGCATATGTAGTAACTAGTAAGAAAACTAAACTATTTAAAATATAATTTATTAAAAAGATTATGCTATTAGGTGTTCCTAATAGCTTTTTTTTATGGTAAAATCATTTTAGGTGATTTGAATGAGAGAGTTTACAGAACAAGAAATGGTAAGAAGAGAAAAAGCTGAGAAATTGCGTGAATTAGGCTTAGATCCTTTTGGCAAGCGTTTTGAACGTGATAGCTTTGCCAGTGACATTAAAGATAAATATAAAGATATTGACCATGATGCCTTTGCTAATATGGATGATACTGCTACCGTAGCAGGAAGAATAATGTTTATCCGGAAAATGGGTAAAGCGTCTTTCTTTTCTATTAAAGATAAAACGGGAAATATCCAAATATATATATCAATCAATGATGTAGGGGAAGAAGATTATAATTTATTTAAAACAGCTGACCTTGGTGATATTGTAGGTGTCTATGGTAAGATAATGAAAACCCAAACGGGAGAAGTTACGATTAAATGTTTAAAATATACCCATTTAGTTAAAGCCTTAAGACCTCTACCAGAAAAATTCCATGGTCTTACTGATGTTGAAGAAAGATATCGTCGTAGATATGTTGATTTAATCATGAATGAAGAAGCTAAAAGAGTGGCTTTTTTAAGACCTAAGATAATCAGATGTATCCAAAACTTTATGGATAATGAAGGCTTTACCGAAGTAGAAACACCAATATTAAACACTTTATTAACTGGAGCGGCTGCTAGACCATTTATTACCCATCATAATACCCAAGATATGGATATGTTTTTAAGAATAGCTCTAGAACTACCTTTAAAAAGACTTTTAGTAGGAGGCATGGAAGCCGTTTATGAAATAGGTCGTGTATTTAGAAATGAAGGCATGGATCCTAAACATAATCCCGAATTTACTTTAATGGAAGCTTATCTTGCTTACTCTGATTTAGAGGGCATGATGGATTTAACCGAAAGAATGTTTACCAAGATCGCTAAAGAAGTTGTTGGCAAAATGCATTATAATTGGTGTGGCTATGATATTGATTTAACTGGACCTTGGAAAAGAATTAGTATGACCGATAGTATTAAAGAAAAAACGGGTATTGATTTTAAAGACCCTGATATGACTTTAGATAAGACTTTGCAACTTGCTGAAGAACATGATATTCCAGTAGAAGAACATCAAAAAGCTTTAGGCCATATAATTAATTTATTCTTTGAAAAATATGTTGAAGAAACTTTAATTCAACCAACATTTTTATATGGTCATCCTGTAGAAATATCTCCTCTTACTAAGAAAAATCCTGAGGATCCAAGATTTGTTGACCGGTTTGAACTCTTTATTGGGGGAAAAGAATTTGCTAATGCGTATACGGAACTTAATGATCCTATTGATCAATTAGAAAGATTTGAAGACCAAATTAAAGAAAGAGAACTTGGCAATGATGAAGCCAATGATATTGATATGGACTTTATTGAAGCTCTCGAATATGGTATGCCACCAGCAGGAGGAATAGGTTATGGTATTGACCGTCTTGTCATGTTATTTAGCGAACAAGATACAATTAGAGAAGTTATTTTATTCCCAACAATGAAAGAAAATAAGAAATAATCCTAAGAATTTTGATGAAAAAAGCATTTTTGCTTTTTTTTTATGTTTTACAGTGCTATAATTTTAAGTAGGAGGTAGGATATGAATGCATTAACGATTATTGGAATTGTTGTTGTTCTTGCACTTGCAGTATTTTTTGCCGTGTTAACTTGTAAATCTAAAAAGCCTGATGTTTTTAAGTGGGTTTTAATAATCCTATTCGTGGCTATTTGCTTTACATGGTTAATTCCTGGTGGATCATTTGCAAGTGATGGTACATTTACATCTTATGAAACCTTAACGCGGATTGGTCTTACAAATATTAGAGATTTATTCTTCTATGCTGTGTATTATCCATTACCAACGATTTTAGTTTTACTAGCAATCGGTGGTTTCTATGGTGTATTATCCGCTACAGGAAGTTATAAGAAATTAGTTGAAAAAACAGCGGCTTTTGTTAAAAAGTATGCTATTGTTTCAGCAATAGTAATAATGGTTGTCTTAATATGCTTAACATCAGTATTATCTAAGTCACCTTATGCACTATTAATTCTTGTACCATTCTTAATTACGGTATTGTTACATGCTAATTTTGATAAACTTACAACTATTGCTATAACATTTGGTTCAATATTAGTAGGTCAATTAGCGGCTACATATGGAACAGATAATCTATATGCTTTTAACACTTACATGGGTAATGGCTATTCTGATCCTGATTTAACTGTAGGTTTAACTTATCGTTTAATTATTGGCGGAATTGCTGCTGTATTATTCATTTTATACAATGTTTACCGTGTATATAAAGTAGTTAAAAAAGAAAAGAACAATGATGTCAAAGAAGATTTGTATGAATTGAAGCCTGTTGAAAAGAAAACTGAGGAAAAGAAGCATGCGGCTTGGCCAATGATAATTGTTATGGTATTAACATTATTATTTGTAGTATTAGCATACTTTGATTGGAACGGTATTTTCAAAATTGAATTATTCAACGACTTACACAAAGTAATCAATGAATATTCACCTTTTGGCAAGGATTTACCAATTTTCTCATTTATTCTAGGCAATAGTAATTTAAGTAATGCCTTTGGTTCAATGGATATTCTAGCTATCGTTTCTTACACTTTAGTAATGTCTATTATTGTAGCATTATTAAATAGATTAAATGTTAGTGAATATTTAAGTGCTGTTGGCGATGGTATTAAACGTTTCATTAAACCAATTGGTATATTTGTTTTAACTTATACAATATTCTTAGTTATCTATACTTCACCATTTACAACATCTATAACTGGTATGATGTATGGTTGGTCACATAACTATGTTCCATTTATTTCGATTTTAGACTCTCTAGTTACTTCAATATTCCATTCAGCGGATATTGGCTACACTAGTTTTGCCTTAGCTAATATATATGGTTCAATAGCTGTAAATCATTTACCAATTATCGAAGCTATTTATGTAACGACAAATGGGTTAGTTCAATTATTTGCCCCAGTAAGTGGTTTATTATTAATTGGTCTAACTTATCTAAATGTAGATTATAAAAAATGGTTTAAGTATATTTGGCTATATGCTTTAGTTGTTCTAGTCGTAATTGCTTTAGTAGCAACTTTTGCAGTATATGTTATAAAATAAGCTCATCAATTTGATGAGTTTTTTTATGGGATGATGAATATTTTTTCAAGATTAATAACATAATTAAAGTAAAGGAATAATTATGTTTGAAAATTTTGAAATAGAAGTATGTCATATTTTTAAAAAAGCCGAAGAAATAAAAAACAAATTAAATCATGAATATATTGGTACAGAACATTTTCTTTTGGCTGTTTTGGCTAGTGATAAGTCTTTAGCCAAAGCTTTAGGTGAGTATGGTATCCACTATGATAAATTCTATAAAGATATAGATGAAAGTTTAGAAAAATCTCTAAGTAGAAGTAGGGATTTTACGCCTCTTTTAAAAGAAGTTATTTTAAATGCGATGCAAAAGCCAAAGAAAATAACAACTAAAGATTTACTTGTTAGTATGTTAGAACTAGGTGAGGGTGTAGCGATAAGAATTCTTATTGCAGAAGATGTTGATATTGATGCGGTTTATAATTTCTTAAAAGATGAAAATAGTAATCTAGAGTTATATAAATTTGGGACTATTTTAAATAAAAGCGTTAGTTTAGAAGAAAAAGTTATAGGTAGAGATAAAGAAATAGACCTTATTATTGAAACGCTTCTGCGTAAAAAGAAAAATAATCCCTTGTTAGTAGGAGATGCCGGGGTTGGTAAAAGTGCTATAGTTGAAGAATTAGCTCGGCGCATTGTTAAAAATGAAGTGCCTAGTATGTTAACAGATAAAATAATTTTTTCTCTTGATATGGCAAGTATCCTCGCAGGAACACGGTATCGAGGTGAATTTGAAGAAAGAGTAAACCACATTATAAAAGAGGTTAAGGAAAGTAACAACATAATTCTTTTTATTGATGAGGTTCATACCATGGTTGGGGCTGGGGATTCAGAAGGAGCAATAGGAGCTTCAGATATATTAAAACCTTATCTTGCGCGAGGTGATATTAAATGTATCGCGGCTACTACGAAAAAAGAATATGAAAAATCGATTTTAAAAGATAAAGCTTTAAATCGAAGATTTGAACGAATTCTTATTAATGAACCTAACGAGGAAGAAACCTTTAATATTTTAAAGGCAATTAAAAATGAATATACTCAGTTTCATAAAATTAATATTACCGATGATATGTTAAGAAGTTTAGTCCATATGGCCTCGATATATTTTCCTGATAAGAAAAATCCGGATAAAGCTGTAGAACTTTTAGACTCAGTTATGAGTTATGTTAAACTCAAAGAAAATAGGGAAGTTATTCAAGCTAAAGAAGAAAAACTTAAAAAAATAAGCTTTATGAAAGCGCAAATGCTTGAAGAAAAAAATTATAAAGAAGCCTTAAAAAATAAAATGCTAGAAAATAAATTGAAAAATGAATTACAAATGCTTAAAAATGGCTCTAATTATTATATTGCCGAAGATGATATTATTGATGTCTTAGAATATAAAAATAATATTATTATTAAAAGTAATAAAATTAAAAATGTCTATCATAATTTAAAAGAAAATTATGATCATAAGATATTAAAACTTATTACTGAACCTATGAAAAAACATAATGGCCCAGCTTCTTATCTTTTTATAGGTGATAGCGATAAATTTTTAAAAGATTTAGCTAAAGAGCTAAACTTTGAAATTTTTAATTTAACAAGTAGTGAAAATATCCCTAAATTATTTCATAAAATTAAATATTATCCTAGTCAAATAATTGTTGCTAAAGAAACTGCTGATGGAAAAATAATTAATCTTTTAAATAAGATTATTAAAGATAAACTAGTGGAGTTTGAAGATGAGTATTATTCATTCAATAGTACATTAGTAGTTATATTAAGTGATAGTAATAAGCTAGGTTTTGTTAAGAATAACATTAGTAAAATACCTATTAATGAAGTTATTAATTTTAATAAAGAATTAAATTTTGCAAAAAATTAACATAAAAAAAAGGAAATTTCCCTTTCATGTGTAATGTATATATATGAAAGGAGGAAAAGATGGATATTTTAAAAAAATACTACTTACATTTTATCGTAGGCTTTTTAGGGATTTTAATGCTTGGTATCTATGGGCTTTATGCTTATGAAAAATTTGGCCAAAAAGAAAAAACCGTTAATAATGCTCCGGTTTTAGCTATGGCTAGTGATGAAGAACAGGAAACAGAAGAACAAGCTGAAAAAACAATGCACGTGGAAATTAAAGGCCAAGTAGTAAACCCTGGAGTCTACGCTGTTACGACCAATAATATTATTAATGATGTTATTGAGATGGCCGGAGGACTTACCGAAAATGCCTATACTCGTAATATTAATTTAAGCAAAAGAGTAAGTGATGAAATGGTTATTATTATCTATAGTAGCTATGAATATTCGACTTTAAATAAGCCGGACATTGTTTATGTGGAAAAGCCTTGCAAGTGTGAAAGCGTTGATATAACTTCATGCATTGATACAGGCTCAAGCGTCATTGAAGAAGGGCCAAGTTCCGTAGTTACTAATGGTAATAGCAGTGGTAATAGTAGTACAAATAAAGAAGATATTTCTAGTTCAGATACTACAAGTGAGCTAATTAATATTAATACGGCTAGTCAAAGTGAACTAGAGATATTAAGTGGCATCGGAGAAGCTAAAGCTAGTGCCATTATCAAATATCGTGAAGAAAATGGCAATTTTAAAACTATTCAAGATATTGTAAATGTAAGTGGAATATCACAGGCGTTATTTGACAAAATTAAAGATTATATTACAGTCTAATGTGTTTTATCTTATAAGCATTATCATCATTGTAATTTATGTATTAGTATTTACTAGATTAATAAAGTATGAATCTAAATATCAGGATGAAACCCATTTTATCGGGACAGTTTCTAGATATGTTCAAAAAGAAGATAGTACTACTATTTATCTTGATAGTGATGAGCAAATTTTAGTAAATTATTATGACAAAATTGCGGTGGAAATAGGCGATAAACTGGAAGTATCAGGAACTATCTCGAAAGTTTTGCCTAATACCATACCTAATACATTTAATTATGCAAAATATTTATATAATAATCATATTTATACTAAAGTAGTGGCTAATAATATCAAAGTTGTTTCTAAAAGTTCTAATATTTTTATTAAAATTAAGAATTGGATACTCAATAGGGTTAAGGGTAATACGTATTTAAGACTTTTTATCTGTGGTGATAAAACGGGCATGGATAGTGATGTTTATAATAATTTTAAAGATTGTGGCATTGCGCATTTATTAGCTATATCCGGAATGCATGTTTCCGTATTTATCTTAATACTTAATAAATTGCTCTTTTTCCTGCACAAAAATATTAAAGATATTGTTATTATCGGTTTTTTACTTTTTTACTGCTATCTTGTTAATTTTACACCCTCCATTTTAAGAGTAGTAATTTCTTTTATTCTTGGGGTTCTTTTAGCCAAAACGGGTATTCATATATCAAGCTGTAAAAAGCTTCTTCTCACTGCCTTTATTATTATTTTGCTTGATCCCTTTAATATTTATAGTACATCATTTCAATATTCGTTTAGTGCTGCCTTAGGGGTAATAACCACCGAAAGTAAACAAAGGAAAAATTATTTTTTAAATATCATTATTATTTCTTTTTATACTTTGCTTTTTACTTTACCAATAACTATTAACTTGAATTATGAATGCAATCTAATATTATTTATTAGTAATTTACTATTTATACCTTATGTTTCCTTCTTCTTGTATCCTTTAGGGCTTATAACATTTATTTTTCCTTTTTTAAATTCGTTATTTGCCTTTTTCACGAATTTTATGGAGAAAATAATCGGTATATTAAATAAATTTCCCTTTCTTGTTATTAATATACCAAAAATGCCCTTTATTTTAATTATTATTTTTTACATTTTATTATTTGGGTATTTATATTATAGTAAAAGAAAATTGTTATTTGTTTTAATTGGGTTGCTTTTAATGGTTAAAGTAAATGCTAAGTTAGATTTTAATGATTATGTTATCTTCTTTGATGTTGGCCAGGGCGATTGTGCAGCTATAATAAGTAAGTTTCATAATGATGTTATTATGATTGATACGGGAGGCTTACAAAATTATCAAGTTTCTAATAACGTTATTTTATATTTTAAAAGTATTGGTATTACCAAAATTGATACCTTATTATTAAGTCATGGTGATTTTGATCACATGGGTGATGCTAGTAATATTATCGATAATCTTAAAGTAAAAGAAGTTATTTTTAATCAAGGTGAATTTAATGATTTAGAGAAAAGTTTAATAAAAAAATTAACAGAAAAGCATATAAAATATTCGCAAGATGCTGGTCATTTAGCAATAAATGATAATCAAGTTTTTTCCCTAAATAATGGGGTTTATAGTGATGAAAATAATAGTTCAAATGTTATTTTATTTACGATCGCGGGTAAAAAGTTTATGTTCATGGGTGATGCCGGTGTGCAAAGTGAAGAGAATATATTAAATGATTATGAACTTACTAAAATTGATGTGTTGAAAGTTGGACACCATGGCAGTAATACAAGTTCAAGTGAAAAGTTTATTGCCCAAATAAATCCGGAATATGCCATCATTTCGGTAGGTAGAAATAACCGTTATCATCACCCTAATGCAAGCGTATTAACTACTTTAAATAAACAAAAAATATATCGAACTGATTATGATGGAAGTATTATTTTTAAAATGAAAGAAAATGATCTTGATATTATAACTTATGCGCCCTAATTTAAATTTTAAGGATAATTTTTTATAAATTTAGCATAAAATATATTACATTGTGCATGATGTTTAGATAGATTGAGCCTTTTATGGGCTCTTTTCTTTTTGCCTAGGCTAGAGTATAATAAGGATATGAAAGTTTATTTAATAGCATGCGAAAGTTTTAACCTTATGAAAAGTGAGATTGATAAGTTAGTCCCACCTAATTCGTATGTTATAAAATATGACTTAAGGCAAAGTGCTTTAGATGATGTTTTAAGTGAAGCGAGTTATTTTTCTTTAACAAATGAACAAAAATATATTATTGTCAAAGGTGCCTCTTTTTTTAAAACGACTAAAAGTGAAGATGAAGACGGCAGTAAAGAGACTAAAAAACTGGAAAATTATCTAAAAAGTCCTAATGATAATACAACAATCATTTTTGCTTCTTATGAAATGCCTGATAAAAGAAAAAAACTATTTAAATTAATTAATAACGAAAATAATTATATTGAAATACCAACATTAAATAAAAAAGAATTAACATATAAAACAATTGAGCTTTTAAAAAATCATGGTTATAGCATAGCTTATGATACGGCTAGTTATATTGTTGATAATTCTTATGTTAATTATGATATTTTAATAGGGGAGATAAATAAAATATTAGTTTTATTACCAAAAGGAGAAATCAACTTAGAAAATATTAAAGATATTATTTCGACAAGTATAAGCAATAAAACTTTTAATTATATTAATGCTATAATTACTAAAGATTTAAAAACTGCCATTAATGCTATTGATTCTTTTGAAAAATTAAAAATAGATCCGATTGTTGTAGTTATTTCTTTGGCAAAAGAAATGCAAATTTATTTAAATCTTAAACAAGGAATAACTCCTAAAGATATTCAAAAAAATTATGGCAAAGAAGATTGGATGATAAAAAATTATTTAAACCATCTTAATGATTTTAGTGAAAAAGAATTAAAAAAAATCATAATTACTCTTAATAATTATGATTTAGGTCTAAAAAGTGGAGCAATTGATAAAGCTGTAGCCCTTGATTTGCTTGCTTTAGAACTATGTGATTAACTAAGTTTAGTATAATTTTTAAAGTTTAATTTGGCAATTGATTTTAAATAATCTTTGCCTTTTTTTTGAATTATAGTTTGAATTTGTTCATCAACTATAGCACCAGCTCCTTTTTGTAAAGTAAAGCCGACTTTTTTATTTAAATTAGCCATCTCTTTTAGGAAAACATAACGGGCAATAATGGAAGCAGCTGCTACTGCTATACACTTACTTTCGCCCTTAGTATAAAAGGTGATACCTTTAAGCTTTTTAGGGACGCCTGTTAAATATTCATAATATTTTTTAGCATTGACGAATTGATCAATTACAGCATATTTATAATCGGGTTTGTATTTTTCAACTAGAGAACATAAAACCTTATTGTGGAGGATACATTTTAGTTTAACCATGTTAATATCATGATAATTTTTATTATAGGTTTCATTATCTAAAACGGTACAAACGTAGGGAATCTTTTTTATAATTGCTGGCGCTATTTCTTTGATTTTATCATCCGTTATTTTTTTAGAATCTTTAACGCCTAATTCTTTTAAGAAACTAATATCTTCTTTACGGCAGTAAGTAGCGCAAACAACAATAGGACCAAAGAAATCCCCACAGCCTGTTTCATCTGAACCAATAGTAGAAGTATTAAGAAAGAAAATATCATTATCTTTTGGGTTTTTAGCTTTGGCTTCGGCATTTGTAGCGATATCAAGATTATTATATTTCTTTTCCATCGCAATCCATATACTTGATTCGATATCAGCGCCAATTCCCTGAAACATAACTTTACCTGATTCGTATAAAGTTATTGTAACATCATAGTTTTTGGCTTGAAACACGGCATAGGGTGGTGTTTTTTCACATTTATATTTGGCATAGAACTTAATAAATTTTGTTCTTAAATTATCACTTAATTTAAATACAACGCAATTCATAATTGAACACCTCGAGACTATTATAACATCTTGCATACGCATTTTCACTTAATTGCCTTTCAAGATTTACACTGCCAAGTATATTTTTAGGCTTTATTTTTTTAATGTATTATAATATAATTAATAATAGAGAAGAGGAATGATATGACAGTAGTTGATATTATCGCAATTATAATAATTATACTTGGTGCATTATTTGGTTTTAAGAAAGGAGCAATTAAGGGCCTAATTCAATTAGTCGGATTAGTAGCCATTGTTATTGTAGCTTATCAATTTAAAGATACAATTGGTAATCTCTTAATTAAGCATTTGCCATTTTTCAATTTTGGTGGCAAGGTAAATGATCTATATGCTTTGAATTTATTAGTATATCAAGGCATAGCGTTCTTAGTAGTATTTATTCTCCTATATTGTTTATTAAATATTTTAATTGATATCTCGGGAATTGTTGAATTTTTATTAAAGATAACAATAATTTTTGAAATTCCATCTAAAGTAATAGGCGCCGTACTAGGAGCTGTAGAAGCAATTTTCTTCGTTTTTATTCTCGGTGTTGCGATGTTACAATTTTCTCAAACATCAAAGTATGTTATGGAAAGTAAAATGGTAAAACCAATTGTTGAAAAAACGCCAATTGTTAATATGGTATTTAGAACTGGTATAGGAGCCGCAGAAAATATCTATGAAGAGATAGATAATTATCAAGAAACTAAAGATAGTAAAGAAACAAATATTGCAATTATAAGAATATTAGTAAAATATGATATTGTAAAAGCTACATTAGTTCAAGAATGTATAGATAATGGTAAATTACATTTAGAAAATGTGGTTGTAGCATCCTAGAAAGGAAAATAAATGATTAAACATTTAACTAAAGAAGACGACTTTTATGCTTTAATAAAAAGTGGTAATTATATTGTAGACTTTTATGCTGATTGGTGCGGACCTTGTAAAATGTTAATTCCGGTTTTAGATGAAGTAGACTTTTGTGACATTATTAAAGTTAATGTTGATGAACATGAAGAACTTGCTCGTAAATTTGGCATTATGAGTATTCCTACTTTAGTATTTTTTAAAGATGGAATTGAACACGAAAGAGAAATAGGTTACCGTGGAATTGATGAGATAAAAGAAACATATAATTCGATAAAGTAAAATCGATTAACGTCAATTGACACACAAGATTAGGAATAATCTTGTTTTTTTTTTTTTTTTTGAGAAAATGATAAAAACAAGGGTGTAAAAAGTGTCAATTTACATGGAGGGAAGATGAAGAAAAAAATAGGAATAATATTAATAAGCACAATAACAATTTTAGTGCTTGTGATAACAAGTATACTTTATGCTTATAAGAATAATAAAGGTAATTATGATACAGCAGATTCTAGTTTAGCAATAATGGTTCAAAGTGAAAATAATAATACTGAATATCATCAATGGAGTAATGGAGCGTGGCCAGATGAGAAAGAATATCAACTTAATACGAGTAAAAGTATGTGTAATAACAAAGAAAATGTAACAGATATAGTATCATATGAAAATAATGAAATAAGATTAAAAACAAATAAAAGCTATAATTGTCAATTGTTTTTTGACAAGAAAATTACTGAGCCTTTGAAAATAGAACATATTGATGTTGATACTGAGACTCCTTTTACTGCAAAATTAACTGTCACGGCAACAGGAGGAGATGGAAATTATACTTACTCCGTAATAAATTCTTGTGAATGTGGACTAAATGCTTCTAATAATTGTTCTCACAATGGAGATGGTGCTAAAATATCTATCAATGACAATGTTATAACAGTATCAAATTTAAATACTTGTTGTACACATGCTTTTAATGTGAATGTGACTGATGGCGCAGGTAAAAAAATGGAATTCATAAAAGATAATATTAATGTAGATTATTATAATGAAGATGGTAAACAAATTGCTTGTATATAGGATTATTGAAATATACTTTAATAAAAAGTGATAATTATATTTTTACGCTAATTGGTGCGGACCTTGTAAAATGTTAATTTCGGTTTTAGATGGAATTGAAGATGAAAGAGAGATAGGTTATCGTGGAATTGATGGGATAAAAGAAACATATAATTCGATAAAGTAAAATCGATTAACGTCAATTGACACACAAGATTAGGAATAATC
>CANQIK010000002.1 GCA_947624085.1 uncultured Bacilli bacterium
GACAATGATAAAAATAAAGGGTATAAAAAGTGTCAATTTACAGGAGCTAAAGATGAAAAAGAAAATAGGAATAATAAGTGCATTATTGGTAGTAGTTATAGTAGCAATTTCAACAATATTATTAACAAATAAAGATGATGATAAATCTATAAATCTTGATAATGGCATAGCATATTATTATCAAAATGAAAGTGGAGATTATACGCAAGAAAGTTACAATAATACTTGGACAACAGGTTATGTATTAAATATAGGTAAAAGTAGTTGCAATGATATTACAAATCCTAAAGATATATTAGACTGGGATTCAGTAAATAAAACTGTATTAATGTCAACAAATAAAAATAATAATTGTAAATTATATTTTGACAAACTAACGCCAGGACAAACATACACAGCAGAAGATTTTTTTAAAGCATTTGCTAAAAATGGAGGCTTATCAGGACAAGGGAACCTATTACAACATACAACATCATTACCAAATAGCGCAGGAGATGATGGCTATAGATATTCTGGAAATAATCCAAATAATTTTATATGCTTTGGCCCGGGTAGTGAAAGTTATAATAATGGCACATCAATAAAATGTCATGATGAAAATTTATATCGGATAATAGGTTATGTGCCGGTAGAATTATCTACTGGAACAACTACAAATTTAATCAAAGTAATCAAATCAGAATATGCCACGGCAAATGATTTGGAAATACCATCAAAAGGCACACCAGAAAGTGATTCTCATTATGCAAATTTAAAAAGAGTAAAAGAATTACCAAAAGATGGTTTCCGTTGGAATGATATCGATGAAGATGATTCTATTAATACTTGGCAAGATGGCTCATTATATAATGCACTAAATATAAATGATAATAGCTTTATAAATAAGCTAGGTAATTGGGCAAATATAATAGAAAATGTGAAGTGGAATGTTGGCCCGAATCCTGCTATTGCTATAACTTCACAAGTGATGTATAATTCAGAAAACGATGAAGAACAAGGAGCTTCAACTCAAGTATCAGCTAAAATAGGGTTAATGTATCCATCAGATTACGGTTTTGCTAGTAGCCAAAAGAGCTGGACAACACAAATATATAATTATAATACTGATGAAAACCAAAAAAATAATTGGTTATATAATGCAGTGTATGAATGGACAATCTCGCGCGACGGGAGCCCCGATGGTGCAATCAATGTTGCAAATGAGGGACACCTAGGTAGTGATAACGGTGTTTACAATGTTTCGTATGGTGTCCGTCCTGTTTTCTATCTTAAATCAGATGTTAAACTAGTTAATGATAATAATATAGATGGAAGTATGGACCATCCATTTAGACTTGCTTAATTAATCTCTTAACAGAGATTTTTTAATGCATTAAACTTTTTTTCTAGTTCTAATTCGTGCTATAATATGTATGAGGATGTAAGTATGAAAAGTAAAAAGACTAAATTATTATCCTATGAAGAATACTTAAATACATTAACTAAAAAAGAGTTAACCTCTATTTTACAGACTCTTGAAATGTCTTATAATGCTAAAGTTAAAGTAAGTGATTTAATTTCTTTAATATTAAATGAACTTGATGAAGTTGTAGTTAAATTATTAAGTTTTTTTACAAAAGAAGAATATAAGAAAATAAAATATATTATTAAAAAGGGTGGTACTGTTAAAATAAGAACCGATGTTATCCTAATGGAATTTTGTCAAATGCTTACTAATCGCCACTTAATGTATAAAATAGAAGATAGAAAATATATTCTATTTAAAGAACTATATAAAATATTTAAAACTAAAATAAAACAAAAGAAAGTAATTAATAAATGTCAAAAAAATAGTGAAGAATTACATTTGATTTTAGGCTCTACTCTTGTTTATGGAGCTATAGATTTTACTCGCTTTTATCAAATATATTCTGAAAAGTATCAAATACCTGAAAATGAGTTAAAAGATTATCTTCTAAGTTTGAGTAAATATAGTAATGCTTTTAAAACATTTACAACTAAAGATAAATTATATATAGCTAATAAGAAGATAAAAAATATTAAAGATTGTAAAAAATATGCTGATGCTAAAGATATTAAAGAATATAGTTTAAAAGAAATCCAAGAATTATATACTTTAAAATACATGAAGAAATATAAAAGTTATAATAAATTAAAGAAATTTATTACAGGTAGTTATTATATTGAAAAAGATAATTTCAGTGTAGTTGTACAAAAGGTACTTAACCCTTTTATAGAGGAGTATCAAATAAATATAAATAAAGCTAATGATATGCTTAATAAACTAATTGATAATTATTTTGAATATAGTACGGAAAAGTTAAAAACTAAATTTATTAATTTAGCTAATGATTTTGTTAAAGATTATCCAAGATGGACATTAAATGGTTATAGTGAAAGGGAAAAAGAAAAATGAAAAAGAATATGAATTTATATATTTTTATTGCTATTATGGTATTATTTACGGTAGGTTTTTTTGTAGGCGCAGTTAAATCAAGTTATGCTTTTCCTACTGGAGAAGAAAATGATAAATATGAACAAGAAATTCTATTAATTAGAAAAAGTGCTGAAGTTTATGCTGAAGAAAACCCTGATATTTTTACCGATAAAGACGCAGCATATATAACCGTAGATGAATTAGTAAAATTAGGCTATTTAAAAGCTGACAATGATGAGGGCCAAGTCAAAGACCCCTCTAGCGAGATAAAAACCTTAAATGATTTAAAGATTAGATTAACAAGTGAAGATGGTAAAATAACAACTAAAGTATTATCATGAGGTAGTTATGGCTATTACCAAAACTAATTTTATAAATTATACAAGATGTCCTAGATATTTAGCTTTAGATGATTTGCGAAAAGAAAAACTCTTATCAACTATTTCTTATGAGGAATATAAAGAGCAAGAGTTAGAAGATGAAAAAAGAGAATTATTAGCAGGTATGTTTGAGGATGAAAACTATGAAGTAGATTTAACTAAAGATTTAAATCCCCAAATGCAAGCTATGATGCCCTATTATAAACAAGTTGAAATTGAAGCTGGTTTAATAGTGGAAAAATATTTCCCAGGCACAAATATATATGCTGAAAAAACGCAAGACCAACAATACTTTGAGTGCATTATTAATAATATTAAATATATTTGCTATGTCGATATTTATAACGAAGATAATGATAAATACAATATTATTGAAGTAAAAGCTACAACTACTAAAAAATATGAAGAATTAGTTGCCGGTCTTAAGGGTAAAGAAAAATATAGTATCTTTTATAAAATAAATAATGTTTTAAAATTAAAAGATGAAATAAAAGGCTATAACATAGCAAATGAAATGGACGATGAAAGCTATCAGAAAAAAAGAAATAAGCTCTTTGACCGCTACTCAGATGTTGGAGGCTATGTTTTTGATTTAGCGGTTCAAAGATACATAATTGAGCATGATTATCAGCAAAATAATAATGAAACGGCTATAAAAAATACAAAATATTTTTTAGGGGTTTTAAATTCTAATTATGTTTATGATGGCAGTGGAAAATACCATGAAATTAATGGTGAAGAACTTATTACTTTTATTGATTTAACTAAAGTGACGGAAGAATATCAAGAAAGAATAGATGAGTATCGTCAAAGTCTTGAAAATTACATTGATAAAAGTGATGCTAAAAAATGTCCTTTAGGAATATGGTGTGGTCGCAAAAAATCTAAAGAATGTGCATATTTTAAAACTGTCTGTGGTAAAGATATCCCTTTAAAAAATTCCGTTTTTAGTTATTTAAATTGTTATGTGTTTAAGGATGATTATGGGGATAGTCACAAGTGCCTTGATTTAGTTAATGATGGTTATTTAAATATGATGGATATTCCAGCAACATGGATAAAAAGTAAGAAGCATGAAATTCAAAGAGACGCATTAGCCTTTAATAGAGTTTATATCGATAAAGAAAAAATTAAAGCCGGTATTAATACCCTAAAATATCCCATATATCACTTAGATTTTGAAACATTTCCCTGTCCACTTCCACGTTTTTTTGGCGAAAAGCCCTATACCCAATCGCCTTTTGAATTTTCTTTACATATTGAAAGAGCACCTGGAGTATGTGATAAAGATAAAGATAATTATGTCTTTTTAGCTAAAACGTTTGGCGATGAAAGAGAAGAAATGGCTAAGGCTTTAGTTGAACACATTGATGGCAGTAAAGGGACAATGTTTGCCCAAAACTATTCCTTTGAAAAAGCTTGTTTAAAAAATCTTGCGGATTTATTCCCACAGTATGCCCAAAAACTATTAGAAATAAGAAATAATTCTGCGGATTTACTTTGGCTTGTTAATACGAATAAACAATTATATCTTGATTTAGGCTTTGATGAAGACCGGGCAGGGTTACCAAACTATTATAATAAAGATTTAAGCGGTAGTTATTCCATCAAGAAAACTTTACCAGTTTTTTCAGATTTATCATACGCTAATCTTGATGTCAAGAATGGTATGGAAGCTATTTTAGCTTATTCCCTTTATCCGGTAATGAGTAAAGAAGAATTTAATCTTAAGTATGATGCTTTAATTACTTATTGTAAGCAAGATACTTGGGCCATGGTCGTTATTCTTTCTGCTTTACGAGAACTTGTAAAATAGCTGTCTATTTTAAGTAAAATAACTTGAACACAAATAGTAAAATTGGGTATGATATTAATGTAAGGAGATGATAAAAGTGTTATACCCATCTATTGATAAAATATTAACCAAAATCGACTCTAAATATTTGCTTGTTCATGCTATTGCTAAAAGAAGTAAACAAATGATTGAATATAATCACTTTCAAATGAAAGAAAGCGAATATAAAAATAAAAAAGAATTAGGAAGAGCTTTAGAAGAAATTGACAAGGGTTTAGTAACAATCGTAAAAAAATAAAGAAAATTCTTGATTATCTTATATTTGTATGGTAAGATAATTAAGTCATTGGGGAATTAGCTCAGCTGGCTAGAGCACCTGCCCTGCACGCAGGGGGTCAAGGGTTCGAATCCCTTATTCTCCACCATTATGTTTGTGAAGGCTCTTAGTGAGTCTTTTTTTGAGTAAAAAAGGAGAGAATTATGCATAAATTAGGACCAAAAAATCCTCTTGTTTATCGAATTTTAATTACTATTATATGTGTGATATTTGCTATAGGAATTGCTATTTTTGCTTATATTAAAATTAGCAATGCTAGTACTTTAAGTTATGATATTGGTGAAAGAGATTTTAATAAAACTTATAAGGATATCATAATTAAAGATTATGATGAATATCAAGAGCTTATCGAAAAATATGATTTAGCGGATGACTTAAAATCTACAGATTTTGCCGATAATTATTATTTAGCTTCTTTTCAAGAGTATGATAGCTGTTCAGAAACTAAGCGTAAGAAAGTAGGCAATGTAGCTATAAATGGCAATACTATTGATATAGAGTTTAAAAAATATAATCGCTGTGGCTGGTGTAAAAGTCATATGATAATTTATTTAATTAAAATAGATAAATTAGAAGATGTCCAAAATGTTAAAATCAATTACACCTATACAGATGATAAACAAATTAACTGTGGTAATGCGATAAAATAGCGCTTGATAATTAAAATTAAAAGTGCTACAATTAGCTTGTAAATCAATGCAAAAAGACATGATTATTATATTGATTATGAAGAGAGTTAACGGTTGGTGAAAGTTAATTAAAAGATATAATAGTTACTACTTTTTGGGAGGGCTTAATAGGCCACGGCTTAAAAACCGTTATCTAAATTAAGAAATATAAAGGATGGTACCGTAAGAAATTACTCCTTGGGTATCATCCTTTTTTTAAGAAAGGAAAATAAAAATGCAAAACATATTAGAAAATGAAAGATTATCAGTAATGAATCATAGCTGTGCTCACTTAATGGCCCAAGCTATAAAACATTTATATCCTAATGCTAAATTTTGGGTAGGACCTGTAATAGAGGAAGGCTTTTATTATGACATTGATTTAGGCGATGATGTAATAAAAGAGGAAGACCTTGAAAGAATTGAAAAGGAAATGAAAAAGATTTCCAAAGATGGTAAAAGAATCTATCGCGAAGAAATATCTCGTGAAGAAGCTTTAGAGAAATTTAAAGATGACCCATATAAGATAGATTTAATTACTCGTTTTCCTGAAGGAACAGTAATAAGCTGTTATACCCAAGGAGATTTCACTGATCTTTGCCGTGGACCTCATGTTGAGTCTGTTAAAGAATTAAAGTATTTTAAACTTTTAAAATTCTCAGGAGCTTATTGGAAAGGCGATGCCAAAAATCACATGCTTCAAAGGATATATGGTGTATGCTTTGAAAATGAGGAAGATTTAAATAAATATTTACAAGAACTTGAAGAGGCTAAAGAAAGAGATCATCGTAAGATTGGTAAACAACTTGATATCTTTATGACTCATGATTTAGTAGGCAAAGGTATGCCTTTATGGCTTCCAAATGGGGCTATAGTTAGAAAAGAACTAGAAAACTATATCTATGATAAAGAAAGAAAAATGGGTTATAAACATGTTTATACACCATGTGTAGGTACAGTGGATTTATATAAGACTTCAGGCCACTGGGATCATTATAAAGAAAATATGTTTCCCCCAATGAAAGTTGATGAAGAAGAATTTGTCTTAAGACCTATGAATTGCCCTCATCATATGCTTGTTTATGCTAATGACTTACATTCATATCGTGATTTACCAATTAGAATCGGTGAATTTGCTACTGACTTTAGATATGAAGCTTCAGGTGCGGTAAAAGGCCTTGAAAGAGTTAGATGCATGTGCCAAAACGATGCTCACTTATTTGTAAGACCTGACCAAATTGGTGAAGAGGTACAAAAGGTTGTAGAGTTAATTTTAGATGTCTATAAAGACTTTGGTATTAAAGATTATAAATTTAGACTATCTTTAAGAGATCCTGAAGACAAAGAAAAATACTTCCCTGATGATAATATGTGGAATGAAGCTGAAAGTAAGTTAAGAGAAGTTCTAAAAAGTTATGGCATTGATTTCTTTGAAGCTATAGGAGAAGCTGCTTTCTATGGACCTAAACTAGATGTTGAAGTAAAACCGGCAGTTGGCCCTGAAGTAACGCTTTCTACTTGCCAACTTGATTTCTTACTTCCAAGAAGATTTGAACTTTCTTATATTGATAAAGATGGTTCAAAAGCTACTCCAGTAGTAATTCATAGAGCAATCTTTGGAACATTTGATAGATTTACAGCCTTTATTTTAGAAGAAACTAAAGGTTTATTACCTACTTGGCTTGCTCCAGTTCAAGTAAATGTTATTCCTGTTAATAACGAATATCATTTAGCTTATGCTGAAGAAGTATACGAAAAGCTTAAAGATTTAGGCGTAAGAGTTAATCTAGATGATCGCAGTGAAAAACTAGGCTATAAAGTAAGAGAAAGTATTATGCAAAAAATTCCTTATACTTTAATACTAGGTCAAAAAGAAGTTGATAGTAAGGAAATATCTTACCGTTTAATACAAGAAACGGATACCCATACTTTACCTTTAGATGAATTTATTACTAAGATAACAGATGAAATAAAAAATAGAAAATAGTTGGTTAAGAGCTAACTGTTTTTTTGCCTTGATAAGTATTTCTTTTAACCATTTCTTTATCAATATCATTTAATAGTACAAATTTCTTTTCTAGCCATGTTGGCGTGATTAAATCTTCCTTAATAGGGTCACCGGTAATTCTTTCAATTACTATCGTAGGATCTAATAATTCAAGCTGACTTATGACAATATCGATATACTCTTCTTTGCTAAGAATAGAAAAGTTATTTTCTTCATAAATTTGGGCAAGTTTAGTGTTTTTTAAAACATGAAGCATATGGATTTTAATGCCGTCAATATGTAATTCGTTTAAGAATTTAATTGTATTTAGCATATCTTCTTTAGTTTCATAAGGAAGACCATTAATAATATGGGCTACGACAAAAATATTTAAAGTGTGTAGTCGTATTACAGCTTCTTTAAAAGCCTCGCTATCATGACCTCGATTAATAAAATTAAGCGTATTATTATTTGAACTTTGTAAACCTAACTCAATAGTCAAAAAAGTTTTTTGATTTAATTCTTGTAAATACTTGTAGCACTCATCAGAAATGCAATCAGGTCTTGTTGCAATGCTTATCCCCACTACCTCAGGATATTTAAGAAAGCTATCACAATATTTTTTTAATAAATTAAGATCTAAACTTGTATTACTACCAGTTTGAAAATAGACAATATGTTTAGCTTTAGGCCATTTTTTACTAAGCACTTCTACTTCGGTTAAATATTGCTTTTCTAAACCAAGAGTATTGTCTGTAATGTTAGCTTTACTATTGTCTTTGCAATATATGCAACCACCTGTTTGCTTGTTAGGACAACTAGCTCCAGCGTCTAAAGGTATTTTAAATACTTTAGAATTAAATTTATTTCTAAGGAAATAATTAAAAGTATGATATCTTTTGTTATCTAAAGTATATTTAAACATGGTTCATCACGCAATTAGTTTATCATAAATTGTTGTAAAAAAAAATAATTTATTGTATACTATTTATGTACTGCTGGAGTAGCTCAGTTGATAGAGCAATGCCCTCGTAAAGCATAGGTCATAAGTTTGATTCTTATCTCCAGCACCATTAAAATTATGAAATCCCTTAAAATAAGGGATTTTTTGATGCATACATTCCGAAAATTACTCTTTTTTTACTCTCATTACACCTATGTCGGAGTAATTTTGGAGTAATTTTTATACCATGTATTTATCAGTCGTTTGTGCAATCTCCTTTCTTACTTTGTTTGACAAATGTCCATATTTATCAACTGTGGTAGAGTAGTTTTTGTGGCCAATTCTTTGGGATATATGATATAGCTCCCAACCTTCAGACATCATAGTAGCAACGAAAGTATGTCTTAGATCATACATTCTTATAACTGGCACACCACAACCCTTGGCATATTTTTTAAATTCTTTTCTTAAATATGTATCTGTATATGGCTTATTTGTTTTATAATTAAAGAATATCATATCACTTATTTCTCCATAGGTGTTTATTAAATGTTCTTTGTATTCTTCTAAATAATCAAACAAAATAGGAGATATATCAATATCCCTTTGGGATTGTAAATTTTTTGTGCTTGAGAAGAAATTACTAGATTTATAATCATAATTAATAGAATGCTTTATTGAAACAATGCATTTGTCTTTATCAAAGCAATCCCAAGTTAAAGCTCTAGTTTCTCCGATTCTATCTCCAAGAGCAAAAGTTATTATAGTTAATAATTTTATAGTTTTAGCTCCGTTGCTGTCTATTTTATCAAGATAATTTATGAATTTTGTAAATTCTTCGGGTAACCAATATTTCATTTCTGACTTATTTACCTTAATACCCTTTATATTTTTTGAAGGAGAACTAGCAATATAATCGTGATCCACACACCAATTTAAAAAAGTGCTTATGCATCTTAGTATTTCATTTTTTTGTTTATCCGTTGTTCCTAAAGATTTTATAAATTCTATAATATCAATTTTAGTTAAAGATGAAACTTTCCGATTATTAAATTCGCTTAAATATTTATTATAAAGTTTTACTTTCTTTCTAACAGTGCTAAAAGCTAATTTTTGAATGTTTTGACAATCATAAATATATTTGTCCCACAAGCATTTAAAATCTTCTCTAGAGGCCTGAATATCAATTGTAGTAGCCTTTGAAATAATTTTATTCCTAATTTTTATTGCTTGTTCAATGTCATATATTTTTTCATTATTAATTCTGCTTATACTTGTTTTTTTAGGTTTGCTTAAAACAATAACATAATTTTTATTCTTTTTATGCCTTTTTATATTTTGGTATCTTGTTTTTTCATATACATCTTTGTTCATAAATTTTCCCTCTTTCTATTTGATTTTGGGATAATCTATGCTAAAATAATACATGGAAAATCCCATTTAGTCGTGTGGTTTTCTAATTGTCCCTTACTTGTTCGAGCGAGTAGGGGATTTTTTAATTTAATAAAAATTTTATATATCTATCTGCTTCATCTTCATACTTATTTATACTCGTTTCAAAGACCCTATCAACTCTGTTTAACTGATTTAATTCAATATGTGCTAATTCGTGAATAATAGTATTTTTTCTTTTGTAATAGGATAAATTCTTGTTTATAATAATATTATTTATTCCTTTATAGTTGAAAACAAAACCATTTATCCATTTAGGTAATTCTTTATAACTAACATTAGCATTATAGTAGGCTAATATTTCTTTTTGTGTCATAAACCCGTTTAATAAATCTTTTAACATACTCAACCCTTTTTGTTCTTTTTTTTGTTACTAACGAATTACTTTACATCATACCAATGTTCTTTCTTTTTTTGTGGCGAGCTTTTCTTACTTTTTTTCCTTTTTACCTTTTCTCCATCATCTATAGGTTCATCTTCTTTATTATTATTCCATAAGAGGCTATTAATCCAATAATAAAACAATGGGGGAAGGAAAGTGCGAACCGGGTTTTCATCGCTTATTGTTGCCCTGATGGCAATAAAAATTATTGCAACAATAATGGAGTTCCATATTAAAATTTTTCTCGTTTGCCTTTTTCCAAAGCTATCTTTTCTCCTAAAGAAGATTATAAATGGTGCTATCATATAAGCAAAAATTGTTATTATCAAATCTATACACATATAAATACTCATTCTCCCAACTCCTTATCTATTTCTTTTTTTCTTTCTTCAATTATGGTTTTAATTATATTTTTATCACTGTCTGTTAAGATATCTTTATGTTTATCAAATAATAATTCCAATTCATTATAAGTATTATTCTGATTATTTCTTAGATCTTTACCAACTAAATTATCCATAGGAATATTAAAATAGTCTGATAGTTTTATTATATCTTCTGTTGTTATTTCTCTTGAATCGGATTCCCACTGACTTATAAGAACTCTTGATTTATTTACAATATTAGCAAGTTCTTCTTGAGTCAGACCTTTTTGCAATCTTAAAAACTTTATATTGCTTGAAATAAAATTCACTTTTTTCACTCCCTTCAATATAAATTATATATTAAAAGTTGCATTTTGTAAAGTTTATTGTAGCTTTTAGCAAAATAATGCTTGACAATGTAACTTATAGCAACTATAATGAAGATAGAAAGGAGAAAAAGTATGAAGGAAAAAGTATTGTACATATCTAATAATTTAAGGTCATATAGAACAAGACTAGGATATACACAAGAAAAAATGGCTAAAATGCTTAATGTATCACGCAATACGTACAATGATTATGAGGTAAATCCGCAAAAAGTAAGAATTGAAACATTACAAGATATTGCAGATATTTTACAATGCAATTTATCGGATTTTTTTGTACAGCTTAATGTAACTGAAAGCAACGATAATTCTTAAAAAAGGAGAAAAATGGAAAAGAAAGAACCAACAAATATGGACTTATTTCAGTGCCTTTTAGAATTAAGTAAGAGATTATTTGATCAAAAAAAAATAACTAAATTGCTGTTAGTTATTTCAATAATGAATTTACTATTAAACTTAATACAAATGATATTGATTGTAGTGTAAGGAGAAAAAATATGAAAGAAACATTATTAGACATGTTTAAAAATTTATCTGATGAAGATAAAGAAGAATTTATAGAATTAATTATTAAAGAAATAAATAAAAAAGAATTGAACAATGCTACTATTCAATTCAATAATTAATTTAATTTTTAGAAGTTTCTTTAAAAGTTATCAAACCTAATTCTTGTAAAACTTTTAATGTTGCAAGTACAGAAATTTGTGAAGACAATGGAGTCATTAGTTGTTTTTGACTATTAAATTCTTCTCTATTAGATTCCATTAATTCATTAACTTCTTTAGCAATAACTTTTACTAATTCTTCTTTAGAAATTGAAATGTTATACACGATATGCTACTCCTTTCTAATTAAATATTTTAAAGGAGTAAGTAAAAATAATCAATTGAAAAGAAAGGATAGTGATAATTATGTTTCGAGAATGTACTACAGAAGAAATTCTAGAAATGATTGATGAGGCCACCAATAATAACAAACCACACGACTAGAAAGGGTGAAAAATGGAAATAAAAGAACTTGCAACAATTTTCTTAACAATATGGTATTTAATTCACATAATTTGTGCTTTGTTTATGTTTTTTAGGAGAAAAGAAAAGATACTTTATACAGTATCAATGCTAATGATATTACTTATAAGTCTTTTCTTGATTTGGATAATTGTTTAATGATTGGATAAACTTTTTCTAATTTTTTATCAATACCTTCTTCTTTATTATTTTTGATGATGTTGTTAAGAAGTTCAATATCTAAATTTGGAAAATAATATAGAAGAATTTGTGTAGCTTTTAGATAATTTTCGACATCTCCATAAGTTAAACCAAGTAAACCAGAACCTATACTATTTAAATAATCAATTACGGCTTTATCCTTAGCAACTTGAGAGAGTTCAAACCTTTTAAGCTTAACTTGAAACCAATTATTGATTATTGCAAGGACTATGGTCGGTATTGATGAAGATAACGCAACAATTATGGCAACCCATATTGTATCAGACATTAATAAATACTCCTTTCCAACTAAATATTTTAAAGGAGTAGGAGAGAATAATCAAATCAAAATCACACGACTAGAAAGGAGATTATATGAACTATTATACAATGGCAGACATAAAAAAACTTACCGGATTAAGCCAGACGGCATCTTATGATTTGATTAGAAATTTAAATAATCGCTTAAAGAAAGAATATCCAGGTACAGTTATATTAACTGCCAAAATACCGAAATGGTATTTCAATAAAAAAACAAAGATGATAGGAGAAGAAGATGAAAAAGAAAATAAACAAGATTAATGCAATTTATTTAGGAGTGGCATTAATAGGCCTTTTATTAACACTAAGTAATGCGTTATATTCAATTGTTAATAAAACGTATTCTTTAGATGATTTAATAACTGACATACTTTATTTTGTTGCGGTATGTATGTTCGTTGAAATTTTATATTTGGGTATAAAAAGAGAGAATTAATACCACAACTATAATTCTCTAAAAATAATTTTAACATTTTTAGAGAAAAAAATCAATTATCAGGGGGAGATATAGACACTAGAGGAAAGGAAAAAATGAATAGCTTTACAATTTATGAAGAATATATGGATTTAATCACGTTATTGCCTAAAGAAAAAGAACAACAAGAATTATTATTAGCTATCTGTAAGTATATGTTTTACGATGAAGAGCCTAATTTGAATAATGATCAAATGAAAATATTTAAGAACTTAAAAAGGCCTCTAGATAAAAGTAAAAACAAAAGCAAATTAAAATCAAAACAAAATCAAAATGAAATCAAATCAAAATCAAATGAAAAAGAAAACAACACCAACAACAAAACACATCAAGATGTTGATGTTAATGTTAATGTATATGTTAATAATAATTTATTTAATTACATACAAAAAGAATTAAATAGAACTTTATCTAGTAGTGAAATAGAACTTATTAAAACTTGGGAAGATAATGAGATTACAAGACACGCAGTAAAAGAAACTGCTCTAGCAAGAGCTACAAGTTTAAAATACACTGAAAGAATTTTGCAAACTTATAAATCAAAAGGTTTAAAAACTTTAGCTGATGTAGAGAAATATGAGAAAGATTTTCAAGAAAGGAAAAATGGCAAAAAGCCAACTTGGTTTGATAAAGACATAAAAATGGAGTCTACCTCAAATGAAGAAAGAAAAGAACTAAGTGAATTATTAAAGGAGTTTAAATGAAAACACAAAGAGAAGTAGTATTAGACCATTTAGTTAGATTTGGCAATATATCAACTATCGAGTGTTACGAAAAATACAAAATAACAGACTTACAACACGCGATTATGGAACTTAGAAAAGCAGGATATTTAATAATCGATAAATGGGAAAAGCCAAAGAATACAAATGGCTACTCAAGAAAATATAAAAGATATTTTTTAGGAAGGGAATATGAAGAATAGGAAAATATCAGGGGAATTTGGTGTATTTCATTTTATAAGAAGAAAACGACAAAAGCAAGCTTATGATATGGCAACAATTGTAAAGATAGAACTTGAAAAAGTTTTAGAACCTTTTAAAAACGATTTAGGGTATACCGCTGAAACATTGATAAAAAATTGGAATTTAGAAACTGAAATAGGTAGCTTAAGGATAAAGCTAAAAGACCGCGATAAACAAATACAACTTCTAAAAATTCAATTAGAAAATGCAATGAAAAGCATACAAGATTATAAAAACAATCAAGAAAAACTTAATGAGTATTTACGAAAAGCCGGCGAACTTTTAAAAGGCATTAGCGAAAAACCTCTAGAAAAGGCAAATAAAGTAACTCGCTTAAAACCTGATAGAACTAAATCAAGTCAAAAAATAGGATTAAAAAGTGGTGCTAAAACTAGCAAAATTATAAAACAAGTAAAGGAGATTTAATATGAATAATGTTGTTTTAGTAGGTCATCTTGCTCAAGACCTAGAAATAAATGAACAAGAAAATAAGAAATGTGTTGAATTGTTACTAGAGGTAAATAGACCTTTTAAAAATGCAGAGGGTACGTACGACATAGATATTATCCCATGTAGACTATGGGAAGGCATAGCAATTAACGCAACTATCTGTTGCAAAAAAGGTGATACAGTTGGGATAAAAGGACGGATTCAATCTGATGAAAAGGGAACTTATGTAGTAATAGAAAGATTATCATTCTTAAGTACAAAGAAACCTAGCGAGGTAAAAGAAAATGGAAGAAATTAAAAAAACAGTAGCAAAAGCTGATATTACAACTAAAAAAGAAAACATAGAGAAGTTAAACATTTATGAAAAATTACTACTTATAACAAATGAAATAGGAGTAATAGAAAAAAACTTGAATGTTCAAGTAAGCAAAAATAATAGTTATAAAGCTGTTAGTGAAAGAGACGTACTTGATGCCGTAAAGCCACTTGAACAAAAATATAGAGTGTATAGTTATCCACACGCAAGGGAAATAATTGATTATGGAACATTACAAAAAGAAACGGAATTTGAGGGAAAAGTAAGTAGAACTAACACTTTATATATGCGAGTTCAAATAACATATCGATTTGTTAATATTGATAATCCTGATGAATTTATCGATGTAATTAGTTATGGAGATGGATTAGATTCCGGAGATAAAGCACCAGGCAAAGCAATGACTTATGCTGATAAATATGCATTACTAAAAGCTTATAAATTGTCGACTGGAGATGATCCTGATAAAGATCCTAGTCCAGAAAATGGATATTCTAAAACTACTCCGAAAAAAGTTACTAAAGCTACAACAAGACAAATCGAAGTGTTATCAAAGGTTTATGTAGGAGATAATTTAGTGAAGTTACTTCAAGCAAATAATATTGAAAAACTTGAGGATTTAAGTGTTCAAAAAGCAAGTGAACTTATAAAAAAATTAAATGAAAGAAATGAGGTAAAAGGAAATGAATAATGGAATAGTAAAAATTGAAAATAATAACATAGTTGTTGCAGAGGAAGTAATACAACAAATTAAAGATTTTACGAAGATTAAAGAAGAACTTGATTTGAAAGAAAAAGAGCTTAAGCAAGATTTAAAAGAGGCTATGGAAGAGCTAGGATTAAAAAAATTTATAGTAAATGGATTATGTGCAACTATTAAAGAGGCGACTATTAGAAAATCTTTAGACACAACTAGGATTAAAGAAGAAATGCCAGATATTTATGAAGAATATTTAAAAGAAACACCAGTTTCAAGTTCCATAACTTTAACAATAGCGGACTGATGGTTGAGTTTATTGAGGATGGTCATATTTACTTGATTGATGGAGTGATAGTTCCAAGTGTAAGTGAGCTTCTTCACTTCATCTTTCCAAATAAGTATGCAAACATAGATGAAAAGATTCTTAATAATAAAGCCAACTATGGATCTATTGTTCATAAAGCTATTGAATGTTATGAGCAAAAAGAAACGTTACCAAAATTAGATTTGAACCAAGAATTTAGTTTAAATCAATATGTAAAAATTAAAAATAAAAACAATATAGAAGTTCAAGCCCAAGAACTAATGATTTATTATAAAAACTTATATGCAGGTAGGCTTGATATGATCGCAATTGTTAATGGTGCATTGAGTCTTTTGGATATTAAAACAACTTCAACCCTTGATAAAGAATATTTATCCTGGCAATTAAGTTTTTATGAACTTGCTTATATGTCTATTTATGGAACACCACAATTTGAAAAATTATATGCAATATGGCTACCGAAAAAGGATTACGGGCAATTAGTAGAAATTGAGAGAAAGCCTTTAAATGAACTTTTAAGGGTAATAAAAGAATTTAACGAAAGAGAGCTAGAAAATTTATGATGACTTTTACGGGAACTAAAGCTGAAATAAACCAATTTTTATATAAGCTTGATAAAGATACTACCTGGGATATAAAAATCGATAAGCATAGGGAAAAACGAAGCCTAGAGGCTAACGCATATAGTTGGGTTTTACAAAATGAAATTAGTAATGTATTAAGACTATCAAAAGAAGAAGTGCACTTCCAAATGTTAAAGGACTATGGCCAACGAGATTATATAAGTGCACTTGCTTCTGTAAATATTGCTAACTATTATGACTACTTTGAAGAAAAGAGTACATTTAAACAAAATGGCAAGGTCTTTAAAAGCTATGTTGTCTATCGAGGCACACATACTTATGATTCAAGAGAGATGAGTATCTTCATAGATGGTGTAGTTCAAGAAGCAAGAAACTTAGGAATAGAAACTTTAGAAGATAGAGAAATAGAAAAATTAATAAAGGAGATGGAAAAGTGAACAAAGTTATTTTAACAGGAAGACTTACAAAGAACCCTGAATCAAGAATGGCCGGTAATGTTGAAGCATCAACATTTAGGCTAGCTTGTGATAACGGATTTACTGATAAAAATGGAGAGCGAGATACAGAATTTATTGAGTGTGTAGCATTTAATAAAACCGCTGAAATAATCAATAAATTTTGTCAAAAAGGTTCATTAATATCAGTACAAGGAAGAATTAAAAATAGTTCTTACGAAAAAGATGGAGTAAAAAAATATTCTTCAAGAATTGTTGCTGAACATCTAGAATTTTTAAGCAGTGCCAAGAGTAATGAATCAACATCAGAAACACCTAAGATAGAAGAAACTGGAGGCGAAGATCCATACGCAGCATTTGGTAATGAGGTTGAAATAGACCCTAACGACTTACCATTTTAGAGGTAATTATGGATAAAGATTATAAACAACTTTATGAGTTGGAGAAAAGTAATAATTACATATTGAACTCTAAATTACAAAAAGAGAGAAAAGATAATCAAAAAATTATTCTAGAACTTAAGAAAAAAGTTAAAGAACTAGAAGATAAAATATATAAGCTTGAAAACAAGCAATTATCAATGGAGGAGTATAATGAGTAATTCCTTTTTAGATTACATACTTACAAAATACAAGCTTGATGAAGATATTGACAACTTTTTAGAGAGATTAATAAGAAATGAATTAACCTTAGAAGAAAGAGAAAGTATAGTTAATTACTTGAGATACACCTTAAACGAAACTAAAAGACTTATAGAAAGGTTAAAAGATGAAGAACAAAATAACAATGTATGAATTAATAGGACTTATTAAAGATGGTAAAGCACCTAAAAATATTAAATATAATGACGAGATTTTTGAATATGACAAAAGATACAATTATATATCTCAAGATGGAAATTTGCTATTTGGTGATTATATATATGAACTTTATTATACTCCTAGCACTTTAAATAAAATAGTTGAAGTTTCACCAGAAAAACATGATGAGTGGGAAGTTATAGAAGAACTAAATTATACTTTGCCATCTACGCATGAAAAAGGAAAATTAATTAATAAAGATGGAAATTATAATACATTAAGAAAAATAGATATTACAATTCTTGAGAAAGTAAATCAACTTATTAATAATCAAAAAGTTTTAAAGGAAAGACTAGATAAAAATGACAACAAAAGAAGAGAAGGAAGGTTAAAATGATGTCAGAAATAACGCTTTATGACCTAATAAGCGCAGTAGCACATAATAAAGCCCCTAGAAAGATTGAATTTATGGGTGTTGAATTTTACTACTATGAACCAGAAAATTGGTATTATGACGATACAGGCAAAGATATATACCATCTTATAGTTTATTATGATGTTGGCAGCTGTTTGCTTAATACGGTCAAAATTTTGCAAGGTCCATGGAAAGATATACATGAAATAGACATTTGCAATAAAAAAGACAAGTATCTTGTCTCAAAGATTAATGATATTATTAAAAATCAAAAATACTTAAAAGAAAGACTTGATAACGCAAAAGATGATGTTCTATTTGATTATTGGAAAGATAAGGTAGAGAGTAAAGATGTTTTATAAAGTTAAAGATGATATAAATTTAGAAAAACTTATCAAGTATGGTTATGAATATGGCAAAACCGATATTATGCAACCTGCTTATATTAAAGAGTTAGAATATGGAGATTATATTGCGATTTATCCTGATAATAGAAAAATTTGCGTTTATGTAGAAGATTTTTGCGGTAATAGTTGGAGTAAGTTTGTAGATGATTTATTGCAAGATTTAAAAGAAGCAAATTTAATAGAAAAGTTGGAGGGTAAAGATGATTGAAGATTTTATGGACATTATAAAAGAGTTTGAAAGGCTAGGATATAGTTATAATTACTTTCCAGAAAGCAATGACTTTGATTTATTCAAATCTAGAGACGATGATGGTTTGATAATGGTTATGATAGATGTTTATACGAGAAATAAATCTATTCGATTAGATGGGTGCTTTGATAAAGAAGAATTGAACCTAATTAAAAAATTAATAGAAAAGTTGGAGGAAAAATAAAATGAGTAACAATGATGAGGTACACCTTTATTATAGTATAACAACGTCTAAAGAAAGCTGGAGACAAGAAGCATTACAGCATAGAAAAGAAAAAGAACAACTTATTTCTTTTTTGAAAGAAAATATAAGAAATAGATTAGAAACTGTTAAGTTTTATAAAAATGAAGATACTCAGTATACTATGGAAGAATTAGAAAAAATTACTAGTAAACAAATTGCTGAATTAAATGCTTATCAAGAAGTCCTAGATTTTGTGAACAAAGGTGGTAAAGATGATTAGTGGAGCAAGTGAAAAAGAATTAGACTTAGCAAATGCTAGAGCAGATATAATACTAGCATTAGATAATACAGCAACTTATGAAAGCTGGTTATATATAGACGCTTATATTGAAAAATTAGAAGAAGAAAAGCAACAACTTATTTCGTTTTTAAAGCATTTAATAGGAGAAACTGAATGTGCTTACGATTATAAAGAAAATGAATATAAAAATAGTGGCAAATGGAATTTACTTAACGAAATTTTAGATTTTGTTAATGAAGGTGGTAAAGATGAGTGAAGATGTTAAAGACTTTTTAGAAGAATTAAAAGAATATTCTGATGGTGGCATAAGCGGTTTATATCCACCAGAAGAAACTGTAAAAGAATTTATTGAATATAATGAACAATTACAACAACAAAATGAAGAATTAAAAAAACAATATTCGAAATTAGAAGATAAATATATTAAAAGCCAACCTTGTTGTAATGAAGATGATTGTGCTTTATATAAAGAAAATAAAGAATTAAAAAAATATTGTTGCAAGAGGAATGATTGTGGCGGTCGTTTAAAAGAAAACCATAAGCCAACAGACAATGAGGTTTTAACTGAATTTGAAAAGTGGCTTGAAGATATGTATAACTATATAGGTTCCACAGATGTTTCAAAAATTATAAGAGAATATTATTTTATATTTAACATAGCCGAAATAAATGTAATGCTAAACACCATTGAGTTTGTTGCACATAAATTACAAGAATTGAAAGAAGGTAAGAAATAATGGATTTATGGATAAGAAGTCAAGATAAAGAAGTCTTAACAAAAGTTAATAATTTATGTTATATGCGTAGAGAAGATGTATTGCACTATTTATCAGCAGATGATTTAACTGATGACATGGAACATTTTGTATGGTCGCCTGATGGAGCAATATTAGGTACTTATAAATCAAAAGAAAGAGCATTAGAAATATTAGACAAAATACAAGAATGTATGGAAACAAATACTTTGTTTGATTTATATTCTAGAACTGGGGTATATCCTAATGATTTTAATAAAAAATGGAACTATGTAAAAGTTTTTCAAATGCCGGAGGAGTGATAAATAATGAATAAAGATATTACATTAACAAAAAATTTAACATTTAACCCAATTATATGGTTAGAATTAAACAAAGAATATCCTTACCAATGGGTTGAAAAAGATGAAAAAGGTATAACACATTTTATCTTTTCTAAAAAACCAAAATATACACTTTTAGAATTTATTGAAATGAAAAATAAGATAAAGGAGCTTGGTTGGTATGAATAAAGATATTACATTGGAAGATTTAGGGTGGCAAGAAATAGAACCTTTTGGAATATTTAAAAAAACATATAGAAAATTAGATGAAATAGTTGAAAATGAAGAAGAACTTAAAGAAATTGTTAAAACTGATAAAAAATTAAGATTTGTATATATTGATTTTACTGATTTATTAGGTAAAACAATTGATATAGGTATTCAAGAAGTAAATGCTAAAATTGAAAACAATGAGATACTTGCTGAAAAATTAGGAAAAACAAGTAAAATAGCAAAAGCAAGATTAGAATTATCAATGCAAGAATTACAAGCAATATATAACAAATGCAAAGAATTAAAATGGGTTGATTAATAGAAAGAGGTAAAAATGTTAATAGTAAATAAGACAGATTTATCATACGAAGAAATAGGTAAGTTATTAGACGACATTGTAAAACAAAATAAAGGAAAAACTAGAAAAATTAGGTTATAAGTTAAGATAGGAGATGAATAAAAGATATATAAATGGAATTAAAAAAAGAACTAACTATAAAAGAAATATTTGATGAGATGGCTTTTCTTAAAAGCAAGTTAATAAAATTAGCAGAAAAATATAATAGATCATTAATTACAGTATCAGCAGTTACATGGAAAGATATAATTACAAGCGGAGGTAAAAAGGGAGATATAATGTTAAATAGGACCATAAAAAAAGATGAATTGCATGATGAATTCGATATAGTGAAAGAATCATACGACAGTTATAAAGCTGAGGCTATAGATAAAATTAAAGATATGTTATCTAAAGAAAACACAGGTTATTGTATAGTTTATTTTAGAGACCAACTAAAGTGGAAATGGAAAGACATCTGTAAGTTATTTAATTATAGTTTAAGACAATGCCATAATTTATATAACAAAGAGAAGAGTGCACACAATTGCACACAATTGCACATTGATTAGGTGTAGTATGATAGTATGAGATAGTTTTAATCTCAGACATTTAAACCTCACTTAGGACTGTATAGTCCTTTTTTATTTGAGGTATAAAGGTAGTCTAAATGACTTAAAAACACTGTTCCTTTCATTTTTAATTTTGATTTTTTTATTTACAATGATCCATTAAATCTCTTTTTTACTATTTTTTTTATATCCTTAACATATATAATTAAAATCCTTTATACCTGAAACAAGGAAGTGAGTCCCATGAGTTACATAGAATATGATTGTGGATTAGAAGAAACCATAGATGAAGAAACAGAAGATTAAGAAAGGAAGTAGCATATGCCTAGAGGAGTGAAAACTGACAATAAGAAAATAGCTGAAATTATAACTAGCTATACATTAACTAACAACTATAATAAAACTGCAAAAGAACTTGGTGTATCTGCTAACACTGTTAAAAATATTATTAATAAACAAAAGAAAGAAAATAGCGAAGCTTTTGCAAAACTTTGCGAAGAAAAAAAAGAACTATTTGAAACAAAAGCTAATAGGATTATTGATAAGTCTTTAGAGCTAATAGAAAATAGAATAGACACCGCTAAGAACAATCAAGATGTCTTAGAAGAAATAATACAGATGGTATGGGATCAAGATAAAAAAGATTTAAACGAAACTCAAAAGAAATCAATTGTTAATAAAATTAGTAGAATGCAATTAAATAGTTTATCAGAATTAACAACTGCACTTGGAACACTATATGATAAAATGAGACTTGCTAAAGGCGAGTCAACTGCAAATGATAAGTTTGAGGTAAATATTAAAGTGGTAGATAATGGACCTAACGATAACTAAAAAGCAACAATTATTTATTAATTCTCCTGCATTTGAAACTTTATTCGGAGGTGCAGCAGGTGGAGGTAAGAGCTATGGGCAATTAGTCGATAGCTTTTTATATGCATTAAAGTACCCTAAAAGTAAACAAATTATCTTTCGTAGAACTTTCCCTGATTTAGAGAAAACTCTGGTTAGGGTAAGCCTAGAGCTTTATCCAAAGTCAGTTGCTCAATATAACTCAAGCAAACATACCTGGACATTTAAAAATGGTTCAATTATAGATTTTGGTTATATAGATAGTGAGAAAGATGTTTACCAATATCAATCAGCAGAATACGATGTTATTAGATTTGATGAATTAACACATTTTACTGAATACATGTATACATATATGATTTCAAGATGTCGTGGAGCAAATGGTTATCCTAAAGCAATAAAGAGTTCTACTAACCCAGGAGGTATTGGACATACTTGGGTTAAAAAGAGATTTATCGATATAGGAGTTCCTAATGAAGTTCACGAATGTGAGCTAGATAGTGGTAGTACGGTTACAAGAATATTTATTCCAAGTCTAATAGCAGATAATCCATTTATTCTTAATAATGACCCTGACTATATAAAAAGGCTTGATAACCTATCTGAAAAAGACCAAAAAGCATTAAAATATGGCGACTGGGATATATACGATGGCCAATACTTTAATGAATTTGCGAGGAGAATACATGTATGCAAGCCATTTGCTATACCAGAGCATTGGAACAAGTACATATCTATGGACTACGGACTTGATAAGTTCGCAGTTTTATTCTTTGCAATTGATGAAAAAGGAACAGCCTATATTTACAACTACATTCATAAAGAGAATCTTATTGTATCTGAAGCTGCACAAACTTTAAAAAGCTATATGAGAAAAGATAAGTTTAGAGATATATATGCTCCAAGTGATTTGTGGGGAAGAAACCGTGATACAGGTAAAAGTACATATGAAATATTCCTAGATAATGGAATCAGTTTAACTCAAGCAAGCCGAGATAGAATACCTGGATGGTTAGCAGTTAAAGAGTGGCTAAAAGTGTTAAAGGTAAGAGATGAGCAAACTGGACAGGTAAAAGAAATTAGCCATTTGGTTATCTTTGACACGGTAGAGCCATTAATTGAATATCTGCCACAAATACAACACGATGAAAAGAATCCTAATGATTGTGCAATAGAACCGCATGAATTAACACATATATGCGATGCACTTAGATACTTTTGTATAAGCAGAACTAATGCAGCTAGGCCAATTGTTAATAAAGAAGATACATTTACCGATATATTTAAAGACACTTCTCATTATGTTGACTATGGGGAAGAAATAAAAGTAATTTAGAAAGGAGTTTATCAATGGAAACTATAATAACATGTGCCTTATTTGGCACTTTTATTTTACTATCTTTTGCTCTTGGATTACATTATGGATCTAAAGTTAAAAACAACCAAACTATAGGTCTTCCTGGTGCATTAAATCCAATTAAAACTATAAAAGAACAAAAAGAGCAAAAGGAACTAAAGAAGCAAATAGACATTGAACAGGAAATAGAAAGAATTAATCTGGAGAACATAGAAAATTACAACGGAAGTGAAATAGGGCAACAAGAATTTCCAGATAGGAGGTAATCATAGTGGATACTAAAGAACTGCAAGAAACTAGAATTTGGGATTTATATGAGAAACATGTTAATTTTATGCATCAAAAACATATATATTCCGATACTGATTTAAACAATCGTATGTACAATGGCGACCAATGGTATGGATTGAAACTTAAAGATGCTGAAAAGATACAACTAAACTTTATAAAGCAAGTAGTAAAACAAAAAGTATCTACTATTACTTCTAACTTGTTTGCAATAAATTATAGCCCTGAAAATGTGGAAAACCCAGACTTCTATGATATGGCTCAAAAGACATGCGATTTGCTTAATAAAAAAGCTTCTAAAGTATGGGACAAGGACTACATGGATAAGAAGATAAAAAAAGTAGCAAAAAAAGCTGCAATAAATGATGAAGCTATAATCTATGTTACTTATGATTTTGAAAATAATAGCCCTTTAAATGAAGTTCTTTCAAAAAATGATGTAATGTATGGAAATGAAAACGAAGATGAAATCCAATTACAACCTTATATTTTAATTAGACATAGAATGACATTAATTGAGATAGAAAACATTATTAAAGAAGAAGGCTTATCGGAGGAACTACTAAATCAAATATCCACTGATAACGATAATTCTACTGCCTCAGGATTAGACGCTAAATTTGAAGTAGAAGATAAAGTATGGGTAATAACTAAATTATATAAAAAAGATGGAACTATTCATTTTAGCCAAGCTACTAGATATGTAGATCTAAAAAAGGATAGAGATACAGGATTAACATTATATCCACTATCTCATTATAATTGGGAAGATGAAGAAGGAAATGCTAGAGGAGTAGGAGAAGTAAGGAATCTTATTCCTAACCAATTAGAAGTAAATAAAATAGCAATGAGGAGAGCTATTACTTCTAAGAATATTTCTTATCCACAAAGAGTGGTAAATGAAAATGCAGTTGCTGATAAAGGCAGTGTTAATAAAGTTGGTGCAACAGTATGGTTTAAAGATATGGGAAATACTAGAGCAAGCGATGTATTTATGACTACTAGTCCTGGTCAAATAGGCGTCGATAGTGAAAAGCTACAAAACGAACTTATTACCTTATCTAGAGATTTAAACAACGCCGGAGATGCTACAACTGGTAATATAGACCCAGAGAGTGCAAGTGGTAGAGCTATTCTAGCTGTACAAAATGCACAAAATCAACCTTTAACTGAGCAAACAATAGGCCTAAAGTTCTTTATAGAAGATTTAGCTCGAATTTGGTTTGATATGTGGAAAACCTATGCTTCTGATGGACTTCAAATTGAAGTGGAAAATACCGATGCTACAACAGGCCAAACTTCTTTGACACTTCAAACGATTCCAAGTTATATTTTAGAAGAATTAAATGCAAGTGTAAAAGTAGATATAACACCTAAAGGTGCTTATGACAAATACGCTCAAGAGCTTTCACTAGAGAATATGTTTACTAATGACAAAATAACTTTTGAGGAATATGTTGATTCACTAGATCCAGATAGTGTTATGCCAAAAGCAAAACTAGAAAAGATTATGAGAGATAGACAAGAAGCTCAAAGACAAATCGATGAGATAGAACAACAAGCTCAAGAGATGAAAAACCAATCCCAAATGCAAATGTTCAATCGCAGTGAAATAGAAAATATTGCTAATCAAGGTAATGAATTAATTAATCAAGCTATGCAAGAAGCTTAACACTACTTATGGGTAGTGTACTAATAATATGCCACGATATAAATCATATTGTTAGTACAGTGCTTATAAATAGCACTAATGGGAAGACTCGATAGAAATATCGGGTTTTTAATTGGTCTAATGCGTGAAGACCTTATCAAAAAAACTGTGAGTAAGTGAAGCAAAACACTTAACAAAAAAATAGGAGGAAAACATGGAAGAAGAAATCCAAAATGTAGTTGAAGAAACTGCTGAAAACACTGTGGAACAACCAGTAGAAGAAGTTGTTGAAGGTGCGGAGTTATCTAACACCGCTGAAGCAGAGGAAACTCCTGCTGAAGAAACTAAAGAAGATAACAAAGGTCGCTATATGACTGAGGAAGACATTAATAAGCTAGTAGATCGAAGAGTTGCTAGAAAAATGTCTAAACTTGAGGAAGATTATGATAAGCGAATGGCTGATTATAATGATACCAAAGCCATATTAGAGGCAGGATTAGGAACTTCTGATATAAAAGAAGCTAATCAAAAGCTAAGAGAATTCTATCGTGGGGAGGGTTATGAAGTACCTGACTATAAGCCAACTTATAGTAAACGAGAAAATCAAATCTTAGCTGAAGCAGAAGCAAACGAAATAATTGAAGACGGTTATGATGCCATGCTTAATGAGGCTAATAGATTAGCTGCTAAAGGCTATGACAACATGGACGAAAGAGAGAAAATAATCTTCACTAAATTAGGAGATAAGCTTACTGCTGAAAACGATAAAAAATCTCTTCGACAATTAGGTGCTAAAGAAGATTTAATCAATGATGATAATTTTAAAGAATTTAGAAGTCAATTTAAATCTAATACACCTATGGAAAAAATATATGCCTTGTATAAAGGCACTCAACCTAAGCCAAAGGTTGAAAATCCAGGAAGTATGAAGAATGTTGCTAGTAGTAATGAGGTGAAAGAATACTATACTCCAGAAGAGGCAAGTAAATTCACTAGAAAAGATTATGATAATAATCCAAAATTATTGGAGGCTGTCGAACATTCAATGACTTTATGGGTTAAATAAAGAAAGGGATGATATTAAATGGCAGTACAATTTTTTCAAAGAGAAGTTTGGGCAAAGAAAATCCAAGATGCTCTTGAAATGAGATGTAAATTAATTAAAAACTGTACAAGACAATATGAAGGGGATGCAGAATATGCTAAAACGGTTAGAATTCTAGGCATTGGCGATCCGTTAACTTCTGGCTATCAAGGAGTTGTTGAATATGATGATATGGAGGATTTAGCGCAATGGTTGCCTATTGATTTTGCTGAATTTTTCTCATTTAAAGTGGATGATATTGATAAAGCTCAAAGTAAACCAGGATTACCAGAAAAATTTCAACAAAAAGCTGTTAATAGACTTGCTCAAAGAAGGGATATTAATATTGGTAGATTAATTGCAGGTAAGTGCATTTCTACAATGGAAGAAGCAAAGGCAACTTATAAGCAAACAGAAGATGAAGACATTAAACCTTATAAAGATTACTTTATAAAGAAAACGAAAGGCGAAAAAGAATATTATCAAAGATTAGCAAAACCTATTAAAGATAATATCCAATCATATTATGAAATTGATAATGGTACCTACAAAGATGGTGCAAAAAATATTACAACTGCTGATGGAAAAACTCAAACAAATATTAAAAATGCCATTGATGATGCCATTGTTAATCTTCGTTTAAGAAATTTCGATGGCGACGGTGTTATTGAAATTGACCCTAGAACTTATAAGACTTTTAAAAATAATCTTATTGAACTTTCAACAAATAATCCTGAATTAATTCGTCGTGGTGTTGTTGGTATGTATGATACATATGAGGTCGTTATGTCAAATGCTTTATATACAGATGACACTAACACTTGGTGTATGGCTCGTTCTAAAAATGCCATTGCATTTGTGGGACAAATAAATAAAGTTGAAAGCGTAAGACTTGAAGGCTCTTTTGCTGATGGAATTCGTGGTCTTGATACCTACGGAATGAATATTATAGCTCAAGATGAACTTGAAGCAATTAAAATCCCTGTATAGTTTTAAGAGTTATTTTTTAACTCTTTTTATGTCTATAAAAGTAATAGTGGTGCAACTCCACAAATAGGCAAGAAAGAAGGAATTGAAATGAATTATTATGTGATAAGACCAGATTTAACACCGTATGAAGGTATAAAAGTAACAAAAGAAACAAATATAAAATTTTCTAATCAAAAGGTTAAACAAACAATAAAAAATTTAAAATTGCATTCAGAATATACAGTAGTAACTAATGAATTTACTTCGAAAAATATTCTAGATATTAATTTGAAAGAGGGAGATATTCTTTTACTTGAAGATGAAAATAGAGGATATTTCTTACCAAAAGATGTGGCTATTGCACCAATATCTGAAGCAATTAACGATTACCAAATGCTAGCATTAGCATTAGATGGAGATAGTAATGACATTAAGAGAGATGAAAATAAAGACATTTAGTCTTATAGAAGAATTTTATCCAGAAGAAAAAGGTTTAGCAGAAGATGAAGATGTTCTAAATAAAATAAATGGGGTCATAAATCAAATTCAAATGGATTTAATGCCATATAGAAAAATAAATGCTTCAACAGAAGTTGAAATCGCTAAAGATGATGACAAAGAAATTGACTTAACAAGCTTAATTGAGGGACTTTATCAAATAAATAAGATATATTTTGGCAAAGAAAGTGTTGAGTATGAAATGCCTAATGACACTACTTTAATACTTCCTGATGACTACGAAGGAGCATTTAAAATTTATTATTATAAATACCCTGAACTTGCTAAGTTAGAATTTAAAGATGAAGATGAAAAACAAAAATACGATTCTAAATATGAATTTGAATTAGATCCTGATTTACTTGAAGTAATGCCTTATGGTGTTGCTGCTACACTTTTAAAAATGGATATGATAAGCAACTATGGACAATATTTTAAAGCAGAATATGACGCGAGAAAAAATCAACTTGATTCAAGGAGGTCAAAAGGATTTGCAACTATAACAGGAGGGTATGATATTTAATGGCAAGTTTATCTAGTATAATTACACGAGTTTATAACAATTTTCGTGGTGTTGATTTCTCAAATAATGAAGTAGATAGATCTAGGAGTCCTTTTGCTTTAAATATGTGGAAAAATTATAAAGATAGTGAGTGCATTGAAACTAGGCCTGGAACAACATTACTGAATAATTTTGGTAATAGAATTCTAGGCCTTTTTTTCTTGAAAAAAGATGAGATTTTGCACGTTTTAGTCCATTCAGGTACAAAACTATTAAAATGGTCTAATTACCCGTCTACGCCCGCTCAAACAACTGAAATTTTTGGCAGTATGAATGTTAGAGAAAGTAGCAGTTTTGTTTTTAAAGATACTTTATTCATAATGGACGGAATTAATTACTTAGAATATGACGGCGAGATAATTAAAAAAGTAGAGGGAACAATACCTATGACCTCTTACTATAAAAATCCGGATGGTTCTACATATATTGATGATGATACTGATGTAGATTTAATCTATCAGCCGGTTAATTGTTTAACAAATCTTAGAAAAAATTCATTTATTCCTGATGGTGTAAGTAAAGATTATTATTTAGATGCTAAAAATCTTGATAGTTCAGCAATATATCTTATGACTGCTACTGTAGGTGGTATAACCAAAACCGAAGGAGTAGATTTTAGTGTAGATAGGGAAAACGGAATAGTTACATTTAAACAAGCACCAGAAAAAGAAGAAAATGTTCAGTCAGGTAAAAATGATGTTGTTATTACATATTCAAAGACTGGCGAGGGTTATAAAGATAGAATTTTAAATTGTACGTTAGTCTGCGAATTTGATAACCGTATATTTTATAGTGGGAATCCAGATTATCCAAATACTGTTTTTCATTGTGAATTAAATGATCCTAGATATATAAGAGATACAGCATATTATGAATGTGGCCTAGATTTAGCTCAAGTAAAAGCTATTATTCCAGGTAATGGTGTTCTTTGGGTTCTTAAAGACATTGAACAAAATTCAAGTAGTGTTTATTATTTAACTCCAACACTTGACTCGGTTTATGACAAAATTTACCCTAGTGTTAATGGTTCAATAGCATTAGGTTGCTTATCAACTGGAATCAATTTTAATGATGACATTGTGTTTTTTTCAACAAAAGGATTAGAAGGTATTTCTAGCAGTTCTATGTATAGTGAGCAGTTGTTGCAACATAGGTCAAGCTTAGTGGATAATAAAATGGTTCACGAAGAAAAATATAAAGATGTTAAATTAGCCGAATATAACGGCTATTTAATGTGTTTTATGGGGAATAAGGTATATTTAGCTGATAGCAGAAAAAGATTCCAGAGTGGGACTAATTCAATTGAATATGAGTGGTTCTATTGGGAACTTCCATTTGAAGTAAGCTATGTTAAAGAATATCGTCAGAATTTATTCTTAGCTAATGAAGATGGAGAATTATTTATTTTAAAAGGTATAACAGATAATGGAGTAGATATTGAAAGTGTGTGGACTACTACTAAAGATGATTTTGGATATCCAAGCTATACAAAGACCACTAATAAAAAAGGTAATGTAGCCGAAGTTAAAACGATGAATAACGATAATATCCATCTTGATACGATTGTAGATGGTGTTTTAAAAGAGAAAAAAGTATTTACTGATGAAAAAGGCTACTTTCCTTACAAGATAAAAGATAAAAAATTTAAAGATATTCAAATAAAGATAAGTTCAAATAAGCCATTTGGACTTTTTTCTTGCACATTACAAGGCTTTGTGGCCGGATATATAAAACGATAGGAGGATAAGATGACAGACCAAGAAAGATTAGCAAAAATTGAAGAACAAAGACAAAAGGCTTTAGCTGAAAGCAATTCTGCATATGATGAAATGGCAAAAAATAATCAAGATTTATTTGATTATCAAAACAATAGCTTAAATCAATATGAACAACAACAAAACGATATTTTAGATAAGCAATTGCAATTCAATGAATCAAAAATAGAACAACAAAAAGAAGAAGCTAGAAAAGCAAAAGAAGTAGAAGAGAAGAAAGCAAGAAATGACTATGCCGAATTTATAAATCCCTATGGCTATCAAAATGAAAGTTTAGCAGAAAGAGGACTACTAAATTCTGGAGTTTCAGAAACTTCTCAATTAGGAGGTTATAACGCATACCAAAATAGATTGTCTTCTGCTAATAAGGTATTACAAGATGCCTTAACACAATACGATAACGATATAAACGAGGCAAGACTTAATAATGATGTTGCTAAAGCTCAAAATGCTTTAGCTAAACTACAATCACAAATGGCTTTTGCTGAAAGTTATTACAATAATAAATCTAATATAACTCAAAATAGATTAAATTCTAATCAATCATTAGATAGCGAATATAATAACCGCTATCAAAGTGAGCTAGATAGACAAGAAAGCATTAGACAATATAATGATCAAATGGAATTCCAAAGACAACAAGCTGCACAAGAACAAGCAAATTGGGAAAAAGAATATGCATTAAGCCAAGCAAAAAACTCTGGCAGTTCTTATGGTGGCTCAAGTTCTAGTTATTATTCTCAAGGTGGAAGTGGGACAGAAGACTTGTTATCAGCTAATGGCTACGGCATTATAGCTAACCCATATACAGGCGAAGTTAATCCAGATTCTAAATATGGTGTGTTCCAATACAATAAGTCAGGCACTGGTTACCAACCAAATAACATAAATGGAAGGCAACTTGCTAAATCAGGTATGACTTTAAAAGAATTCACAGGAAGAACAGGAAGTACGGGCTCTACTGGAATAAACATAGATAATCAAAATGTCTGGGAATTGGACGGTCGATACTACGTTTGGGATGGAACATTAAATGATTATGTAGATGTTACTAGTTATGGAATGAAATCTTTACGTCCGCCAAGAAATAGCTAATACACGATTAAATAAAGGAGGTTATTATGGGGCTTAATTTAGGAACAATTTATCAACAAAATTTAGCTGATGAGCAAAAAAAACGCAGTAATATTCAACCAAATAATAATGATTCTACAAAAGGTATCCACATTGGAACAATTTATAGTCAACCCAAAAGGAAAGAAACATCCATCGAAACATTGCAAAAGAAATATGTAGAGGAAAAGGAAAATTCTTATAATAAGGCAAGTAATAAATTATATAATGCATCTAAATCTTTAAATAATTTTTTAAAGCAAAATAAAGTTGATAAGTTTAGCAATTTTGCTCCAACAAATAAGAGGGATTATAACGAGCCTTTAAAGGTGCCAACAAAGAAAGATTTTATTGATACAGCCAAAAAAGCGGAAGAACAACAACAAAAAATATATTCATCAGAAACTTACAAAGGCTTAAAAGAAAATGTTGATAAATTGAGCGAAGAAGAAGATAAAGCATACCGAGAATATAGAAAAGCTATAGGAAAAGAAGAAGAACCTTGGTATAGAAAAATATTACAAACTCCTGAGGCTCTTAAAGATGGTTATGACTTTGGCGATATAACGAAAACCCTTTTAAGTACCGGAGGAGATATCGCATTAAGCTTAGAAAAAAGCTTTCAAGGAATTGGCCAAAATGCACTAAATTTACTAAATAATGCTGCTGCTCAAGTAGGAGATTGGATAGGCCAAGATGAATGGGCGGATAAAGTAAGAGAAAATGTCAAAAATAATAAAGCAACTTTAATACCTGGAGTTTCAAACCCTGTTCACGATATGGCTAATCTAAACAATCCAGTAACAAATACGAATTTAGAACCATTAGTAAATAAAGATAGTATCTTAGGTGATACATCTAGAGAAGCTATTCAAGGAGTAGGATATTATACAGGCATGACTGCACTTCAAAGTGTCGGTATTCCATGGCAAGCAACTGCTGCCACTACTTCTATTGGTAGTGAACTTCCCGAAGCTTATGCAAATGGTGCTACAGATGGACAAGCTTGGGCTAGTGCTATAAATTCTGCTGCTTGGGAGGTCGCTTCTGAATATATCTCAGGTGGTATACCATTACCGGGTACAGGAAAAGGCTTAGATAAGTTAGCTTCGGGTTTTACCGAAAAGTTAAAGAATAATACGGCTAAATATCTCTTGGAAGCCGGTTATCAAATGGGTGGCGAAGGCTTAGAAGAACTTATATCAGGATTAGGCAGTTCAATTGGCAAGAAATTAACCTATATGAGTGATAAAGACTTTGCGGAAATATATTCTAAAGAAGACGCATTAAAAGACTTTGTAATTGGTGGAGCGGTCGCAGGACTAACTAATTCAATTAATCCAACTACTTGGCATAATATAAATTCAGGTAAAAGTTTATTAACAGGTAGAACTTCACAAGAAGCTAATAGCAGAAATGAAACAATACAAAAGCTTTCTGTGGAGGCCGAACAAAGCAAAGGAAAGCCTTTAAGTTCTAAAGAAAAAATTGATATAGAAGATTATGTCGATGGAACAATGCTAGATACCCTCTATTCATTAAAAGCTGATTTAGAAAATACGGAAGATGATAAGGCAAAAGCTTCTTTAACAAAACAAATAGAAGATTTGCAAGATAAAATAACAAATGTTGTTTTAAGTACTAAATCATTAGACATTTTACAATATCAGTTGAATCGCCAAAATCAAACAATACAATCAACTATGCAATCCTCTGCAGTTAACGATGAGAATACAATGAGCTCTATGTTAATTCAAAATAATGTTAAAAATAGCATAGCACCTCAACAAAATGTAAACCCATCTAATCAAGTATTTCAATTTACTACAACAGGAAATACTAAAGTAGATAATTTTTTGCAATCTGCAGTAGATAGTCGTTTCAATAATACAAAACAATCTCAAGATTTTTTAAATAGTTTCTCCAAGGTAATATCCGATAAAGGATATAATGTTTTATTTGATTCTACAATTAACAAAAATGGCAAAAGTGTGAACGGTCAAATAACAACTTTGAAAAACGGAGAAGTAGAAATAAGAATAAATCCTAATTCTAATAACGCAGGAGAATTTTTAATTGTTCACGAAATAACTCATGCAGTAGAAAATGAGGGATTAAGAGAACTTATCATAAATTATGCTCAAAAGCATTATGATTTTAAAGCTGCACTCCAAGATAAAATGAACCTTTATGGAACTAATGAAGTTACAAGTGAAGTTGTAGCAGATATTTCAGCTCAAATTCTTGGCAATCAAGAATTTATAAATAGCTTAACCATGCAAAACACTCCTCAATCAAAAACATTAATTAGAAAGATATATGATTCAATAAAGAGATTGGTAAATACTTTTACAAGTGAGGGCAGATACAAAAATTTTGTACAAGACCTAGAACAAAAGTGGAGAGAAGCTTATAGATCTACTACGCAAGAGCAAGCAGTTAGTAACTTGAAAAGTAATACAAGCTATTCGATTGGTGGAATTAAAGCGATTAATTCAATGGCTGATTCCAAGTATAAGTTTGATGCATTATATGATTACAATAGAGCTCTTGAAATGGCAGAAAGTGGAAAATATTCTAATGAACAAATTAGGAAAGAAACTAAATGGTTTCAAGACAAAAATGGAGATTGGAAATTTGAATTTGATGATAGCTCTATAACATTAAAAACCGAAATACTTCATAAAAACGGGGCTTATAAGTTAGGAGACATAATAGAACATGATTATTTGTTTAAATTGTATCCTGAATTAAAAGATTACGATGTAATATTTGAAAATATGAAAGCTAATGGATCTTTTAATGTTAAAGACAAGAGAATAAGAGTAAACAATAATTTATTAAATTCTACTGAATATAAATCACTAAAGGGTACTATACTTCACGAAACACAACATGCAATTCAATATATCGAGCGATTTCAAACTGGTATGAATGCTAGACTTAGTAAAAAAGCATATTATACTAGTTTAGGAGAAGTTGAAGCAAATGATACCAAAATGAGATATATGAATGACTATACTAAAGAGGGTAGAAAAAATATAGCTCCTGAAAGTTCAAAATCTCATCCCACTCATCCTGAGTATGATAATTATATGAAAAATAGAGGCACAATTGACAAAATTAAGGATGCAGTGTATCCTTTATATGGAGGAATACTTCAAAATGCTAAAAAAAATCAAGAAGTTTTTTCGGAAAATAAGAGGCCGAATAATCGACTGGTGGATGGAAGAGGACTGTTAGATAACAGTTCTTTTTCTTTTGATGAAAATGTTAAAAGATATGACGATTTAAAATCTACGAATAAAATTGAATTTTTTAAAAAAGATAATGGAGATATTCAAGTATCTTTAATTGATTCTAATAACAATTTGGTTAATCAATTTGATTTGATATCAAATAACGATGCAATTAAACAACTTGGCAATGATATAGCAAATTATTTAATTGATAATGCAACAGATGATTATAAAACAATTTATATAGGTAATGATATTAACAACCTAGGCAATGCAACAGATTATTTTATGAACCATAGGCCAAATGAAGATGGAGCAACTTCAGATAATTTAGCAAATCAAAATATTGAAACTCCAGGGCCAAAAGATTTATATGAGCATCCAGAATATTATTTTCCTATGAATGAAGAATATAGTAGGGAAAGTATTAGAGTATTAAATAAAATCAAAGGCAATCCGAATGCTGATGTAACTATATATAGGGCAACAATTGGCAACGAAATTAACCCAGGTGATTGGGTCACTTTATCAAAAACATATGCCGAGTTGCACAATGAATCACAATTTGATGGAAAGGCTAATATTCTTCAAAAAGAAGTCAAGGCAAAAGATGTTAAATGGGCAATGGATGATATAAATGAATTTGGTTATTATCCAACCGATAATAATGTAAAAAACTCAATAAGTAACGCTGATAAGTGGCAAGAATATTTAGATAGACATTATAAAGCAACAGGTACTAGAACTAATATGAATTCTATTATAGCTCCTACAAGAAATAAAGGACTAGATAATAGTTCTTTTTCTTTTGCTCAAGAACAATCTAATAGGTTAACGCAAAAAGAACAAGTAGAACTAAATAATTTAAATAATCTACCATTTGAATTAAGTCAAGAAGAACAAAATAGAAAAACATATTTAGAAAATAAAGCTAAAGGTTTAATAAAATATCCAGAATTATCTCCTAAAATCACTTTTGAGGATATAAGAAATAGTTATTCAAAATATAAAAATCTAAATGACTTTAATAGTAATATTCTTGATAAGGCAGAAAGCTTCATATCAGGATATAGAAATACTTCGAGAAGAACTAAAGCTGAATGGTTAGAAGTAGCTAAATTTATAGGTGCTAATTTAAACGCTAAAAATTCTACTGAATTAGAAAAATACGCAATTCAAAGTTGGCATAGTGCGAAACCTAATATAAAAGAAAATTTAAATAGACAAGGACAAGGATATGTTAAGTTCTCAATTGATGAGTGGGTTAATCAAATATATAAATCTGCAGGAGTTGGAGAAACAATTAAAGGAAGTAATAATACTAAAAATAGTATTAAAGCTCCACTAAAAAATAGTGATACTAATAAAGTAGTAGCTCCAACTAGAGAAACACTTAATAGTAGTTCAAAAGTATCAAATCCTAGTGAAATAGCTCAATTGACACCGGAGGATGCTAACACTACACAAAAATTAAATTCAAAACAACGAAAGTGGGTTAAAACTTCTACTGAAAGTAATCCTGTTAAAGGAAAGGTTTTAATAGAAAACTTAGACTCTGCTAAAACAAATTATGTCGTTAGAAGCAACGAAAGCACATTGCAAAGTGCTAATTCAAAATTAAATTCTTTAGGTTATGATGAGTCAATATCATATATAAAGAGTAAAATGAGTGATAAAAAAGTTGATTTAGAAGATATAGCCTTAGCGGAAAGATTAATTCAAGAGTCAATAAAAAATGGAGATACTAAAACTGCTAGTGATTTAATAATGGATGTTGCTATTTTAGGCACTGAATTAGGCCAAAAAGTACAAGCATTATCAATAATTCAAAAATTAACTCCGGAAGGGCAACTTGCTATGTATCAAAAAATTGTATCAAGAGCAAAAATAAAAGGCGAAAAAGCTTATACGGATGTAAATATTACTCAAGACATGGTAGATACCATACTAGGAGCTTATAACGAAGATGGTACGTATAATCAAGATGATTTAAATGAAAGAGTAGAAATTTTTAAACAACAAGTTGCAGAACAATTAAAAAGTAGTAAGTCCGAAAAAATTAATGAGTGGAGATATTTAAGCATGTTAGGTAATCCTAAAACTCATATTAGGAATATGGTCTCTAATTTAGCTATGACAGGCACAATTAAAGTTAAAAATGCAATGGCTAGGACAGGAGAGGCTATAGCATCAAAATTGACTACAATTGAAAGAACTAAAACCTGGAAGAAATCAAGCGATACTGTAACAAACTTTGCAAAGCAAACGGCTGAAGAGATGAAAAGTGTTATTTCTGGTGAAAGTAAATATGGTGAAAAAGCTTCAATAGAGTCTAAAAAACAAGTTTTTAAAAGTAAAACTTTAGAGAGAATCAGTGATTTTAATAGTAATGCACTTGAAGCAGAAGATTGGTTTTTTAGCAAAAGAGCATTTCAAAATTCTTTTAGTGAGTATTTAACTGCCAATGGAATAGAAACTCAACAAGATATAACCAATAATGCAAAACTTATTGAAAAAGCTAAATTATATGCCGTTGAACAAGCAGAAATAGCTACGTTTAGACAATATAGTAAATTAGCTAGCTTAATTAATAAATTTGAAAGAAATAACAAAGTGGCGGGACTAGCAATAGGAGCTACTATACCTTTTAAGAAAACACCTATTAATGTAGCTAAAGCAGGTGTTAACTATTCTCCTATTGGTTTAATAAAAAGCATAAGTTACGATGCTTTTCAGTTACATAAAGGGAATATAAATGCAAGTCAATTTATAGACAATGTTTCTCAAGGAATGACTGGAACAGCATTAACATTGTTGGGGTATGCTCTTGCAAAAGCAGGCTTTGTATCTGGTGCAGGAGATGATGACAAAGAAGGCAAGATGGATTACTATTTAGGCAATCAATCATATTCTTTAAAGTTTGGAAAGACAACATTTCCAATAAGTTGGGTTTCACCTGTTGCCATGCCTTTCTTGGTTGGAGCTAATGCATATGAAAAATTAGAAAATCAAGAAGAATGGGATGCTAATATTGTTATCGATACATTAGCACAAACTTTAGATCCTTTGAGCGAAATGTCTTTCATTTCTAGTTTAACAGATGTACTGCAATCTTATAACCAAGGCTCATTTAAGATGCTTTCATCTATGGGTACAAAAGCAGCACAAAGTTACATTGGACAATTTTTTCCAACTTTATTTAGCCAAATAGCCGCTACCTTTGATGACACAAAAAGATCAACATCAGCATCTAAGAACAGTTCGTTTAAAGTAGCAGAGGAAACTGTAAGGCAGATAATGTATAAAATACCTGGTTTAAGGAATATGTTGGAGCCAAGCACTAATATATGGGGTGAAGAACAAAAACAATCGGATAACATATTTGTAAGAGCGTTTAATAACTTTATAAATCCATCTTCTCCTAAAAGCTATGCACCAACGAAATTAGAAAACGAATTAAAAAGAGTTTATAGAGAAACAGGTGACTCTAGTGTTATACCTGGCATTCCTTATGGCAACATAAAATACAAAGGAATAAACTATCAAATGTCGTCTGAAGAATATACAAAATACAAAAAAACTTATGGCCAAAATGCTAAACAAAAACTAACAGCATTGATAGATAATGATGATTATAAGAAAGCAACTGATGAACAAAAAGCTAAAATGATAGATCAGGTATTTGATTTTTCAAAAGCTATTGCTAATGAGGAATACTTTAAATCAATTAAAATCGACTTTTCTAGTGACAATCTAAAAACGATAAAGGAATTGAAAGAGTTAGGCTTTAGCGACAAAACTATTATTGATTATACTGCAAAATATGCGATTATTAATTCAATTAAGCAAGACAAAACTTTGACAAGCGAGCAAAAGCAAAAGAATATTGCAAGTGAATTAATAAATAGCAACTTTAATAATAAAGAACTAGCATATATGTATGATAAAGCAGGCTACTCTAAAAAAGAAAAATTAGATGCATTAATAACTATGAACATTCCTATTAAAGAATTTATAAAATTGGATAGTTCAGATATTAGCAGTGACTACGATACAAGTACAGGCAAGGCTATAACTAATTCTAAGAAAAATAAATACATTAAATATGTGGATAGTTTAAAGCTTTCTACACCTCAAAAAGCTATTTTAATAAAAATGCAATATAACTCATATAACAATTACAATGATCAAATTGTAAAATACATAGATAGCTTAAAAGAGACAATAAATGATAAAAAAATATTGCTTACTAGGATAGGATTTGATGACTACAGAAAAGAGGTTATTAATTATGTGATGTCGAAATACAAGAATCCAGAAGAAAGAATTGAAATGTTGAAACAACTAGGATACACAATTAGAAACGGAAGGGTGTATTGGTAATGAATCAAGATAAAACAAGAGCAGTAACTCTTGAAGATTTAATAAGAAGATATGATTTGGAAAATTTAAAATCCGAAAGAAAAGTCATTAAAACAATGGCTACTACAATAGAAAATCAACATACTATTATAAAACAATTTATAAAAAATACATATAAGTACTCAAATGACCAAGCTAAATTAACGGCTTGGTTTTTTAGTGGTCCGCCAACCCTTACAAATGAGCCTTTTTCGAGCCTCTTGGACAAACAAAAGCAAGAAGAAGACCATTTATACTATGACCGAGATACTGGACTTGTATACCGCCTAGAAAATGACGGAGGCTATAAGTGGACTCTTATTGAAGATGATAGTTTGGCTCAGTCTATGGCAATAGCCAATTCTGATCCTGATTCGCAAGATAATAGAAGAAACATTTTCTATGAAACACCAACTCCACCTTATGCGGTGGGCGATATTTGGATTGATAATAACATTATTATGCGTTGCCGATGTTCTAGAGATGGCGATTCGTTTAAAGACACGGAATGGGTAGAACAAAAATATTACTCGGAATCAAATGTTCTTTTAGATGTCAGGGCAGTTCTAGATAGCTTTATTGAAAATGTTGAAAAAAATTATATTACGACATCAAGACTCGAAACTACTAAAAACACTATAGAGGCAGAAATTACATCAAAACTTGAGGGTGTAGCAGATGATGACGGGTTTGTAACAGTAGCTAGTCTTATTTTAGCAATCAATGGAGCAGAGTCTTCTGCTAAAATTAAAGCCGATAAAATTGCTTTAAGTGCTACTGATATTTTAAACCTTATAGCAGGTAATGAAATTAATCTTACAAGTAGGAACATTACGATAAAGTCGGATAATTTCAGTGCAACTAAAGATGGCACTGTAACCGCTAATAAACTTAAAGCGACGAATGTTGAAATATCCGGAACTATATCAGGAAGTAAAATAAGTGGTACTGATATAAATGCCGGAACAATAAAAGGTTCGGAAATTAGCGGTGGAAGTATTAAAGGCACAAATATTGAGGGAAATAATATAACAGGTGGAACTTTACATTTAATAAGTGATAAGGGAAATGACATATTTATTATCGAAAATAGTGCGCATACCAAAAGACTTGAAATTACAGGAAATGGAATCTACTATTACACAAGTGATGATGGTAAATATTGGTGGTCGGCATCCCACATTGATTTTAGAGAAACGCAAGTAGATATCACAGGAATTACAGAAAAAAATGCTATAGCAACAGGAACTTGCCAATTAAACCAAACAGATACAACAGTGTATTTTAATAAATCCTTTGGCGTTGCGCCTATTGTACTATTGCAATGTATTGAACCTACTTCGGATGTTACATATGTTGCACATATTGCAAGTGTAACAGATACTTATTTTAAAGCATATATACCGATATTAGGCTTAAATGAATATAAAAACTTTTATTGGATAGCTATAGCATGAGAAAGGAGAAAAATGATAGTTATAGAATTTATTAAAGACTATTGGACTCAAATAGTCTTTTTGTTTGGCCTATTTTCAGCCTTTTATGGCCAATACAAAGCCTCCAAAAAGGCAACATTATGCAGTTTAAGAAATGACATTTTAGAAATTTATGACAAATGCAAGGCTTCAAAGACAATATCGTGCTTTCAAATGGAAAGCTACATAGATAGTAGAGATTTGTATTTCAAGCTTGGCGGAGACGGATTTATTCATAGACTTGATGACATCATTACCAAAGAATTTAAAGTTGTAGATTAGAAAGGAGTAACAATGAACGAAATAAAAGTAAAAGTAAACTTTGCCAAAAAGACCTTAATAAAGACAGGCACGGATTTAACTGTGAATGATTATAATTCCACAAAACTTGTCTTTGATTTTGATAGACAAGATGGTACAAAAATTTTAGAAATGATTAATCCATCTGGCGAGTTAGTTTTGTTAGAAAATATTAAAGACAATGAAGTTATCTTAACTGGTAAAACGGAAGATGGAAAAGACGCGTCGCTGTTTACCGAAGAAGGTCAGTATATTTTTGAAATTAGCCTTTATGAAGAAAATAGCAAACTTACATCTGCTAGTGGTAAGTTGCGAGTACGTGCAGAACAAGTTGAAATAAACGGACAGGTAGTAACTCAATATCTACCTGTTTTTGATGAGCTGTTATCAAAAGTAAAAGAATCACTTGAGGAAGTTGAACTTTTAAAGGAAACGGTTATATATGATTGCACTACGGCAAGTGAAAAAGCAAAAGAAGTATCGGATAAAGCAGAAGCTGCTGCAAAAAGTGCAACCGACTCTGCTGAAAGAGCAAATAGTGTAATTGACCAAGCTGAACAAGCAATCGGAGAAATTGAGAGTACTGTTCAAGACATCGAAAAAAGTAAAGAGGAAATGGAACAAGCAATCCAAGGCAAAGTGTCTGAAATGGAAAGTGTAATTACAACTAATACTACCAACTTAGAAAATTCTATTAATGATAAGACTACGGCTTTAGAAGAGGCTATTAATAGAAAAGCAAATGAATTAAGTACCTCAATTGAAAGTAAAACAACTGCTCTTGAGGAAACGCTTAATACTACTAAGGATTTGCAAAAGCAAGTAAAAGATAACAATGATAGTTTAACAGAACAAATCACAAAGTCTAACGAAGAACTAACAGAGCAAATCACACAATCTAATCAAGCATTAACTAGCCAAATTACGGAAGCTACGCAAAATTTAACCAATCAAATAGAAGAAAGTAGAACACAACTTGAAACTGAAATCGGGGAGCGGATTGCCCAAATTACTACATTGTCGGTTGATGTCGTAGAACAATTGCCTACAGAGAATATTAGCCCAACAACTATTTATTTAATTAAACCTGAAAATTTGCCACAAGATGTACAAGCTCAATCAATATCAAAGAATATTGCTAAAAATACGATGGTTATATCTCCTTTAAATACTAATGATGTAAGAACAATAGCTACTACTGGAGTAGGCGAAGAAAACTTTTATTTAGCTTGTTTTTATGTAAAAGAAAAATGGACAATTGTCGGTTCAACAACTACTGACTTAACTCCTTATGCAAAGACTGTTGATGTAGAAAAGTCTATTAATAGTGCAAAAACTGAAATAAACGGAAACATTGATACTAAACTTGCTGAATATAAGAAGTCTACGGATATTACAAGCGAAATTACAAGTGCGGTAGATAGTGCTAAACAAGAAGTTAAAGCCGAAATACCTACAAGCACCGAAGATTTAACTAATGATAGTGGCTTTATAACTTCAAACGATATTCCTAAAAACATATCTACTTTCACAAACGATAGTGGATACATTACAAGCAAAGATATACCAACTAATTTATCTTCATTTACAAATGATAGTGGGTTCATTACAAGCGGAGCAATACCAACAAATGTATCAGCATTTACTAATGACGCAGGATATTTAAAATCATTTACGGAAAGCGACCCGACTGTACCTAGCCATGTTAAATCAATATCATCTGCAAATATCACATCTTGGAATAACAAGGCTGAAAAGAGTGCAATACCTACTAAATTAAGTCAATTAACCGATGATTTACTTATCCAAGCAAGTAGCGAAAGTAATGCGAAGAGCTTGTCTACATCAAACCCTGGCAAATATTATTACACGTTAGAGTAGGTGGGTATATGATATATAGACAAGGCAAAAAAGTAGATACTTTATATAAAGGTGGCAACAAGATAAACAGTATATACAAAAATGGGAATAAGATATATTCGGGAGTGTTTGTACCGCAACATACAAATATAGTTACGCTTAATCAACTTAACCTTACGGGCGACCAAGGAGAATTACAATATATATATATAGCTAGTATTACTCCGGGAGACCAACGTAATATTATATTGAGAATAAATGGTAAATTGAATACATCTTATGGAAATGTTTGGTATGCTTTTAAAGTTGAAGCATTAGGTAAAGGAGCCTTTCCAGGTTATTACATTCGTGCAGAAGATAAAGAAATTGAAAATACTCCTGAAATAGACAACTATACGAATTATGTAGATATGGGTGGTGAAGCTTCTAATCCAGTAACAATTAAAGAATTTGAAGTAACATTTAATACTATTGTTAACTTTTATGTATATATAATAGATACATATACAGGAGTAATTAAGTTGCCTATAGTATATACTGCTAGACCATCATAGGCAAATTAGAAAGGAGAAAACATGGCAATATACAAAAACGGAAGCAAGGTAGCAAACCTTACAATTAATGGCAAGAAAATAAGTAAAATATACCACGGGGGGGGTAATATATAGTGGTGATACTGGGCCTTACGGAACAATTAAAATTGAAAACTGGTATATAGAATTTAGTGGGGAAACTTGCACCCTTATTTTTACACTAGCTAGTAATTCCAACAAACAATATTCTGTTAAACTTAATCCTCCGAATTTAAATACTGGGGTGCCAGGATATAATACAATTAAAATCCCAGTAGGAAAATACAAGATAACAGCGAAATCGTCATCGGAATATTATCCTGCTAATTATACTATTGATGGAAGTTCTTATGCAATGGGTTCATATTTAGATATAGGTGAAAAAACAATAACAATATCAGTTTAGTAAGTTGATGTGATTAATTTAAAAATATAAAAAGCAAAATATTAATTTGAACTAGACAAAAAGAAAGGAGGTGTGATAATGAGTAACAAGGTTTACGATATTTTGAAAATTATAGCTTTAATTATTTTACCAGCCTTAACTGCTTGCACTGGAACTATTTTAGAAGCTTTAAATGTTTCATGCAGTGGTGTAGTGGTTACAATAATGACTGCTATAAGTACTTGCTTAGGTACAATAGTTAGCAAATTAAGTTCAGACTACAAAAAGAAAAATAATTAAGAAAGGATAAATTATGGCAATTTATAAAAATGGTAAAAAGCTCACGAACCTGTATATAAACGGGAAAAAAGTAAGCAAGATTTACCACGGGGGGTAATATATAGTTCAAAATATGTGCCTACTTCGAAGATTGTAAAAACAGAGTTTTTGACTGTGGATTTATCGCAAGGTAGAACATTTTATTTAGACGCAGGAGTAAATCTTGAATATAATCAACAAACTTGGAGTGAAAATACTAACATTCGTAAAGAAGCGAGTCAATGTACTGTGCTTGGCGTATACGATAATACTTTTCGAGCTTACCTCCATAATTACGCAAATGTCTTTTTCCAATTTTCAAATCATTCTTTAGCAGGTACACCTGATTTAGATGATTATTCAAAATATGGGAATAATGGTGTTGCCGAAGAGTCAACAAGCCAAAACATTGAGATTCCGGCTTCCGGAACTCCAGTAACATTTTTTGCTTATGGAAGAGGTTCTACCGATGATACATACCCATATCCTAGCTTGCCTCAAATTGTGAATTATGGTTCAAAAAGTGAGGATGTAGTAGAGACAATAATTACGATAAAAGGTGAAATATCGGTATAGAAAGGAGAATATATATGAAAGAAATTATAAACGAAGAAATACAACTTACAGAAGAACAAATTGAAGAATTTTCAAATAAAAAGGGAGACGAAAATGAGTAATTCAAATTTAGTAGATGTAGTAGTACCTGCTTACGAGGGAAATTACACTAAAGGTAGAAGCAAAAAAATAGAAAAAATAACCGTGCACCACATGGCAGGAAAGTTATCAGCATATCAATGTGGAGCATATGTTTTTCAAACGGTAGGTCGCAAAGGCTCATCAAATTATGGAATAGGTAATGATGGGGACATAGGCCTTTACGTAGACGAGGAAAACACTCCTTGGTCTGACGGAATTTGGGATAGCAATTGTAAATCAGTAACTATTGAAGTATCTGATTGCCAAACAGGTGGAGTTTGGCCTGTATCCGATAAAGCACTCAATAGTCTTATCAGATTAGTAGCGGATATTGCTATTAGAAATAATTTGGGCAATCTTGTTAAAGGCAAAAATTTAACTTGGCATAGAATGTATGACTCATCTAATATTTGCCCGGGGGATTATCTAATTTCTAAAATGGATTACATTTGCCAAGAGGCAAATAAGATAATAAATGGCTCAAGTGATACCGCAGAAGAATATTTTGTACCTAATGGGGAATATGTACTAAAGTTTGATAAATGTATTCGTACAAGTCCAAATTTAAGCAATAACATATTACGTGCCGAAAAAGTAGATTCATTCACAAAAACTTTATTAGTTTCACTAACAGGTAATGCAATGCTTAAAGCGGGAACGGAAATTAAATGTTTAAACATAATTAAGGAAAACGGTCGTATCTGGGGCAGTTATGGAAATTGTTGGGTATGCCTACAAAATGCCGATGGGGAGAAACAAGCTACAAGAATAGCGGATAATTATTTTGAAGCAGGAGGTACTTATAAGTTAAATCTTGCTAAGTGTATCCGTACAAGTCCTTGCTTGAGCAATAATATATTGCCTGCTCAAAAAGCAGATTCATTTACAAAAACATTGCTTACTTCAACAACAGGCAATGCTATGTTGAAAGCAGGTACTGAAATAACTTGCCTAAAGATAACTAAAGAAAATGGCCGTATCTGGGGAAGCTACGGAAATTGTTGGGTATGTCTTCAAAACGATGATGGCACGAAGCAAGCGACAAGAATTTAAAAAGGTTAGTCGAATAACTCGGCTAACTCTTTTTTTGTGCAATAAATTTTACAATAAAAAAGTATTGATTTTTAAGAGAATATGTAATAATATAACAACTATACAAATTTACAAATAAATTTTTGAGTATTGCATTTTTTAGGTTGATTTGTATATAATAATTGTAGAATAGTAATGTTAGTTCTATTCTGATTTCGTTAGAACATATAAAAAAGATGTGTTTCGTTATCGATGATATCTTTGCTTTATGTTTCTATTGCTTTTGATAGGACAAAAAAAGAGATGCCTTTATGTCGGTGCCTCTTAGTCCAAATTTATGGTTGTGGCACCTTATCTATGAAGATATGGTGCTTTTTAATTATTTGTCTTTGTCTTTTGGAAGCACTAATAATAAAATTATCAATGCGAGTATATACTCCATTTATCTCCTTCAACACGGACATCACCTCGCTTTCCTTTTAATATTAAAAAATAAAAATCGGACTACGAGGAAGCACCAACAAGCATCTCAAAATTAATTATACAATAATTACTAAAATTCGACAATAATATTATATTAGATACTTTTTATAATGAGCCTTATGTTCAGGATATCTTTCTATCATAAAGTTATATATCATTTTTTTGACTACTTTATTATTTTTAGAATGGATTTCGATGATATGATCTTCATATGATAACGGTACAAGATTCCATACTTCATTATTAGACCTATTTTGGTCGATGTGATGATAATGTCTTATATTAAAAACATCTCCTTTTTTAGGCAGATATCTTCCCATGTAATCAACTACATAATCAGGATTATCCCATGCCTCATAAATAGTATCTAATTGCTTTCTTATTTTATTAGGTATATCCATAAAATATTTGCACAAAATACATTTCGGAGTAATTTTTGGAGTAATTATTTATAAAATTGCCTTAATTACTGACATTTTTAATGATACAACGATTCTTATCTCCAGCACCATAGTGATACCAAACTCGGACTTTTCTAGTTCGAGTTTTAAAATGTTTGATTTTATGATATTATTTTATAGGTTGAATTGATATATTTGTTAATTAAGAAAATACACTTGCATATTGCCAATAACAATACCCTATGTAAGGAGAAGTATTATGTTGTTAAAAAATTGTATTTATTTTATTATAATAACGGTTAGTTTACTTTCAATACCAATATTAATTTATTCAATAAAAAATAAAAACAAAAGAAATAGTAAATGTATAAAGTTAATTAACTTTTTTTATATAATGTATTTAATTTTAAATATAGCTGTTATACCAAATGTTTTAAGTATAGATTTAGGCCTTGAAATTTTATTTTTGGCATTAATATCATTCTTTGCCATAATAATATATATTGTTTCTATTGTTATATGTTCCCAAAAAATTAAAAAAGGTAATGAAATGACTCCTTTTTCAAAGAAGCCTATATTAGTTATATTATTATTTATTATATTACCTATTTTGTTATTATCATGTAGTTTATTTAAAGAATATTATCTAATAATTAATAGCGACATAGTATTAGTATACAAATCAAATGGTAATGGTGGCATAGACGATAGTAATCATTTTGCTTATGCAATTAATGAAAATTATTTTGAAGAAATTAGTTTAGGACTTGCAACGGGCGATTACAGTTTAGTAAAATATTTACCTAAAAAATCAAAAAAAATTGATAATATTGAAAATATAAATAATTATAACGTTTCTCTCGATAACAATGAAAAATATATTACAATTTATAAAAATAATAAACTTATTCATAAAAAACAAATTAATCCTAATTATTACAACATTAGCTTTGATGGAGGCTTTTATATAAACAACGAATAAAGGTATAATTTCGCTATATTATGGTTATATTTCAAGAATGTTGCCATACTTCTTCGTTTAAATTGATAGCTATATATCATTAACTGATTTGACAAAATATTCTAATTCTGAAAGTCCTCCTATTGTTATATTTAGATTAGCAATAAAGGAACAATTGATTATATAGGATTATGGAAACAATTCAATAATGAAGTTGGATTTTCATCATTTACTTTAAGTATTAAAAGATGGATTGCTATCACTAGGTTGATAAGAAACACGGGAATTGCTGAAACTTGCAAAAAAATTCATATTATGATAATATGTATTTAGCAAGGAAGCTTGCATAAAATAAAAAAGGGAACATTCAGTTTCGTAAAGTTGAATGTCTACCCAATTAATATTGTTTAGACATTTAATTCAAATATGCGAATTAAGTGTCATTTTTTTATAACTACTATCATAATGATAAGGAGAAATAAAATGATAGTAATGAGCTTTAGAACTTTTAAGATAAAAGTCTTAGTTTTCACTATATCAAACCTCCTTTCTATAAAGATTGGAGGTAGACACTCAACAACTGATGTTCCCTGTAAAAAGTATACTATTTATTGTAAACAAAAAACAAGCGTTCGTGTAATATTTTTCCAAAAAATGTCGTACTTCTTCCTTTTAGTCACTAGGGTAATTGAAAAAGCAGTTATTTAAAAAATTGAGAAAATCAATTGTAACTATAATATGATTTTCAGAACATTATTAAAGATAGCAAATCTAAAAATATGCGTAAATTTTAAAACATTATCATTTGTGCTATAATTTCTATAGATTTATTAATATAGGACGGAGCATTGAATATATATATATAAATAAATTAAAAGAATATTTAAATAGCTGACAACAAAATATCAACAATAGTAAAGTCACTTTTTGCTGTTTCCCATAAAAAGGGATCTAAAAAAATAAAATGTAAATTTTTAAAACTTTTTTAAAAATATATATTGACATGTGTCATTTGTACGCATTATACTATAGCTATAAGGAGGATAAAATGCAAACAAGCAACCCACTTTATAAAAGGCAGGGAATACATGCCATAGCTTCAATCTTTACCGTTGAAGATGGCGTAACAAAAGTTCTTTTGGTAAAGAGAAAGAATGTACCTTTTAAAGATATGTGGGCATTAGTTGGTGGCGCCATATATAATAATGAAGATTTGCTTGACGGCCTAAAGAGGGAAATATTTGAAAAAACCGGAATAATAAATATTGATACCTACTTTTCAGGCGTATTTGGTAAGAAAGACCGTTCTCCTGTAATGCGCATGGTGGCAATTACTTATATTGGGGTAATTGACAGTAAGAAAGTGTCCTTTTTAAAAGAGACACTGCACACCTCGAATGCTGATTGGGTTCCAATAGATAAAATACCAAAATTAGCATTTGATCATAATGAAATTGTGAGTGAAGCTTTAACATCACTTCGCGAGCAAATAGTAAATACTGATATCTTAAAAGCCTTATTCCCTGATGGCTTTACGCTTCCAGAAATTCAAAAGGTATATGAATCAATTTTAGGGAAGAAGTTTGATCGCCGTAATTTCCGGAAAAAGATACTTAGTATTGATCTCATCCAAGATACAAACAAAGTGCGAAATTTTAAAGGAAATAAACCTGCCAAAGTTTATAAATTTAAAAAGAGCAAACAAAATAAAAGTGTATTTTAAATACATTTTTTATACCACCTTAAAAGCGTATTTTTAACGCTACTAAAATACGCTTTTAAATAAAAAAGTAATGCGTAAATTATACGCAGTGAGAGGAAGGAAATATAATGACCGTTAATGATATATGGGGAAGAATTGTAATTGAAAAAGAATATGAAGATATAATTAATAGTAAAGAATTTAGTAGCCTTAAACAAAAGACACAACTTGGCCTTAATTCGAATATTAATGCTACACACACAAGATATCAACATAGTATTGGTACATATTATATGGCTTGTAAGCTTATTGAAATATGTAAAAGAAAGTTTTCGGATATTTTAAACATTGATAAAGATGATGAAAGAGCGATAAAGGTTATGGCTTTGGTACATGACATAGGCCATGGGTGCTTTTCTCACGTTTCAGAAAAACAACTCGAGGGAACTCATGAAGATAGAACGGAAAAACTACTATTAGATCCGACAACGGAAATTCATAAAGCTATTGTTGCTAACTTTGGTAAATCAGTTTTAGAAAAAACAATTTATTTACTAAAATTAAAAGAAAAGGTAAAAGCTTCAGGCACAGTTGAAGATAGTAAAAACTTAGTTTTTGTCATATGCAAACTCTTATCAGGAGGCATAGATATAGATCGTATTGACTATATATATCGTGACTCTCGCTATGCTTTAGGCGAAGAGAATGATTTTTCATCTATTTTAGATAGTATTGAACTTGAATGCATAGAGGGTACTTTAGAAGTTGTTTTTGATGGTGATGCTGAATTTAAAATAGCTAATTTTCTTAATAAAAGATTTGAGTTATATGATACTTTATATATGAACTCTTCAACAAGAATTTTGGAACAGATATTTGATAAGTTCTTAAAAGAAGCAGGTATAAAACTTACTTGGGATACTTCAGAAGTAGAAATGAACAATATCTTTAGAGAAAATTTAGACAGTAATAATCCTATTTTAAGAAGATACTCTCATTTATTAAGTTCTCGAAAAATAGATAGTTGTTTTGTTATTAAAGAATATGATGATGAAACTAAATTCAAACATTTTAGGAAAAGATTATTTTCGCGATGCCAAGTTTTAGAAAAATATCCTGAAGTTGTTTTTCAAGATAAATCAAAAGTAAGTGTATATAATAAAACTAACAAAGTTTTTGTTAATAAACAAGGAATAATTCAAGATATATCTGATTCATCGAAGATATTGAATTCATCATTACAAAAAGAGAAATATGTAATAGCAATTGATACTGAATTACTAACTATTCTTTTGAAAAGAGACAATATTCCTGAAAAAGATATATCAGATATTTTAAAAGAAATAACAAAAGTAATGGCTCCTGAAATAGAGCAAGAAAAGAAGTATGTTTTTACTGATGATTTAGCGCAAAGTCCCGAAGAAGCCTTTGCAGAAATAAAAAACATATTGGGGCTTTCTAATCCTAAAATAGTCCAAAACCAAGATGTTTATTATGATCATGATCGTATACTTGAAAGCTATCGTATAGCTATTAGAAAAAGAGTATGCGGTGGTAAAGTTGAATGGACGGTAAAAAGACCTATCAAAGATAAAACTTCTCTTTCTAAAAGAGATGAAAAAAACTTTTCTTCCAAAGAAGAAGTAATAGATTTTTTAAACAGCGAATGGAATATTCCTATTAAGTCTTTAGAGGAAGCTATAACATTAAATACTACACGCGAAAAATATTATTTAGAGAAGGCTGGAGGTATATATGAAGTGGTTTTTGATAGAACTACCCCTCATTTTGCCGATAGAAAATATCCTGAACAATATATGATAGAGTGTGAACTTAAAGAAGGAAATTCTTCTGGATTATTTGTTATAGATAGCCTTATTAAAAAACTTTCATTCATAAAAGAATGCAATAACTCTAAAAAAGAAAGAGCGTTAAGTTTAGTGGAAGAAGATAAAAATAAAGAAATAGATATAAACTTTGATAAAGAGGATGTTATATATGATAAAGAAGTAGCTACTTTCTTCATCGGTAATCCAAAACTTTTAGAGAATTTAAGATATCTTGATAAGAAGAAAGATGAGATAAGAAAATTAAGAGAAAAATTTGGCGATTTAAAAACTCCAATTGTAGTAACAATATCGGGAAGTCCTAGAGCAGGTAAAACAACCTGTGTTGATAATTTGACAGAGTTTTTACGAAAAGCTGATCTTAGAGTTTCCTCATTAACTGAACCCGCGGGGATGATATATAGTACACTTAAAAGCCGGGCTGAAAAGAGGGCTTTACTTCAAGATAGGGTAGGCTTTGTGGATAAGCAATATGAAATTGGCACAAGTGCTATTCAAAGTAGTCTTGAAAATAGTGATGTTATTATTTGCGATCGTGGAGCTATTGATCCTTTTGTTTGGTATGATATGTACCATGCTTTAGGAATTGTTGATGATGAAAGATATCATAAATTTTTAGAAAATATTAAAAAGGCAAAAAACTATATAGATTGTTTTTATGCTTTATATGCGGAAAGTGAAGTAGCTATACAAAGAGATTACCTTAATTCATTATCAATAGAAGAGCGCAGTACGATGAGTAGGGAAAATGTTGAAAGATATAATAGTGCTTTACTTAGAATGCTACCAATAATTAGTGCAAACTGTGATACAATGAAATTAATTGATACATCTAAGGCAGATAAAATGGATGTCTCTATTGAAGTGGCAGATAGAGTTATGGAAAGAATAAGGAGATTGTATTAATGTATTTTATTAACTTAATAAAAGAAAGATTTAAGAATGAGAAATTAGATATTTATGTTGATATGGATGGCGTTATAGCCGATTATGAAGTAGGTAAATTTGATTTCTTAAATCGTAGACCTCTTATGAATAACATTAAGATATTTAAAGAGTTAAATTTTTATGAAAATATAACTCTTAACATATTATCAATATGCCGAGAAGATCATCAAATTGCTGATAAAAATAAATGGCTTGATAAATATGCACCTTTTTTCAAAAATAGAAATATAATTTCTAAAGAAAGTCATCCTAACAAATCTTCTAAAGAATTGAAATATGAATTTTTAAAGAATATTCCGCAAAAAGATAAAAAAATTATTTTTGTTGATGATGATAATGGTATTATAAAATATATCCATAGTAATTTAGATAATATTATTATATTTCAAGCTTCCTCATTAATAGATTAAAAATATCAATCAGTTTAAATGATTTTAGATATATGTAAAACAATCATAACAAGGCCTATCATATTTTGAAAAGTACTACCCTTTTGTGATATATTATAGAATATCAGGAGTAGGGATAATGAAAAAGAATGTTTTAAGAATAATGTTAGGCTCAATAATAGCAGAGGTTATTATAGTATGCTTATTAATATTGATTGGCGACTTTGATGAAATTGCATGGCAAACAATAGGTTCTATAGCAATTATATTTGGCTATTCTATACCTTGTTTATTTTATGCCAAAGTATTTGATAATGAGAAATACAAGGCTATAGCGATTATTGGTTCATTTATTGTTTTCTTTGCAGGCTTAATAAGTGTATTAAATTTGTGGAACCCATTATTTGACGAAGACTTTGAATTAATTGCCACCTTCAATGTTATTATATGGATGCTTGCTTTTATATCGTGGATTTTATCATTATCCACAGTAAATCAAGTATTAAATTTATTTAAAAAAATAGGGGTATCTTTATTAGCAATATTAAGCCTTTTCGTTATTGATGATATTTGGAGCAAGAATTTTCCAAAAGGCTTTTTAGCAAGATTATATTATGTTTTAATTGTTTTAACAATTGGATCTCTTATTTGCATTTTGATATTAACAAAAGTCTATAAAAAGGAAATCATTAAAAGTGAGGATGACAAGCAAAATAATATTTCTAATAATGATAAACTTTTACAAAATGCGATTGGCGAAGACAAAAAAAGTTAAAGATAAATATAAACAACAATTTAAAAACCACTTCATATTGCGAAGTGGCTTCTTTTTTATTTGGCAGGATCAATTAGTATTTTAATCGCATCATCTTCTCCAGAGGTTAATCTTTCAAAGGCCTTTTGAACGCCCTCGATAGGAACGATGTCATCAACGAATTTACTAACATTAAATTTCTTTTTATTAATTAAATTTATACATTCGGCAAATTCATCATAGGTGTAGCCAATAGCTCCATATAGTTTTTGTTCTCTTGTAACAGTAACAGCAGATGGGAAAGAAATACTATCTAAAGATACACCTACAAGAACAATAGTACCATTAGGTTTAGCAAGCATTACAGCAGAAGATACGGCCGGGGTATTTCCACAGCAATCAAAAACAATATCATATCCATAAGGGCAATTTTCCAAAGCTTCTTTCATAAAAGTTTCATCTTTGGCATTATAAAACTTATCAGCACAGCCAAGAGTTACAGCTTTTTCACCCCGTTTTTCATTAACTTCACTAACCGCTACAAAACTTGCTCCCGCTTTTTTAGCTATCATAGCACATATATCACCAATGATACCGGCACCAATAACTAAAACATTATCCCCAGGCTTAATACCAGATAGTCTAACCGCATGAAATGATACTGCTGTAGGTTCTACCATGGCTACTTCTTCATCAGTCATTTCTTCAGGAACTTTAATAGTTAAATCAGGTCTAAGACTCGTTTTTAAAGCATAAGCTCCTGGGCTTGAAAGCGATAACCCAACGGCATCATTCCAAGTCTCTGGACAATATTGAGGATTACCTGATTTGCAAGCAGGACACTTACCACATGGCGAAATAGGTAAAGCAGTAACTCGGTCACCTAGTCTTAAATCAGAACGGGAACCAGCATCAATAACTGTTCCACATAATTCATGCCCCATTACAAGGCCTACAGGTTCACCGGAATCCCAATAATGAATATCCGAACCACAAATTCCGGCTTTTTTAACTTCAATTATAACTTTACCAGTGCCTAATATTGGCTCGCTTATATCTTTAGTTTCTATCATTTTCTTTTGCGTAATCATTGCACACTTCATTTATATCAACTCCTTTACTACCATAATTATATATTATTTTTCCCTAGTTGCCTAAAATTATTAAAAAACTTAAAGTCAAGTTAATGTCTAACGAGAAAGAAACCAAATGCTTTAGTTTACACTTTAGAAAGCTTTGAACTATTGCTATGATTAGATAATTGTGATATGATTAGTGCGATAATAGAAGAAAGGAGGCTTGCTAGATGTCGCCTGATGAAATATCAAAATTAAGAGAATATTGTGCTGAATTCAAACAATATCGTGCCAATACTGCTGATGGTTCAGGAAGTACTTTACATGATATAAAAGTTACTTTTGATTATATCGCTAAAACATTAGAAAATTATGATATACAGGGATCACATTATGGCAGTGAATTAACTAACAAAGCAAAAGCTGCTGGAGAAGTTTTAAGCCAATTATGGTTATGCTTACAAGATCTAGAAAATTCTGTAGAATACTTCTGTGATACTCAAGAACAATTATAGTGAAATAAAATTAATAAGAAAGGAAAGTGATATAAATGGCATCTTTAACACCTGCTAAAACATTACCTGAAGAACTTCAAAGACAGTCAGAAAGAGTTCAAGAACAATTACAATGTTTAAAAACTATTTTAGATAATGTTGAAAATCGTTTACATAGCATGAGTTCTATGATGGAAAATAAAAATACTGATTTATCATCACAACTTAGTAATTTAGCTGACCACTTAGAAAATTATGAATCAAAAGCTCAAGCAATATATGATGATGTTTCAGATAGCTTATCTTCATATTCTGTTGCAATATTAAATAGTATTGAAAGCCTTAATACACATGTAACTGATATTGGTAATTTAATTGCAGATCTTTAATTAAACAATGTTAAAGCTGGGGAATGCCTCAGTTTTTATTTTGCCTTAAAAGCTTGTAAATAATAGTTGAATGTAATATAATGAGCTTATGGTGCGGAGGCTTTGAATATGGCTAATTTTACAGAACCTGAACTTAATGAATTAAGTGATAATTTAATAAAATTATTATCTGTAATGGGCGAAAGCCATTACAAAGATATGGAAAAATCTTTTTTTGATTTAAACGAAGTATTTATAGCAAATTCCAAAGAAAAAATTGATATAGCAGATTTTGATGCATTTCGAAAATCTATAAATGAATTGCAAAATGATACAGTAGCCGTAGTCAATCAAATTAAGGCTCTTATGGTAAATGGGGGATTAAGATGAATTTAGAAGATGTTAATGTTAAAGCAAAAGAATTTCGAGCTAGTATTTCATCCCTTATTGAGGAATATACATGTATTAGTAATTATTTGAAAAATATATATGGAATTGTTAGCGCTAAGGATATTAACCTTTGCAATAATGTGGAAGATTTAATAAGAGAATATAATGCTGTTATTAATACTTTAAATAGTGTATATCTTGAAAAAGCCTCTAAAATTGTCGGCTACGTTGATAAATCTAATGCAAATTTAGATCAACTATTAAAAGATGTTCGCAATATAATGAATAATTTTAGCTCAAGTGCACATATCGAGGATGAAATAGATACTTTATATTAAATAAATTAAGGAGGATTGTGATGTTAGTATATGGCAAAAATGTTCTTTATGAGACAGAACCTAGTAAGATAAAAAAAGTATATACTTCGCGAAAAGATTATCTTCCCTATTTACAAGAACATAATATTAAATATGATTTAGTAACGACTAATATATTAGATGCTAAAGTAAAAGGTAATCACCAAGGTATAGTAATTGATATGTTGGATTATAAATACTATACTATGGATGATATTGACTCTGATTTTATTGTTATTCTTGATCATTTAACGGATCCACATAATATGGGGGCAATTATTAGAACTTGTGAATGCATTGGGGCTACGAATATAATTATTCCCAAAGATCGTAGTGTTTTAGTTAATGATACTGTATTTAAAACTTCGGCAGGAGCTATAAATAATGTTAAAATTATTATGGTTGCTAATTTAAATAATGCTATTTTGAAATTAAAAAAAGATGGCTATTTTGTTTACTGTGCTGATATGGATGGTACAAATTATAAAGAAGTTGACTATGCTGCAAAGAAAGTTCTTGTTATAGGTAGTGAAGGAGAGGGCGTTAGTAAACTTGTTAAAGAAAACTCGGATGTTATAATATCTCTTCCTATGTATGGCAAAATTAATAGTTTAAATGCCTCAGTTAGTGCAGGTATTTTCTTATATGAAATGGGGAAACGATGAAACAAGCATTTGAAGACATCTCTGACAATGAAATTATAAGTATGCTTGGAGAAGCTGATGAAAACGTTAATAATGTCATCTATGCTAAATATAGCTATTTAATAGATGTTATTATCAACAAATATCAACGTGTTATTAGAATGTTTCAAATAGATCAAGATGAATTATTATGTGAAGCTTCTTATGGTTTTAGCGATGGCATTCATAGTTTTGTTATTGGTAAAAATGCTTCATTAAAAACCTTTTTATCTATTTGCATTGAAAGAAGAGTATTTAAACTTATTCAAAAATATTCTACGGATAAGGTTCGCAAAGATAAAAGTAATTTATCTTTAGAATATCGGAATGAGATTGGTAAAGAACTCCAAGAAATCTTAACAGATGGTAATGATCCTCTTAATGCTTTAACTTCTATTGAAACTTATAATGAAGTCGTAGAACTAGCTAAAAAAAATTTATCTTCTTTTGAATATGAAGTATTTATATATATGATTAATGGGAATGATTATAAAACAATTGCTAAAGTGTTAGATAAGACTCCTAAACAAATTGATAATTCCATGCAAAGAATAAAAAATAAAATGCGCCAAGCTATGGCTAAAACCTCTTGCAAATAAAGATATTTTTTGATATTCTATAGATACATCTATGGCGGAATTGGTGAAGTGGTTAACACGGTAGATTGTGGCTCTATTATGCGTGGGTTCGACTCCCACATTTCGCCCCATTTTTTGATGTGTACACCTTTGGTGTTTAAAATGAGAAGTTCATATTATTGCTATGGACTTTTTCTTTTGCCAAGATGTGAGGTAAGCAAAAAGAAATCAAAAAAAGGTAGAGATAAGTGATTAAAATACAGCTAAAATATTAATAGAAAAATTAAATTTTGAAGTAACTAATTAATTATGGGAGGAGGATTAACATGTTAGAGGTACTGTTTATCAACTTGGCGATTTTGTTTTAAAAATGTTTAGTTTTAAATGGTCTTATGAAGATGTTATTTGTCCTAATTTATTTTTGATTGTAAAAAATTATGAGGAAATGTATATTAGAGATGAAAAAGGTATAGTGTTGTGTGGGCTTGAAGTTCAACCATATCTTGCTAAGTCTGCCAAAGATGTTGCACCTGAATATTTACATTTTTTTGAAAGCGAACTAGATTCTTTAGGCTATAAATATACCGATAGATTAATGGAAGGACCTTGTGGTGATAACTGCCGTGTACTTGATAGCTATAAACAAGCGGACTGTTTAAATCCTGAAAAGTTACCTGATTGGTTTAAAGAAGTACCTTTGGTTTTAGTAGATCGAGATCGAATATATCCTAAAGATGAAATTTACATAAGAGAGCTTTCATGTTACTATTGATATGGTATAATACAATAAGAATAGAGGTTATATGAAAAATAAGAAAGAATTAATAAGAGCTATAAAATTTACTTTATTTTCTATTAGTGCCGGTTTAATTCAAATAGGCTCATTTAGTTTATTGAAATTAATATTTCCTGCATGGGCTTATTGGCCAGTTTATTTAATATCTTTGATTTTATCGGTGGTTTGGAATTTTACACTTAATAGAAATTATACATTTAAAGCTGCCAATAATGTGCCAATTGCTATGATTAAAGTAGCAATCTTTTATCTGATTTTTACACCCGTATCAACGTATTTAGGTGATTTAGCTTCTTCGAAAGGCATCAACGATTTCCTTGTTTTAGCTGTAACAATGATCTTAAACTTTGTTTTAGAATTTTTATATGATCGTTTTTTCGTTTTTGGCAAAGCTATTGATACAAGAAAAAGGTGATAATATGCTAGTTAGTAATTTTGGTAATGATTATAAAATACTAAAAGCCGGTAATGGGATGAAACTAGAAAGTTGGCATAATATTAAACTTTTAAGACCCGATCCCGTTATTATATGGGAAAGTCCCATTGATGAACATGAAGCTGATGCTGTCTATCATCGCTCCAATACAGGCGGAGGATATTGGGAAAATATTAATAATATCCCCGATCGATGGACTGTAAATTATAATGGATTAACTTTTAATATTAAGCAAATGGGTTTTAAACATACAGGTTTATTCCCTGAACAAGCTGTTAATTGGGATCGTATGATTAAAGCTATTAAAGAAAGCCCTAAAAATATAAAAGTTTTAAATCTTTTTGCATATACAGGAGGCGCTAGTGTAGCTTGCCTTGCGGCAGGGGCAAGTGTTGTCCATGTTGACTCTTCAAAAGGTATGAATGATTGGGCTAAAGAAAATGTTATATCCTCTGGACTTCAAGATAAACCAATAAGATTTTTAGTAGATGATGTTATTAAATTTGTGGAAAGAGAAATCCGCAGAGGTAACAAATATGATGCTATTATAATGGATCCCCCTTCTTATGGCCGAGGAGCAAATAAAGAAGTATGGTCTATTGAAAAAGATTTAGACAAATTATTAACGTTGTGCCAAAAAATTTTAACTGATGATTTTCTTTTTGTGTGTGTCAACACTTATTCCACCAATCTTTCTTTAGTAACTTTAGAAAATATTTTAAAAGTTCATTTTAATAATAAAATAAAGGTTGATGAAATAGTTCTTCCTATTGAAAATACTAATCTTTTTTTACCCGCGGGTATAACGGGATGGGTATCCAATGACTAATTTAAATATTCTTTATGAAGATAATCATATTATAGTAGTAGAAAAACCTGTTAATGTTTTATCGCAAAGTGATAATACTAAAGATATTGATATGCTTACTTTAATTAAAGCTTATCTTAAAGAAAAATATCAAAAACCAGGCAATGTATTCCTAGGTCTTGTCCATAGACTTGATAGACCTGTAGGAGGCGTTATGGTTTTTGCTAAAACTTCCAAGGCGGCCTCACGTCTTTGCCAAAGTATGAATGAGGGTTTATTTCATAAATCTTATTATGCTGTAGTAAAAGGCATTCTTCCTAAAAAAGAAGATACCCTTATTGACTTTATAGAAAAAACTCCTGATAAAAAAGTTTTACTTAATACTAAAAATGGTAAAAAAGCTATCTTACATTATAATGTCCTTGAAGAAAAAGATAATCTATCTTTATTAGATATAACTTTAGAAACTGGTAGATATCATCAAATAAGAGTCCAATTTGCTTCACGGGGATATCCTTTATATGGCGACCAACTATATGGTAAACAAGATAAAGAGCAAATAGCTTTATATGCTTATAAGCTATCTTTTCCTCATCCTATAACAAAAGAAGTCTTAACTTTTGCTAGTAAACCTGCTGGAAAAATCTGGAAATTGTTTTCAGCTTGTAAATAATTAACTATTTTAATATTATTTATTGTAAAATTGGTTTATGTTTGGAATTAAAAAAGATAAAAAATTGGCTATTACTTCTCAAGATAGTAGTACGCAAAATGATATAGGTGCCTTCTTAAAACAAACAAGAACCGATAAAGACTTAACTCAAGCTGAGCTAGGTACTATTTTGGATATTTCTCCTAAAACAATATCTAAATGGGAAAATAATAATGGTTTTCCTGATCAGTTATATCAAATCCCATTATGTAATGCTTTGGATATAACTTTAGAAGAATTACATTTAGGTTGTCTTAATATTGAGAAAAGAAATAAAGAGAAGAAAGAAAAAAGAATTAAATTTGGTATGTTTATTTTCATTGGCATACTATTAATAATTATAGTCATCTTAGGATCTGTATTAATATACTATAAAGAATTTCATAATCCGTTATCACTTTATTATGTGGATGTAACTAGTAAGTATGAATCTCATTGTAAAATAAATGGTTACTATATTAAAGATAGAAATATTAATATGCTTTATATTGGAACAATATCTCTCTTAAAATACAATATTAATGATAATGATATTATTAGTGTTAATTTTATATACAATGATGAAATTATTTATAGCACTTCATCTTTAGACAATATTTCTATTAATTTGGATGAGAATATTAATCCAAATGAAATTTTAATAGAAGTGAAAGTTAATGATATTAAAAATTTTAAACAAAGTTATATTGAAACTTTTAATATTTCTATTGCTTATACAGATTTATATTCAGATAAAATTGAGTACAATTTAAATGCTAAAGCACTAATAAAAGAACTTGGTAATATGAATTTTAACAAAATTGATAATTTAACATATAAAAAGAATAATAGCAAAGAAGAGGTTACTTTTAGCTTACGAGATCAATCAGTTGTAATAAACACTTTAGGAGAAAACAGATTTATTATTAATTTTAAATTTGTATCAGGTGAAATAAGCGTTTCATTATTATCAGAAATAAATGATGAATATATCATGACCGAGAAATATAAATATGATATTTTTGGTCAAAATCTTGAAAATTATGTTGGCTATGGTTATTCCTTGGATACAGTCTTAAAAATGCTAAAACCCTATATAACTCTACGAAATAGATACCTTGTATCTACTAATTAGAGATTGCATAGTCATTGTCGAATATTGTATATTTTTGGTTAGAAAGGAGGAAGATAAAGGGGTTATGAAAAAAATTGTATTTTTCATCATGTTATTTGTGCTAGTGCCTTGTGCCGTTTCAGCAGATTTTCATACTAAAGAGGGATATGACATACCTGAAGAAAATTATCAAAAACTTAAGAATCTATATAGTGATGTATCGATTTATATGATGCCTTATGAAAAATATACGAATCTTATGAGCTCATCTATTAATTTTGATAATGTTCAAGAAGTAAGTAAATATATATACACTATATGTGATAACTTTACTGGCGAGTGTGAAGATACCGAAATATCTGAAGAAGAATACAAAAATGGTCTCGTATATTTACCTGCACCTATGGCAACGGATGTTTATTCCACGGCTGCCAAAGAACTTACGTTGAGATTAACAACACCAAGTAATAATTTAGTATACTTTACATTAAGTAATTTTTGGAGCCCATATCATTTGCCTCAGGTTAGATCTTTTGATGTTATAGGCGTTCGAATTGGTAATTTTCATGTTGTAAATGGTTCGCAAACCGGCTCGCAAACGTATCAAACAAATGGTGAATATAAATCAGTATGGTATGCGCCAAATGGTACAAACATTAGCAACCAAAGTACTGGCTTTGGTATTTCAATGAATATTGTTAATGATAATATTACTTATTTAGAAAATAGTATTGAAGGATCTCTTCAAATTGATGCAGTACCGGCGGTAATATACGGATCTTATCAACATGCTGTAGTGGATGTAGATTTAGCTACTTCTAAAAGCTACACAATTACTTCAGGTGGTTTAGGTTATGTATTTAAATTTAGTAGTAGTAAGATTGAAAGCTATTACGATAAAATGCATGGAACATATTTAAATATAACCAGCCTTTAATATAATTAAACCGAGAGAATAAGTCTCAAGCTCAACCACAAATAACCGAATTTAATTATTTTTTATAGGCCTTATATATAAAGCCAAGCGTTTTATAATTATATATTTTTTTTAAAACTTTTGTAAATCGTAAAAAAGACAAAATTGTTTATTGACATATTGGAAACAATTTAGTACAATTTTAAATGTATTGATGCCCAATTAGCTCAGTCGGTAGAGCGCACGGCTGTTAACCGTTAGGTCGTAGGTTCGAGTCCTACATTGGGCGCCAATATGTTATTAATGATTATGTCTTTGATTTCGGGCTATTAAAGCCTAAATATATACTATCGTTATTGTTAACAGCTCCTGCGGGGGCTGTATTTTTATGCAAAAATTGATATAATTAAGAAGGTGATACACATGAATGAACAAATAAGTATGCTAGCTCGTTATGGCGAGGATTTAACTGCTAAAGAATATATAACTGATCCAGCCATAGCGCGTGATGAAGAAATAAAACAATGTATCTTGGTATTATTAACGCCAGAAAAAAGTGCTCTTTTAGTAGGTAAACCCGGAATAGGTAAAACAGCGATTGTCGAGGGTCTTGCTTATCGAATTAAAAATAATATGGTTCCCGAAGCCTTAAAAGGCTGGAGTATTATAAAAGTTAATATCACAAGTTTAATTGGAGCAACGCAAACTGATGGAATATTGGAAAATAGAATAGATTTATTAGTTAAAGAATTAGCCCAAAAAGAAAAAACTATTATCTTTATTGATGAAACCCATTTGCTTATCAATAAAGAGGGTGGTATGGACTTTGCAAATATGTTAAAAGCAGGGTTAGACCGGGGCTCAATTAAAATGATTGGGGCTACTACTACGGAAGAATATGAAACTTATATTTTAAGAGACAAAGCTTTCTTAAGAAGATTTCAAAAAATTGATGTTGAAGAAGCCGACGCCGATACGTGTGTAAAAATTTTAATGGGTACATATCCAAAATTAGAAAAACAAATTGGCGTTAGATTAGCATATGAACCCTATACCATCGAAAAAATAATGCGTTTCATTGTTGAAATGACCGATGAATATAAAAGGGTATATGAAATATCAAGTCGTTATCCAGATATATGCTTAACAATTGTTGCTAATGCTATGACTTTTGCTTTATATGATAATATCAGTACGGTAACAATAAAATATTTTTATAAAGCAATATGTAATACGAAAACAGTTTATCCTGATGTTCTAGTTAAAGAAAAAGAAAGGTTTAAAACGGAATTTGCCGATTTATTAAGAGCTGAACAAGTCAATTTAACAGATACCTTGTAGAAAAACACTTGATTTTTGCATAATATTATTGTATATTATGTCTAGAAACACAAAAGTGTTTTTTTTAATACGAGAATTTAGGAGGCAAAATGGCAAAGAAAGCTACTAAAAAAAGCAAAAAAGAAGTCAAGAAAGAAAACTACTTTAAAGGTGTAAAAAAAGAAATGCAATTAGTTAAATGGCCTGATTTTAAATCAGTTGTTAAAAATACTGTTGCTACCGTTTGTTTATGTTTAATCATTGCAATATTCTTTATTCTACTTACTTTATGTTTATCATTAATAAAAGGATGGATTAGTTAAGATGAATGCTGAGAATGAAAAATTATGGTATGTAGTTAATACCTATTCAGGTCATGAACTAAATGTTAAAGAAAAACTAGAAGCTCGTACAGAATCGATGGGAATGCAAGATTATATCTTTAGAGTAATTGTTCCTGAAACAACTGAAGTAGAAGTTAAAGATGGTGTAAAAAAAGAAAAAGTTAAAAAAATGTTCCCTGGCTATGTTTTAGTGGAAATGATTATGACGGATGAAGCTTGGTATATTGTACGTAATACTCCAGGAGTAACAGGCTTTATTGGTTCTTCCGGAAAAGGAGCTAAACCAACACCTTTAATGCCTCAGGAAATAGATCGAATTCTTGCTAATATGGGTATGAGTAGAGTTGATGTTAATACCGAACTTGCTGTAGGCGATAGTGTTAATATTATTGATGGACCATTTAAAGGCATGAGTGGTAAAATTGATAGTATGGACTTAGAAAACAATCGTTTAACTATTATTATCGATTTGTTTGGTCAAGAAACATCAGTTGATGTTGAAACATATCAAGTTAGTAAACTATAATAAAGTCCAGAGCAATCTGGCTTTTTTAATGATATAAGAAAGGCAAGCAGTATGGAAAAATATCTAGAAATTGAAAGAAGTATTATTACTAAACATCGTAAAGAAATATGGCGAAGATTTGTTAGAGCTGTTCAAGAATATGAATTGATTAAAGAAAATGATTCTATTATGGTGTGTATCAGTGGGGGCAAAGATTCTTTTTTACTTGCCAAATGTATAGAGGAATTACAAAGACATGGTAAAGTTAAATTTACTGCTCATTATGTGGTAATGGACCCTGGCTATACTAAACATAATAGAGATTTTATATTAAATAATGCTAAACTTCTGGGGGTACCAATCCAAATATTTAAAACGGATATTTTTGCCGTTGCTAATAAGTTAGCGCCACAAAGTCCATGTTATTTATGTGCCCGTATGCGCAGAGGGTATCTATATAGTAAAGCTCAAGAATTAGGATGTAATAAAATTGCTTTAGGACATCATTTTGATGATGTAATAGAAACAACGCTTTTATCTATGTTTTATGGCTCGGAGGTCAAGACTATGCTACCTAAACTGCATAGTGATAACTTCCCGGGTTTAGAGCTTATAAGACCACTTTATTTAGTTAAAGAAGCCTCAATTATTGCCTGGCAAAATAGTAATGATTTAAAGTTTATTAATTGTGCTTGTAAGTTTACCGAAGCTTGTGCTAAAAATGATGATAATATCAGTAAACGTCAAGAAATGAAAGAACTTATTAAAAACTTAAGAAAAATAAATAGAGATATTGATTATAATATTTTTAAAGCCATGGATAATGTTAATTTAAATTGTGTTCTAGGTGTTAGAAAAGATGGCAAACATCGTAGCTTTTTGGCAAGTTATGACAAATGATGTTAAATATTGCCAAGTATTAAAAATTTTATTTTTAAAATGATATAATAAGAGAAAAGAAAGGAAGCTAGTGATGAAAAAGTTTTTAACTTATTTAACTATTATGATTTGTTTATTTGGTCTTGTAGGTTGTTCTTCTAAAAAAGATAAACAAGATAAAAAAGATGTTATTGGTGTTGTAGATAAAGAAACAGTTGAAACTATGGTCGCTCGTTTTAATGAAGTAGTAGTAGAAACATCAGGCCTTGGTTATGCTCAAGAAGAAACGTTATCTACTGATAATGGACTTTATACTTATGATATAGCCGATGGAATTTTTTTAGTAGTACTACCTTTAGATGAGCAAAAAACTAAAGAAGAAGATATTGTAAATTCAATGCGTATTTATGTAAAAAATGGTTATGAAAATGATCCTCAGGTAGAAGCCTATGCGAGAATGTTAATAACGTCTAATAATGATGAAATAACCAATGAAGAAGCGAATGCTTTAATTGAAGAAGCTATTGAAAAATCAAGTGAAAAGTTAACGAGTAATAATGGCAAAGGCATATCAGTTGGTTTTATAAAAGCCGAAGATCATGTTGAATATCAAGTAATAAGAAACTATGAATAATAATAAACAGTTACCTTGTTGTAGCTGTTTTATTTTGCAACCTTTTTTATAATAATTAGTATTGTGATAATTAATTTCATAATATATAATAGTGTAAAGAAGGGAGTTTTATAATGAAAAAAATCTTTAACAAATTTATTGCCTATATCTTATTATTGGCAATTACTATTTATAATTTTTCACCATTAATAGTTTATGCTGCTGAGCAAAATGAACAAGATATTACTACTGAGGTTTTAGAAGTAGGCGATATAAAAGCCAAAGGTAATATCGAATTAGAGCTTTATTTTGCTTTCCCTATTCGTAATAATGGCGAAAATAATATTATTTTGACAGTTACTGACGAAAAGGGTAATGAGGCCCAAATTAAACTTGATGATATGCAAATTACTCAAGAGGGTATAAAGCAACCTACTGTCGATTTTAAAGACCAAGAGGGAAATATCGTCCAAAGTATAAGAACGACAATTACGAAACGGGATATAAGCGGTGGTCTTTTATCTGGTGAAGTAGAAAGTGAAGACATTTCTTATTATAGTATTAATTTATATTCTTTAGATACTAGCACATATACATTAAAGTTAAGTGGTAAAAATTATGCTACTTATACTACTACGGTAACTCTTGAAAACTATTCGCAAAGAATAACTTTAGCTAATACCAAAGGGATGTTTACTATTGGGGATGTTACAAATGATGGTAAAGTAGATACTCAAGATGAAACGGCAATGATTACAGCTATTGAAAAAAATGATTTAGCTTATGATTTAAACTTAGATAAAAAAGTAGATATAGCAGATTTAAATTATATTACTGCTGTCATAAATTCGGAAGAAAAACAAGCCCAAATAAGTGATACAAGCATTATTTTAAATAATGATAATATTTCTTTAGGCTTAAATAATAATACCGCTATAGCGGAAGATAGTAGTATTGATAATCTATTTATAGATGATAAAACCGTTACTTTAAAAGCTAAAAATGAAGGTACTATTTCGGCTACTAATCCTATTGAACTTGATTTAGATTTAGGAAAAAATACGGATGATACTGTCCAAATGAGTGAAGTAAGAATAGGAGTAGGCGATACCAATAAACCTACTAAACTGGAATTACTTGTTACGACTGATGAGGGAGATATCTTAAAATATGAAGTTGATGATCCTAATCAAGGTATAAGTGATATCCATACTTTTACTGATGAAGCAAATGAAGATACAATTACGATAAATTTAGGTAAGCAAGTGGCTGTTAAAAAAGTAACTATCATTATCAAAGAAACATCATCTAATAATTTAGCAGATATTGCTAGTGTCGAATTTTTAAATAATGTTAAAGTAGAAGTTGAAGAACCCGAAGGTTTTTATACACCGTCAAATATTCATATTGATGATACCACAAGTGAACAATTAACAATAACTTTCCAAAATGTACCTAATGTAACCGGGTATGAAATTAAGATAGTTGATCCAAGTAATAAAGAAACTATTTATGAGACAACTTATAATACTTTTACTATTGAAGATTTGAAAAACTATACAACTTATAAAATTTATGTTCAATCCGTAAATGGTAAATGGCGAAGTGGTTGGAGTGATGCTCATGAAGGTACTCCTAAAGCTACAAGAAAACCCCCTAAGGTTGATATGGTAATAGCTACTCCAACTTATTCTGGAATTGATTTTAGTTGGAAAAAGATGGATGATACTTTATCTTATAAACTTTATTACCGTGAAGTAGGTACTGAGCAATATAAAGTTATTGATGAGTTAGAGGTTAATAAATATTCTTTAAGGGGACTTAAAGCTTCTACTTCATATGAAGCATATGTTATAGGTGTCAATGAACTTGGTGAAAGTGATTCCTATACGCTTGTAACTGCTAAAACTTTAGAAGCGGGAGCAGCAATTGTTCCTAAATATAATTTAATTAACGGTGAAGTAAATTCTGAAGGGACTGCTACAACGCATATTAAAAATGTTTATTATAATGTTGGTAAAATGACTGATAATAATAAGTTTGCGATGGTAGATGATAATTATAATACTTATTGGCAACTTGATGACTGGCAAATATCTTCAAATGTTAAATATAATGTTGGTACTCCGGTTATTGAATTAGATAAGAACTATGAAATGGATGAATTTGTCTTAACAGTACCTGATAATTATACTGGTTCTTTAAAACCGGGTGGTATTAATAGTAATGATGTTAAAGTTCATTATTGGGAAAATGAACAGCAAATATATGATAATACAGGACGCCTTGAGACAAGAGGTACCATATCTACTAAAACGGATGAAAAAGGGCGTAAGTATTATGTATTAAAGCTTGAAGATCCTATTAATGCTAGAGCTATTGCTTTTGGCTTAACATCCGCTAATAACGTGCGTGATATTAGAATTGATGAAGTTAAATTTTATAAATATGATTCTTTAGTAGATGATGTTGCCAATCTTTTTGAAGATGATTTAAGATTAGTTCTTAAAGAAGAAGTAAATCAAGATAAGATAAATGAATTAAGGCAAAGAGCAGATGTTATGGATCATGGCGAATATTCTCCATATCGTGATAGTGTTCTTGCGGATTTAGACTACGCAGAAAAGATTTTAAATGATGAAGCAATCGATGATGTTATTACCTTAAATCCTAATATTTCTAATTCTTATAATGGCCATGTTAAATTTGCCATGACTATTAGTGATTATCAACCACTTGGCATTGTGGCAAGACCTGGTGAAAAACTTAATGTATATATTGGCACAAAGGGAAATGTAAACGTCGAACTAGTCTTTACTCAATATCATGCCGAAGCTGGCACATGGAGTTCAACGGTTAGAAATCTAACAAAAGGCTTAAATATTATCGATGTTCCGACGATTGGTAGCTCGACAGATGAGCGAGGAGGAAGTGTATATATTCGTTATACATCAAAACCGGACGCTACCAAACCAATTAAGGTTAGAGTAAGTGGGGGAACAAAAATCCCTATGGTGGATACGACACTACTAACTACTGATGATGAAAAGAAAAGTGCTATTAAAAAATATATTGAAACTCTTACTACTTATAATGCTTCACTAAATGAAAAATATAATAGTGAAGATAAGAGCTTTGATCCGAAAACTAGTGTATTAGGTTCAACCGAAATTGTAACCGAATATGGTATTTTCTCAGTATCAAGTAAAGCTGTAGAAGATGCTTTAAATTCCAATTTAACTAATATTGAGGAAAAAACCAATCGTTTATATGAGTCAATGGAAGCATTTGATGAGATGATGGAATTATTCTATCGCCAAAAAGGCTTCCTTGAAAAGCCTGAGAATGATACGGATATTATGCCTCGAGCAAGAATAAATATTCGTTATATGCAAATGTTTGATGGAGCATTTATGTATGCGGGTGGCTATCATGTTGGTATTGAATATGGCTCTATAGCAGGTCTTGTTCAAGCTAGCCGTAATACCGAAAATAAAACGGGATACTTTGGCTGGGGTATTAGTCATGAAGTAGGTCATCAAATAAATTTAAAAGATACTGTTTTTGCCGAAGTTACTAATAATATTTATGCTCTTCTTGCTCAAACAAGTAATGACCATGATCTTTCACGTCTTGAAACTCAAGGCTATGACAAGATTTATGATAAAGTTACATCACATACGATGGGAAGAGCCCAAAATGTTTTTGTACAACTAGGTATGTATTGGCAATTACATCTTGCTTATGATAAGAATAAAACCTTTAATGATACTGACTCTGTATATGCTAAAATAAATAGAATAGCTAGAACTTATAAAAATGAAAATCAATATTCAAGAGATGAATTAACGATTTTATATGCGTCTATGGCAACAGGTAAAGACCTAACTAATTTCTTTGCTACCTGGGGCTTAAAATCATCAGATAAACTAAAAGCTGAAATTGCTTCCTTGACTTTTGGGGAAGATAATAAGCCTATCGAGCAAGAAACAAGAGCCATATATTATCTAAATGATAAAGCAAGACGTTATGCTTTAAATGGAGGTCAAGGTATTACACCGGGTGCAGAAATTTTAAATGCTAAAATAGAAAATGTTGATGATAATAATAAACGCGTAACTTTATCATTTGATGTAAGCTCTAATAAAGATGATATTTTAGGATATGAAATTCTTCGTAATGGTGTATCTATTGGCTTTGTTGAAAGTGATATAACTTCATTTACAGACAATGTAGGTGCTGAAAATAATCGCGCTTATACTTATTCGGTTGTAGCATATGATTATTTATTAAATAAAACAAATGAGGTAACTTTAGCTGAAGTTAAAGTATCTCATGATGGTAGTGTTAAAAAAGATAACTTTACAATAACTGGCAACGTTAAAGAAGCTAATGAAATAGTAGATTATGAAGATGAAAAAATGGATTTCAAAAAGCTTCATATTAATAATTTAATTGATGGCGATATTAAAACGGGCTTTAAAGGCACTGAAAAGATAAATACTTTAAGTCAAGTTGATGATAAACCAGAATTAAAAGTTGATAATGGTAATGCTTATGTAATAATTAATCTAAATAATGCGATGTCTATAAGTGGTATTAAATATCGGGCTTTAGTTGAAGATGATACTTTAGCGGAAAATACTATTAATGAATACAAGATTTATGTAAGTGCAGATGGCGAAACATGGACCCAAGTAAGAACAGGTAAATTTGGCTTAACTGCTGAAAATCCTGAAGCTACAGTTTATTTCATGGGTCAAGATAAAGATAGTGAAACGCAATTATGGACATACAATGGTGTAGGCTATATTAAGCTTGAATCAGTAGGTAACGCTCAAGGTCTTTCCGGAGCTGAAATTGATGTTATTGCTCCTCCAGGAGACAATGTTGAAATTGAAGAAATTGAAGGTAAACCAAATATTGGCGTTCTTACTGAAGACTACTGCTACCTAGCCGAGGGCTGTGCTAATAATAAAGAAGGACTAATTAAGAAAGGCTCTGTAGTTATTCAAGGTAAATATCGTGGTAATCCATCATTTAATAATGTTTTAATTGCTAATGGCTTTGATGAGCAAAAAGTATATAGTGGTTATTTCTTAATCTTTGCTGAATTAAATAGTGATAATTCAGTTTATGAAGTAGCCGATGGTACATGGTTATATGTTATGACTCGTGAAGAATATGAAAAAATGATTGCTGATACCAACTCTATTAGAGCATATTTATATCGCGTAAATAATGCCATCACTTTAGATGGTCAAAGATTAACCAGTACTTCAAAAATTGTATTAGCTTTACCAAAATATGATCAATTACCTAAAATAAAAATTGATGATGAGAAAAAGAAATAGAGGTGATTAGAATGCGAAAATATGTAACGGCGATTGCTTTAATAATCGCTTCTATTGTTATTTCAATAACGTCAGTTAAAGCTTCAACCAAATTAGTATTTAGTGAAGTTAGTAATGGCAACATTAATACTACTCTTAATTTTGAAGCAGGTTTTATTGGCGGTATTGATCTTAAATTACAGCTAAAGGGTAATGTTGAATATAAAGATTTTAAATTAAATAATAATATAACTGATAAAAAATATACTACAAGTATAAAATATGATTCAAATACTAAGATAGTTAATATCCTAATTGTAACAGGAGGAGTAGGTACAAGCTATAATTTACTTAATAGTAAAAGAGAATTAGCCCTTGGCACTTTAGTTGTTGAGGCTAATTCTCAAAATAATATTGAGTATAGTATCGATTGTAGTGCCTTAACTATTTTAGATAACGCTTGGAAATCATCCCAAATAGAGCCGGAAGAAGTTAATAATAAGTTAACATATAAAGTTCAAAAAGAAGATAGTAATGAACATCAAGGTAATCAAAATGAAAATAATGCAGGTAGTAGTCAAAACAATAAGGATGATAATCAAACCTCTGATAATAATAACTCCCAAGGAAATCAAACGGACAATAATTTAACGGGTGGAAATCAAACTAATAATTCATCTAAACCGAGTGCTGGCGTAAATAGTAATAATAGTGCTATTAACGAAGGCTTATCAGGAAATGATAAAGCTGAAGAAAATGCTGAAGATGAAGATGAAACTAAAAAAGATGAAGATGATGATCAAAAAGATAAGGAAGATAGCACCAATAAAACTAAAGATGATGATGAAGATGTAGCTGATAAAAAAGAGAATAAAGAGGAAAATGATAAGTCAATATCTAATCTATGGCTTATAATACTTACAGCTATCATTTTAGTTTTGGCTACGGCATTCTTTACCTTAAAAAAGAAGAAAAAATCCGATAACGAATTTGACATTTAACAATGGAAATTTAAATAATTGAAAATTTACAAGCAATATTATTCATGATATAATTTGCTTGTCAATATAAGGAGGTAGTTATGAGTAAATTTTGTACAAAATGTGGTTATGAAATGGATGATACCGCTGTTGCTTGTCCTAAATGTGGAGCTCAAACGGGCGTTAAATTTGCTACAGGAGCATCAATTGCCAGTAAGAATATAGTTACATGTGTTCTTTTATCAATTGTAACCTGTGGGATTTATGGCATTATTTGGTTTATTAATTTAACCGATGATTCTAAGAGTATTCACAATGATGAAACCGCAAGTGGAGGCATGGCCTTTTTATTCACTTTAATAACCTGTGGTATCTATGGCTATTATTGGAACTATAAGATAGGAAAAAGAATGTACGAAGCTGGTAAAGAACGTGGTATAGAAATTGCTGATAATTCAGTATTATATTTAGTACTTTCTATCTTTGGATTAGGTATTGTTAATTATTGCTTAATTCAAAGTGATTTAAACAAATTTGCAAACAGATAACAAAAGAAAAATAATATACTATGGAATTGTTAGTTTAATAATTCTCTTGGTATATTATTTTTTAAATAAGGCTTTTAATTTTACTATACCATGTCTTTTTCATAAAATAACTGGCTTATATTGTCCAGGCTGTGGCATTACAAGAATGCTTTTTGCCTTACTACGTTTAGATATTTATCAAGCATTTAGATATAATCCTTGGGTTTTTCTTTTGCTCATGGGCTATATTATTTATAAAATAATTGAATTAATAAGAGGCTATAAATTTAAAGAAAATAAATATGTTGTTATAACTCTTCTTATAGCTACGCTTCTTTTTGGCATTCTTCGTAATATTAGTACTTTTAGTTTTTTAATACCTACTGTTATAAAATAAATTAATTAAGACTTTCGTTTATATCAAGATTTCTTGATTTTCTTCAAAAGACACAAGGCCGAATATGATATGGGCAAACAATTAATGAATTAGAATCAAAATTAAAAGAATACATAAAATAAAAGCAGGTGAGTATAAATGTATGATGTTATTGTAATAGGAGCAGGTCCCGCGGGGCTTACTAGTGCCTTGTATTTGCAAAGGGCTAACAAATCGGTTCTAGTTATCGAGGCTAAAGCTTATGGAGGGCAAATTATTAATGCTCATAAAATTGAAAATTATCCTGGTATTGAATCAATATCTGGTTTTGACTTTGCGACCAATTTATATAACCAAGTTAAAAAACTGGGAGCAGAAATTAAGTATGAAACTGTCCTTAGAGTAGAAGATAATAAAACAGTTGTAACTAATAAGGGAAGCTATCAAGCTAAAGCCGTGATTATAGCTACGGGATCAGAAAAAAGAAAATTAAATATTCCTAAGGAAGAAGAGTATGTAGGCAAAGGTGTATCTTATTGTGCTACTTGCGATGGTAATTTTTATAAAAATAAAGTAGTAGCGGTTACTGGAGGTGGTAATACCGCTTTGGAAGATGCTTTATATTTATCTGATTTAGCGTCTAAAGTGTATCTAATTCATCGGCGAGATGAATTTAGAGCTGAGCCTACTTATGTTGATATTGTAAGAAATAAAGGCAATATTGAACTTATTTTGAATTCTAATATTGTTGAAATAAATGGTGAAGATAATATTAAAAGTATTACCATTAAAGATAATAATGATAATACCAGAGTGTTAGACATTGATGGACTTTTTATCGCAGTTGGCCAAGAACCTAAAAATGAAATATTTAAAAATGTTGTAGATTTAAATGATAGAGGTTATATCATTACTAGTGATGATGTCCATACTAAAACGGGGGGCATTTATGCGGCTGGTGATACAAGAGTTAAAGATTTAAGACAACTTACAACAGCCGTTGGTGATGGAAGTGTCGCGGCTATGACAGCCATTAAGGAAATGAAGTAATAGTTAAGTATATTAATAAGTAATATAACCATACTAATATTAAGAACATCTGGTAAAAGTCAATAAATAAAATTAAGTAGGTTTAGATATGTTTTTAATATATTTAAATAAATTAGCA
>CANQIK010000003.1 GCA_947624085.1 uncultured Bacilli bacterium
TATTTAGCTGCTTCTATCATATGAAGTCCTTCTTCACCTAGGGCTCCTTTTCTTGCTCTTGTTATAAGTGGTCCTATGGCAGTAGTGGCAATTAATACTATTACCCCTAATATTACGATAACTGCTATTAATTCTATTAAGGTAAATCCTTTCCGATTCTTCATATGCACCTCTATTATGATGATAACACAGTTATATTTAATTTTCTATTTTTTCAATATAAACATTACATTATTGTTGTCTTATTATTATTTTACTTTATATGGATGAGCATCGCTTCCATCAATGTCGTCACCACCACTTAGTGTTACACTAGATTTAAGATAAAAGACCGGCCTAACGCCATAGCTACGCCACCATGTTTCTCCGTATTCTACGTCCACTTCTCCCCAATACGAAATGCAAAACGTATTCCATGTGTTAGCGCTAAAGGGCGTAATAGTCCATTCAAATACACTATTAAATAACCAATTATTTTCTATATTTAAACTATTATTATATGCTGAAATGAATGTTGCCCAATTTTCTTTACTACTTGCAAAGCTATAGTCATGAATATACATTAAACCCACATAAGCTGGAACGCCAGCTTTTGACAATTCAAGTGGTTTCTCATCATCATATACATTTTTTGGTGTGCCACCAGTTGTAAAATGACCATCAACCCTCCATTTTACTAATTCTATTTTTTGGGCGTCAGAGCCTAAAGTTGAATTTAAATATTTACCATTTAATGACTGATATAATATACTAGTTTCCCAATCATTTTTTGCATTATAATGCCAATAGAACCCGTCGGTTGGGAATTTTTTGACCCTTTTAATCGAATCATATTTTATATACGACGTTCCCATTGATGCAGTTCCTAACTGCTCCGATGTAGCATATTCTGATTTTATTACTTTAATACGATATTCTATATTTCCATTTGATAATTCTACCGGTACATACCCTATTATACGATATAAGTTTTCATCAGGACATGTTGTTGATGTGCCATTATTATAGTTTTCACTACCTTTACCAAAACATATAAAGTTATTTGGGTTATTTCCTGAATAACGACATCCACCGTCGCCTGCATCGTCATATTCTCCGTCACCATTGACATCTATTGTTTTATCATGTTTTATAACATCCGGACTTGAACATACATCTAATGACTTTTCTTCGGGTTCAGGTTCAGGTGTAGGCTCAGGCTCTGGGTCTGGGTCAGGATAAGTATAACTTGGTAACTTCTTACTTAAGCCTTCACAATCTTCAATCGCTTCTTTTCCTTCCGTTGCTAACTCTGAATCATAATCCTTTTCATTAACATTATTAAAGACATATGTTCCATTTGATAGCCAAAACTTATAGCTATAGTTTTTAGTCTCTTCATCATATTCTATTAATACGGATCCGGTATATCCTTCATCTTTCCCTTTATCATAATAATCATTTTCATTTAGCCATTTTAATGAGTAACATATTGATTTTGATCCTTTTATATTATTTGCTTCATCTATTTCATCTAACTTATGAGCATATTTAGCTGCTTCTATCATATGAAGCCCTTCTTCACCTAAGGCTCCTTTTCTTGCTCTTGTTATAAGGGGTCCTATAGAAGTAGCTGCTATTAGTATTACTACCCCTAATATTACGATAACTGCTATTAATTCTACTAACGTAAATCCTTTCCGATTCTTCATATGCCACCTCTATTATGATGATAGCACAGATATACCTTTTTTTCTAGGATTAATACTTTTGTAGACAATAAGGCATTATAGCCAATTAAAAAGCCTTAAGAATAACTTAAGACTAAAGGTAATCAATTAACAATCTTTATTGTTAATTATCTGAACTACTTGTATAGGGACTTTGTTTCATTTTCTTTTTCATGCTTTTCATTAGTTTGCCCTTATTATCACACATAAATCTATATGCTCCATAACCGGCACCCATCATTAGCATACCAGTCCCTATAACACTCATTACGTTTTTCACACTTACACCTCACTATTAGTATTAGCTTTAAATTAATAATTATGCATTAAATTCATATGTTAAATGACCAATTAAAGAGGTTTTTCGCTCAGAAGCATAGTTATTTTGAATACCTTGAGAAAAAGAACGGGGATCACCAATAATTGTCAAACTCTTTTTAGCTCTTGAAACTCCCGTATAAAGAAGTTTATTATAAAGCATAATGTAATATGCCCTACAAACTGGCATTATAACATGTTCAAATTCACTTCCTTGACTTTTATGAATCGTTATAGCATAAGCATGGGTAATATTTTTTAAATCTTTCTTCTCATAAAAAACAATATTACCATCAAAATCAATTCTAATTTCCGTTTTACCTAACCTATTTTTACCAATGCTTAATATTTTACCAATATCGCCATTAAAAACTTGATTATCGGAATCATTTACAAGCTGTAACACTTTATCATTTTCCCGATATATTTTCTCCCCATATTTTACTTCAGCTTTAGCTTTATCCTCAGGATTATATATTTTCTGTAAATTAACATTTAGGTTATCAATACCATTTTGGCCTTTATACATTGGTGCTAATATTTGCATTTTATCTTCATTTATACCTTTGGTAAGCGCATATTTTACTGAAGCTATAATCTTATTCATAATATCTTCTTCCCCTGCTACAATAAAGTTATAATCATCTCTTTTATATAGAAATTCATCATCTAAATTACGCATTTTAATATCTTTAGCTAAAAAAGGAATATAGGAATTATCACTTTGCCGATAAATAATATTAAGAGGGGCATAGCCAAATAAATCACTATTAATTAAATCTTGTAAAACTAAACCGGGACCAACAGATGGAAGCTGATAAATATCGCCTACCAAAATAAGTTTAACATTTTCTTTAAGAGCACAAAGTAAACTATTCATTAAAGATATATCAATCATGGAAGTTTCATCCACTATCACTATTTTAGCAGGTAATTTATTCATAAGATTATATTCAAAACTATCACTATCTTTATGCCATTTAAGTTTACGATGGATAGTAGAAGCTGGTAAATTAGTCGATTGAGCTAAACGCTTACTTGCTCTTCCGGTAGGTGCTAAAAGGCAAACATTTTCTAAAATATCAATTGAATTTAATCGATATTCGGCTATATATAATTGCACAATAGCATTAATAATGGTAGTTTTACCAGTTCCTGGCCCTCCCGAAATAATCGTAACATTATTATTAAGAGCCATCGTAATAGCTTTTTTCTGTTCTTCATTATACTTAAAACCTAATTCTTTTTGAATTAAATCAATTTTATTATCTAAATTAGGAACCTTTTTACTTGGCGACATGGCGATTTTATAAAGCATATGAGCCACATCTTTTTCTTCATTATAATACTTAGTTAAATAATATTTATCATTAATAACAACAATTTCATTCTCACTTTTTAATTCCTCTAAATATTGCTTAAATAAATCACTTTCCATATTTAAATTATAAATTGTACTAACAGCTTTATAAATATCTTCTTTATAATAATAGGTACTTCCTTCATTAAAACTAAGCTCTAACATACTATCTAATAGACATTCTTTACATCTCAAAGGACTTTGCGGATCAAAATAACCTTTATAAATATCATCAATTTTTTTAAATTCAAAGATATCTTTTAAAATATACAGATTACCATCAATAATAGCGTCAATATCCATATTATGTTTACTTATTATTTTAGACGCATCTTCTAAAGAGAACCCTATTTCTTTAAGCTTAGCTATAATTTTATCATTTTGTTCAAAGTTAACTACTGATTTGTAGATTTTCATGGCCTTTAGCATGGTCATACCTTTTATTTCCAAAAGATTATTAACATCTTCTCTAATTTTAACTAAGGCTTGGTCACCAAATTTATCGACTATTTTCTTGGCTACAATATCTCCACAGCCCTCGACAAAAGGACTAGCTAAAAAATCAACGATATCGTTTTTGGTTGAAGGGATTTGCCTTTCATAAGAAGCAAAAGCATATTGATCGCCATATTTAGGATGTTTTAGATATTCCCCTTTTAAAGTATAGGTATAATTTAACTTAGGTTCTAAAATAGTACCATTAACATTAATTGTTTTATTAACAAAACGTTTTACATCTTCATCATCAGTTTCGCGAATATGAAAAAGAGCTACTAAATAATTAGTATCTTCACTTTGAAATAATATGCGTGTAAATTTTCCTTTAATATAGCTCATTTAATTATCCTCGTATATATTTGTCCCGGTTCTAATATTTCATCTAACTCAATTCTTAAATAATTAGAGGTATGCCCAATTGATTTATTAGCTTTAACTTCTTCAATTAAGATAGGTTTAGCTGTTCCCTTAAATTTATCATAATATTTTTTTTCTAATTTTTCGGATAAGGCAATTAACTTTCTTGCCCGGTCTTTTTTAACATTTTCCGCTACAGGTTCAGGCATTAAAGAGGCCTTAGTCCCTGTTCGTTTTGAGTAAGGAAAGACATGAATTTTAGCAAAATTAATTTTTTCACAAAAAGCATAGGTTTTATTAAAAAGTTCTTCCGTTTCATAGTTATGACCTACTATAACATCAGTAGTAATTGCAATATCGGGAATAATACTTCTAATCTTATTTATCTTATCCCAAAAGTAAGCTGTATCATACTTACGATTCATAATCTTTAGCATTTCATCACAGCCCGCTTGTAAAGGAATATGTAAGTGATCACAAAAAACTTTATTTTCTTTTAACATAGCTAAAAATTTATCATTAAGTTCCGTTATTTCAACACTAGATAATCTTAATCTTTCTAAACCTTTAATATTGGTTAAATCATTAATTAAATCCGTTAAATCATGACCAGAATGATGATAAGAACCTGTATGAATACCAGTTAAAACGATTTCTTTAATTCCTTTATTAACTAAACTTTGGGCTTCTTTAATAACTTCTTCATAATCTTTAAAACGAATAGAGCCTCGAACATAAGGGATAATACAATATGAGCAAAAATTATCACAGCCATCTTGGATTTTAATATATGCTCTTACTTGATTAAATTTCGTTATAAACATATCTTCAAAAGGCATAATTCGCTCATCATTAATATAACTATATCTTTTACAATCTTGGATATATTCTTTAAGTAATTGAGGAATTTTAGATTTATCTTTATTACCTAGAAGAATATCGATATCCATATTTTCATATGCTTCTTTATTATTTTGACTAGAACAACCACAGACAATTAAGATAGCATTAGGATTTTCTCTTTTTATTCTTCTGACCATCTTTAGGCTTTTTTTATCAGAAGTATCCGTAACTGTACATGTATTAATAATTACGATATCGGCTTTGGTAAAGTCATCACAAAAAAGAAAACCATTATTTTCTAATGATTCACTTATATAATTAGATTCATATGCATTAACCTTGCACCCCAAAGTTATAATGTTAAATTTCATAAAGCCCCCTTAGTTTAATCCTTTTTGTAACTCCTTTAAAGCTCTTAAAAATTCTTCTTCTTTTTCTAAAGATAATAAAGGTACTTCTTTAGGATTAACTTCTATTTGCATATTTTGATTTGCTATATTATTTAAGTCTACTTTTTTAATCGTGACATCATCTTTTACTTCTTCATCCGTATAATTAAGTTCAAATTCTCCCGTATTTGATAAAAGCTCATCATAGGAAATAATAGCTTTATCTTCTTGCTCTTTTTCATAGGGAGTAAAGGTAATAGGTTTAGGATCAATAGCTTTTAAATTATTAACTATTTCTTTCAAGTTATCAGTATCTTCTATCTTTTCCGTACTTTCAATAATCTCTTCATTAATCTTAATAAAATATATAAGACTTACAACTAATATAATTAAAAAAATAACCGAGAAAAAGAAGACATAATCAATAAAGGTAATGCTTTTTAAAAATGAACTTATATTAGCAAACATAACATCTCACCACATAGTTATTTTACCAATAAAATGTAAAATATTAAAGTACTTTACTAATTGTTTCCTAAAATGTACGGATTATTGACAGAGCCATCACCGCTCACTACTGTTGATGTTTTATTAATCGTAATTACGGGTCTTATGCCTGCAACCGAGGTTCCATTTGTGCTTGTTAAACTACCATCAGCGCCAAGGGAAAAGGCAAAATATGAGCCATCTCCATCAAGGAAAGCCGATGTCATGGTAAAGGCACTAGAACTCATGTGGTCGTTATATAGAAAGTAAGCTTCATTAGCTTGACCATAAACTCCACCGGCATAGACTATTTCATCAGCCGTTAATAAAGCGACTTTACCACTATAAGTATCGCCTAAACAATAAAACGTTGGAATATTATCTTTGGTAAGTCTTTGATTTGCTAAATACCCATTATCAGTTCTCGTTAAATCATTACAATATTTTTGCGTTGCAACAATATCACTATACTCGCCTAAAGATGTTAATAACCAATTATTTAAAGAATTAATAATACTACTATGGGCAATATCAAAGTTAGTATCATAATAACGATTAAGAAGCTCTAAATTATCATTTAAAACTAGTTTAATTGAGCCATCGCCATTAATACGAACTATTCTAAATAATAAATCATTAATTAAAACATAATTATTAGTTACATTACCTCTAAAGTAATAAGTTGTGCCATTATCATCAGTTGCTTCAATTAAGCCCTCATCACTAGTAGCTACATCAATACCTACTTTTGTTAAAGTTGCTTTTTTAATTTCATTATTATTAATGATAACATCGGCAAAACTTGAAGATTCTAAAGTTTCCATATTAACATCAATATCTAAACTAAATTCATCATCAACTTCAGAGGCAAAACTAATATCAAATGTTTCTACTTCCCCCGCACCAATTAAGATATAACTCGATACAATAGCATTATAAGGAAGTAACTCACTTTCAATATTTATATCATTGTTATTGGTAATCTTATAAGTTGCTTTAGGCACATTTTGCACATTTTCAAATTCAATATAATAATAAGCGTCTTCATTAGAATCATTTATGATAGATATTTGGGTTTCTTTATGTCCTTTAACCGTAACATGATTACCCGTACTAAAATTAATTGATAAGTTACCAGATACTTTAATATAAGGCTCTTTGCCTAGAAGATGACCATAGCTAATGTAAAAACCACCAAGCACTACACTGCCGATTAAGAGAAATAATATAATTAAAAGGGCACTTTTAAATCTTGTTCTCATAACATCAACTATCCTACAATCAAAATTATATTATAATACTATGAAAAAAGCTAGTAAATTTTCCTAATTTGGGTATTTTTCTTTAACTTTAAAATAAGCCACTATTATTAAACTGTCCTCATTAAAAACTTCTTCTTCATTATTATTATCGTTAAAATAGGTATATAAACTCTCTTTATATTCTTTTAAAGACTTATAACCTCCAATTTTATAATCTTTTAAACTTACCTTTAAATCTTTAAAAGGCATTATTTCTTCTTTCTCAATTTCAATTAAAGCCCGATAATTATTATCTTTATCAAGGACAAAGTATTTATTTCCTTTAACGGAATTTAAATAGCCATATTTGCGAAATATTCGCGTTTGTTTCTCCCCTTTTAATATAGCTTCAAGCATTTTATCACTAGCCTTAAAATAATCAACATCTTGATATTTATAAACCTTTTTATTATTTACCCTTTTAAATATTTGTTTAGCTTCTAAATCATCAAGAATCTTATAATATTTTTTATTCTTTTTCCGATTAAGATGTTCTTTTTTATATGCCATAATTTCTTGTGAATCAGTATAATCTTTAAGACCAATAAGTTTTAAATAACCTTGTAATTTATTTAAAAATAAAATTTCAGCTTTGGCATAATCCTCTAAATATTTACTAGGAATATTAAAAGACTCGGGATAAGTATATAAGCTTTCAATAACCGTATTAAAATTATGACAACAAATAATTTTACTTTCACTTTTAAGAACGTTTTTCTCTTCATCATAGTCTTTTAACACTACTTCAATATGATATGTTAAATTTTCTTTAATTATTTCACTAAAGGCTTCATAAATCTCATTTCTTTGGCTTATTACTTCGCCATTATTAAAAAGCCAGATAGCCGTATCATCATTAGTAATAGATATGGGCAAACTACATTTTTTAAATTTATTGTACTTCATATTTACTCCTATAACAGAAAAAAGCCATAAAGGCCTTTATTCTTTAGTTTTCTTCGTTGTTTTAGTTTTTTTCGTATCTTCTTTAACTTTCTTTTCCGTAGCTTTTTCTTTTGGTTTCGGTAAAGCTTCCTTACGCGATAAATTAAGACGTCCACGATTATCATAGCCAAGGGACTTAACAATCATTTCATCGCCTACTTTAAACATATCACTAGGTTTATCAATGCGTTTATAATCAAGTTGAGAAACATGAACTAAGCCTTCACAACCTGGCCATAGTTCTACAAAACAACCAAAGTCTTCAACTTTAACAACTTTACCTGTATATATTTCCCCAGCAACAACTTCTTTTACAATATCTTCAATCATCGCTTTAGCTTTATTAATAATATCCATATCACTATGATAAATAATTACGCGACCGTCATCTTCAATATCAATTTTAACAGCGTCCTTATCATTTACTGAAGCAACATGAGAAGACTCTAGAATAATTTTAGTAATCATCTCGCCACCTTTACCAATAACATCTTTAATTTTTTCTGGATCAATTGTAAAGGTAACAACTTTAGGCGCATATGGTGATAATTCCGTACGCGGTGCTTTTATGCGGTCTGTCATAACGTCAAGAATTTTTAAACGGGCTTTCTTGGCTTCATCTAAAGCTTCTTTTAATATCGCTTTTGTAACGCCTTTAATCTTAATATCCATTTGTAAAGCCGTGATACCATCTTTAGTACCGGCAACTTTAAAGTCCATATCCCCCATATGATCTTCAAGACCTTGGATATCGGTTAAAATAGTATATTTCTTGCCATTTGAGATTAAGCCCATGGCAATACCAGCGACAGGGGCTTTAATAGGTACACCTGCGGCCATCAAAGATAGACAGCCACTACAAATGGTAGCTTGACTAGATGAACCATTACTTTCTAAAACTTCGGATACAACGCGGATGGTATAAGGGAATTCTTCTTCGGATGGAATGACTTGAAGAAGTGCTCTTTCCCCAAGAGCTCCATGCCCTATTTCTCTTCTACCTGGACTACCATATCTACCTATTTCACCAACACAGAAGTTAGGGAAATTATAGTGAAGCATAAATCTTTTCGTATCTTCAATACCTAAACCATCAAGAATTTGATGATCAGATAAAGGCCCTAAAGTTGTCGTAGCTAAAACTTGAGTCTCCCCTCTTGAAAATAATGCTGAACCGTGAGTTCTAGGTAATAAATCAACATCGGCAAATAATGGTCTTATTTCATCCATCTTCCGGCCATCAGGTCTTATATGTTTTTCAATTATTAATCTTCTTACTTCTCCCGCTTCAATATTAAGAAGGGTTTTATCAACATCTTGCATTAACTTAGCAAAATTTTCCCGATCAGCATAAATTTCACTAAAATATTTATTAGTATTTGCTTTAATTTCATCAATGCGGTCATATTTTTGATTTTTATCCTTAATTTGAATAGCGTCAAGCATATCTTTTTGAGCAAATTCTTCAACAGCTTTGACAACTTCTTCATCAAGTATAGCAGGTTCTAATTCTAGTTTTTCTTTACCTATCTCATTAATAATCTTAGCTTGGAATTTACATAATTCTTTAATATTTTCATGAGCAAACATTAAAGCTTCCAGCATTTGTTTTTCAGATAGCTCTTTAGCCCCAGCTTCAACCATACAGATAGCTTCTTCACTTCCGGCTACAGTTAAAGCAAGAGGCGATTTTTCAGCTTGTTTAGCAGTAGGATTAATGATAAACTTACCATCTTCATCCATACCTACCATAACGCCTGATACTGGGGTATCAAAAGGTATATCTGAAATACCTAAACATAAAGATGTTCCAAATAAAGCAGCCATTTCTGGACTATTATCTTGATCCACTGATAAGACGGTATTAATTACTTGGATTTCATTTCTAATTCTTTCATCAAACATCGGTCTTATGGGTCTATCAATAAGTCTAGCTGCCAGCGTAGCAGCGTCCGTAGGTCTTCCCTCTCTTTTAATAAATCCTCCAGGTATCTTACCTACAGAATATAATTTTTCTTGATATAACACTTGAAGAGGGAAAAAATCTTGCGTAACGGGTGTTTTACCCATAACACAGGCTGATAAAACAACAGTATCGCCATATCTTACAAGGACACTACCATTAGCTTGTTTAGCGAGTTGTCCTGTTTCTACTATTAAATCTCTTCCTAAAAAGTCTAATTTAAATTCTCTTTTCATTACTAATCCTTTCAAAAAATAAAAAGACACTAAAAATTCAGTGCCTATTTTCTTAAATTTAATTTTTTAATTAATTCTCGATAACTCTTAACATCATTATTTTTAAGATATTCAAGTAGTTTCTTTCTTTTACCAACTTTCATTAAAAGTCCCCGTTTAGAATGATAATCATGTTTATGAACAGTTAAGTGTTCTGTTAGTTCATTAATTTCTTTAGTAAGAATTGCTACTTGAACTTCAGTAGAGCCACAATCTTTTTCATTCTTGCCAAACTCTTTAACGATTTGTGATTTAACTTCTTTAGTTAAAGCCATTTTTATAATCCTCCTTTTTTCTAATAATCCGTTTTAACTGAGTAAGGATTTCGGAGAAAGTCCAAACTAAGTAAAAACTTAATACTAATTATATTACAATAATTAGAAAAATGCAATCAAATCATGCTAATTTGTGCTATAGGTTTTAGCTAATTTCGCATATTTTCTATTAATATACCAATATTTGATCCTACTTTATCTTTAAGTTCCTCGACGTTTTCACAATAATTTTTTTCGCGTTTTATAGCATCATCAATTTTGTCAACGAACATATCAAAATTTAAATTAGCTTTATCATATCCTATTATTTCTGAAAGCATTTTATCTGAATATTTTTTAGATCTTTTATTTGAATTAACGCGTTTATTTTCTAATAACTTATCAAAATCTAAAGTATCAAACTGTTCAAAATGCATTAATAACCAAGCTTCAAAACAAGGATTACTTACATATAATTTAATATTATTTTTCTTACAACTACTCACTAAATTATCATATTGATCTGGTTTAAAGTTACCCTTATCTCGATCAACAATTAAATTAATAACGTCAATTTCTGAATTATAGTCAAGAATAACTCTTTGAACATCTAAATAATTAATAATTTCAGAGGCTATATTTTCAAAGACATCATCTTTAAATATATCCATGATTATATTATCAATCTCACATAAATCTATTATATCATTGGCATAATTTTCAATATAATTTTTTGCCATTTTTATTAATTCTTCTTTATTAAATAAAGCTTCATTTTTTATATAATCAACTAGGCATTTATATAAATTTTCTTTACTAATAACATTTTCGGTGCTCTGAGATTTAATGTCATTTGCCATTTTCAACGCATATTTAGGATGACTTTTAGAGGAGTCATCTAAACTTCTTAGAACACTAATTAAAGATAATGATTGATTTATTGCTAATTTTTCTCTGTTAACTATGATACCATTAAAATACATTGGTTCAGTTACTTCGCCTTCATATATTAAAAAATACTTAGGCATTTCTGTCATTGTTTCATTTGGTCTTTCTGCAAATTTACTATTTGTCTGTACCCTCATTATATACCCCCGGAAAATCTATAAAAATAGGAACTGCACCATATCTACCATCTAAATAGGCTTTATCTATCTTACGATCAAATCTAGCATCATCTTTAAATTGTTCCAATGAATATAATTTTGTTGAGCCATCCTTTTTCTTTTCGGCAAACCATACTTCATCTCTTCTTAAAACATTATAACTCAATAATCGAGATTCATGAGTTGTAATTATCAATTGGATATTTCTATTTTTTAATAGATTTAAAAAACAATTAACAAATCTAACTGTAAGAGATGGATGCAAGCTTCGATCAATCTCATCAATAATGAAAACTTTATTATCGGATAATAATATATCAATTAATTCTAAAATTCGAAGTGTTCCGTCAGATTCTTCATAAGTATCAAAATAAGTATTAGAATTAGTATGTAATATTTTTATAACTTTTACATTAAGATTTTCATCTTTATTATTGCCACTTATTGTATATATACAATTTTCAATTCTTAAAGTTATATCAAATTTTGACACATTATTGCTTATTTGATTAATATCAGATGTAAGTCTACTATATTCCGCTGGGGAAAGTCTATCTTTAATTTCTGACATATTAGATTCGCATTCTAATAAATCATCGATATCAAGACCTAACATTTTTAATAAAGGTTTAATATCATTTTTAAATTGTGAAAAATAATTAAATTTAATTTCTCGATTTTGATTAGGCAATACTAATTGCAAATCGTTTAGAAAAAAGTCAAAAACATTCTCAAAGTCAATAAAAGAAGAAGTTTTAACATCATTCATTTGGATTCTTCTTGTCATTTCAGTAAGAAAAAAGATATTATTATTATTTAATATATCACTTTTACAAACTTCAAAGCGGTTGGCATCGACTTTATCTTTTATTTTTAAATCCGTTTTAATCGTTTTTTTAATAGCATCTCTTTCAAATATAATAAACTGATTGTTTTTAGTCATATCAATAAGCCACTCAGAAACGATTTCTTTCTTATTGATATTTACTTCAAACCCATATGAATATAATTTATTATTTTTGGCAATTTCATATTCAAAATAAGAAGGTATTTCTTTATTTTTTTCATTTAGCCTAAAATATTGATTGGCAAACAAGCCTTGAATGTTATTAAGTAAAAGCTTTTTTCCTAAATCTATAGCTAAAACTAAATTAGATTTACCAGAGGCATTAGCACCATATATAGAACTAAATTTTAATATTTTTAAATTATTAATATTAGCGATATGTTCTGGAAAGTTTCGCGTTTTGCCCGCGACCATAGAAAAATGTTGCATATCATTAAATGACCTAAAATTTTTAACTTTAAAGCCAATTAGCATTACTTATCATCCCCTATTCTAAAAACATTATATTACAATTTTTCACATTTGTGAATGTTATTATACATTATTTTTCAAAAAATTCAATACTTTATACGATTTTTCCACATTAAATGTTTAATTTAGATATATGTTTTATAAAATATGGTTATTATATGCCAATAAAGGCAAGATAACATAAGAATAGGATAAAGATAGTCAAAATTATGCCCCCATTGATATTATCACGTTTATTAGCTACCTCCGGAATACCTACAGCCATAGCAGCTAAATACCCACCGATAAGTCCACCGATATGGCAAGAAGCGTCAATACCTGGTAAAAAGCTTAAGATAAGGTTAACCACTATAACGGGTATTAATCTTGTTAATAAACTATCACGGAAATATAATCTAAATTTCATGCCAAAATATACTAAAGCTCCTAAAGTACCAAAAATAGCCCCTGAAGCTCCAACCGACATACTATTAGGATTAAGTCCGGCACTTAATAAACCACCACATATAGCACTTATAAGATAGATGAAGATAAATCTTTTAGTTCCATATCTTGCTTCTGTTTGGGGACCAATGATTAAAAGGGAATACATATTCATAATAATATGAGTCCAACCGCCATGTAAAAAAGCATAAGCTACTAAACGCCAAGACTGAGCTAAACTAGCTAAAATATTACTAAAGCCATTTCTTAAATATAACCCAGAATTAGCACCAAGAACGCCAAGCTTTTCAATAGCTCCAACGCCATTAAAAGTACCTTTTAGCATAACCAGCTCAACACCAAACATAATCAGGCATAAACTTATAATAAAATAAGTAAACCAACATTTTTTACCACTAAAAATACGTTTATATTTGGCATTTTCCTTTGCAGTACGATTATTAAGATCATTTGTAACATTATATATAAGCTCTAACCCATCTTCGGCTGTATAGATATTATCTTTTAAATTAGGGAAAATCTCTAAAAGATCTTTATTATTTTCAACATCTTTTAAATCATTTACAGCCAGATTATCAACATTTTTAAGGCCATTTGCCTTTATATCAGGTTCTTCATTTAAATTAATATTTAAAGCATTAATGGAAAAAGATAAAGTTTTTCTTTTAATTTGTCTTAATATTCCCTTAATGCGAAATTGATCAAATCTAAATTGTTCATCATTAAAAATACGATTACTATTAATTCTAATTACTCGATAAGGACCATCTATTTTTTCAAGCCATATTTCATCTCTTACACCTTGAACAAAGATTGGTGAATAATTTTCTTTTGTAACAAAATAATGAACTAAACTCATAAGTATTTGGTCTTCTTTGCGTAAATTCATAATTCGTTTCCTTTCTACGTTATTATACCATACTGTAGTTTATTTAAAAATAATAATATTTAGCCTTACAGTAAAGCAATAAAATCTTTCATTTCTTTAGGCATTTCAGCGGTAAATGCTAACTTTTCATGCGTAATTGGATGTTCAAACTCAATTTGCCAAGAGTGTAAAAATTGGCCAAATTTACTTGCTTCTTTATTATTATAAACAGGATCATTATATATAGGATACCCAATATATTTCATATGTACTCTAATTTGATGAGTCCTGCCCGTTTCAAGATTAAGACTAACTAAGGTATAACCTTTAAATCTTTTAATAACTTTAAGATGAGTTATAGCTTTTTTACCACCCTCAAAGACACCCATTTTATTAAAATTATTACTATCTCTTTTAATTGGAGCGTCAATTACAGCATTATCATAAGGAAGTTCCCCAGTTAATAAAGCAAGATATGTTCTTTTAATACTATGTTCTTTAAACATATCCGCTAAAAGAGCATGAGCTTTATTATTTTTAGCTACTACCATAAGTCCTGAAGTATCTTTATCAATGCGATGAACAATCCCTACTCTAGCAAGGCCATTTATATTACTTAAATCTTTTGTATAGGCCATTAACCCATTTACTAAAGTATGAGTATAATTACCACTACCGGGATGAACAACTAATCCCGAAGGCTTATTAATAATCATTAAATCTTCATCTTCATAAACAATATCTAAAGGCATTTGTTCGGGCAAAATATCTGTATCTATTTTAAAATTTTCATCAAGTATTATTTCATCCCCCATTTTAGGTTTATAACTAGCTTTTTTATACTCATCATTAACAAGAATAAAACCACCCTCGAGCATTTTAGTTATTAAAGCCCTAGAAAACTCCGTATTAAGAGTTAAATATTTATCTAACCGTTCATTATTATTTTCTTCTACTACTATTTTCATTATCTTCCCCTAAATAGATACTCCATATTAATATCATAACCCCAATAAAGACAAAACTATCAGCAATATTAAAAATCGGATAATCATAATTAAATATCATAATATCAATAAAGTCAATAACATGACCATAAACAATACGGTCTATTAAATTACCTAATAAACCTCCAAAGATAAGAGAAAAAGCCAAAATATTCTTCTTATTATTTTTAAACCTATGCATATAAAGAAGTAATATTATAAAGATAATAATAGATATTGATATTATTAAATATGGTTTACCAGAAAGCATAGACCATGCTACACCGGTATTATAAGTTTTAGTAATATATATAAATCTATCACATATCATATAAGATTTATTTAAAGGTAAAACATTATCAAGGATTATTTTACTAGCTTGGTCCACGATTAAAAAAAGCATTGTAAAAAGTGCTACTTTCTTTTTCATATCTAATTTAGACCATAGTTTTTTAACTTTTTTCATACTAACTAATTATATAATAATTTTTAAACTCTAACAAGTACTACATCTTTCCCAATCTTTTCTATATCACTATATTTAAAAGTTATCTCTTCTTTTTTAAAACTTCTTTGAAATATTTTTCTATTTTCAACTACAAAAGATATTATTTGCCCATTATCACCAATTTCAACATCAATAACATGACCATAATTAAGTCCTGTTTTCATAGATATGATATCTTTATCTTGTAATTCTGATAAATACATATTCATATTAAAGTATATTTATGGTACTAAAAAAGATGAAGAAATTCTTCATCATTAAGATATATTAACTTTATAAGGTTTGTCTACTGCTATTACTAAAGTAGGCAACTACATATTGGTGATTAATTCGAACTTGAAAAATTAAATAATAATCTATCTAAAAAAACTTTAGCAAAAAAACAAAATCATTTATTTATGTCTTTATTATCTATTACTATCGTTATTGTTATTATTTTTTTCAAAAGCAAAATCACTTTACTTCTGCCATTTTCAAGTTATTACCATAATTTTAATCGCTATTCCTTTCTACAGATTTACCCTGCTCGCCTCGCACCGTAAAGGCGCGAAGACGAGCCAATGTCCTATTTTCAGCTTACTTTAAATGGCTTGGATTGACTACCGTCAATACCGTCGCCACCACTTAAGGTTACACTAGAGTTTAGATAAAAGACCGGGCGCACACCATACGCGTCGTCAACGAAGTCGCCGCCGTCCACGTACCCACTGTAGCCGACATTGAACGCATAGTTAGTGCTGACTGAAACGCGCGAAATAGTCCATTCGTATACACCATTAAATAACCAATTATTTTCCCTGTTTTGGTTATTTTCAATTTCATCATCTTTACTATCATCATACATATAAAGCCTATATTCCCAGCTTTTTGGTTCACTTGCAAAGCCATAATCTGATGGATACATTAATCCTATTTCAGCTTGCACTTTTGTTTGTGCTCCTCCTGACTCATTCCATTCCTCATCATATACTTCTTTGGCTTTTGGTAATTCATCATTAGGATTTCCTCCAACATTCCATTGTACCTTTTCTATTTTACTTTCCCAGGTAGTACCCAATTTATTAAGAAAGCTTTTGTCATTGCTATTTAATGCTTTATATAATGAACTACTTCCCCATACATTAGCATTGTCGCTATCACAATCATCGTTCCAATGGAAACCATCAACACTATCTTCTGCCTTTACCCTTTTTAAGCTTTTATAGTCATCCTCAAAATATTCAGTTCCATCTGCACTATCTTTGCCTAAATCATCATGAGTTGCATACTCTGATTTTATTATTTTAAATAAATTTTGGGTTGTTGTACTATCATCTTCATTAACAACTTCGACTGGAACTATACCTATTATACGATACAAGTTACCATCATTGCAGGTATCAGATTTTCCATTATTATAGTTTTCACTGCCCGGGCCAAAACAAATAAAATTATTTGGATTACAGCCAGAATAACGATAGCCGTTATCTTCTGCGCCATTTTGTAATGTTTTATCATGCTTTAGTAATCCACCTATGCCCATAGGGCACAAATTAGATTTAGTTGTTGATATAGCCGTGTCATTCACAAGCTTTTCAGCGAACTCCTCAGCAGTTAACTTTTCGGAAAGGTTAGTTAGACCCCCCCCCGGTTTACACTTACTTGTCTTAAAATATATTTTGCCACTGAAAGTTTTGTTTAAATTTCCGTTTTGGTCTACATTTTCTAATTTATAGTGGCGGTATTTGAACGTCCAATTTTGTGTTGTAGCACTTGCGCCTTTTGTAGCAGTAATGGAAGCATCCATTATTTTTTTGTCTGTGGATGTTTTCATGTTTTGTAAATCTAAAGATTGTTCACCTTTAGGATACAAACTGCCATTTGCAGAAGCAACTATAGTGAGTTCATTAGCATGCGTTATGCCAAAATCACTGTCAGCATGGAACCACACTTCATAGTCACAAGTAACGCTATCATAATCTGAGTTGTTTTTTAAACTAACAGTACCTGCGCTAGAATTACTTTCAATATAATTATTTTCAGTTTCATTTGTTAATTGTAAAGGGTCAATATAAAATGTAAGGTTATTATCAGCATTTAAATTAAATGCTACATTAAGACCATTATTAAAGTTTATGTTTTCATTTATACCATTTAAAGTATTAGAAAAATAAGCAAAAGATACACTCATAACGACAATAGCAACGAGTACTATACTTGAGGCTATCATAACAACAACTTTTTTACTATTCACTGACTTTTCTTCCGTTCTTTCCATTTACGTTCTTCCTCCTTATAAATAATATAATTTCTTTTATAATTGCTATACATGGTGTGGCAATAACCATACCTAAAATACCAAAGAAATGAGCAAATATTAATAAGCCTACAATAATAACAACAGGATTAAGTTGCATAGCTTTACTCATTACTAAAGGTTGTAAAACATAACTTTCGATAAATTGAACGATAGCTGCGATAACTAAAGTACCAATACCTATTATAGGGCCTTGGGTAAATCCTACTATTGTAGCAGCCGCGCCCCCAATATAAGGACCAATATATGGAATTAAATCTGTAATACCACAGAATAAACCAAATAATACTGAACTATTAAGACCAATTACCATAAAGCCAATTGTATCAAAGACAAAGACAATAAATGCTACAAATAAAGTACCATTGATTACTTTACGAGCTTCTGTACCAATTCTTTGAAATAAATGAACATAATCATCATGATTCTTTTTCGGTAATAATTTATAAAAATTATTAGTTATATTATCAAAATCAATAAGCATATATAAACCAATAATTAAACTCATGACAATAACACCAACGGCTGAAACTAAACCTTTAACAATATTAATAATATTACTTGGCAAATTATTAGCGATACTTAAAGTAAAGTCTTTAATTGAAGATATAAGCCCATCTTTAATAGAGGTAACATCAATACCTTTAATATTAATCTTATTAATTAAATCCGTAGCCCAATTTGTAACTTTAGGTATAACGCCTGTTATATAATCGGCAAATTCACTAACTTGTTCATATAATATTGGCACAAAGAAATAAAAGAAGAAAGCTAAAACAACTATAATCAATATAAAGATTAAAATTGCACTAGCTACTTTATTAAACTTTTTAGATACCAATTTTTTTTGTAAAGGATAAAAAAGCCACGCGATGACAAAGCCGATAAAAAGAGGTGATATAACCCCCAAAATACCCTCGACTGCGGGGAAGATACTTGCTTGTTTACATATTAAAAATACGACAAAAATGATTGAAATAATAAGCATGATGTAGAATACTCTTAAAATATTTTTAGATAAATGAATTAATTCATTTAGACTTCGTTTATCCACTTCTTGATTTCTTTTCATATTCTCACCTAGAATCCTCTATTACCATTATATATATTATTTTAATTATATTCAAGAAAGACTAAATCAAAAAACACCTATTTTACTTACAATTAGCAAATAAGTAAAAATAGATGTTTCTAATTTTTTCATAATCAAGGGTAAATAATATTTGTAAAATAACATTTACTTCTTTATTTTTAATAGCTTCTTTTAAGCGTTCGATATTATCATTACTATATTTTAAATAAATATTAGTAAACTTATTCATAATCTGTTTATTGTCAATATTCTCAAGTAAAAAGGTATCTAAACTCATATTAACATCTTTAGTAAATAATTTATAACGATATTTATTTTCGTTAATAACCCATAACTTACCCTCTAAATAATCTTCGGTAACTAAGTTATTATCCTTAATCATCTTTTTAATATCTTCTTCTAAATATTTGCGGGTAAAATCATCAATGCTTTGCAAAGAAGTATAATTATGTAAATCATCTTTAGTTAATATCCCTATATTAATGGGCATAAAGTCTTTAGGTCTTTTTTCTAAAACAAGAAAATAATTCATTATTATATCTACCTCCTTTGCAGGAGAAAAATCATATCAAATAATTAGTTTCTTGTCAATGTTAAATATTATTTTTTTATTCCTTTAGTACCATTAAAATTTGCTAAAACATTGGTTGTAAATGATGATAATTTCTTATCTTTATTTTGAAACTTTTTAATACCAAGATTTATTATTTTATCTAATAAATCTTTATATTCTAGGCCTTTACTTTTCCAAAGATAAAAAGCTAAAGAACCCGGAATTATATTTACTTCATTTAAATATAGTTTATTAGTTTTTTTATTAAGCATAAAATCAATACGAACTACGCCGGAAATATTTAATGCTTTTGCAGTTTTATAAGCCATATCTTCAAGTTCAGCTTTTATTTTGCCCTCAATATCAGCAGGTATTTTTCTTCCCGTGGAAGCCATCCCTTTACTAGAGCCTTTAGCCCCACTTAAATATTTATCTTGATAGGAAAGGATTTCATCTTTTCCGTATACTTCTTCAATATCCGATAATTCATAAGCATAATTATCGCCAAGAACAGCTATATTTAGTTCCTGTAAATCTTCCACAACTTCTTCAACTAATATCTTTTCATCATATTCTAAAGCTGTTTCAATTTTTTCTATTAATTCATCTTTATTATGGGCAATACCAATACCTACACTACTACCTTGGCGCGCTGGTTTAACGATTAAAGGAAAAGGTATTTGCATAACATCTTGAATAACTTTAGCACTATCTTTTTGATAATCACTTTCATAAAAATAACAATAATCACAAACATTTACGCCTGAAGCCCTTAAAACCATTTTTTGCATTATCTTATCTTGACCGATGCTTGAAGCATAAATATCACTTTCACAATAAGGCACTCCTAAAAGTTCAAGATAACCGGCAATTGAACCATCTTCGGTATTATAACCATGTAAAACCGGGAAGATAATATCAATATTTTTAACTGCTTTATAAGGAAAAGAGTTTCTAAATAAAACTAATTGGCCATCCTTTTTAGTAAAGAGAATCTCCGTTCCTCTTTTAATCGCCGTATTTAAATCTTTAAATGTTTCAACTTTTTTATATTCCTCACTATAATAAAACTTACCATCTTTTGTTAAATATATAGGTACTACATTATATTTCTCATTATCTAAGTTATTCATAGCTTGAACAGCCGAAATAATACTTATCTCATGCTCGGTAGAATTACCGCCGAATATAAAACCAATATTTAATTTCATCTTTTTACTTCCCCTCCATATAACTATCTGGCAAATCATTTTCAAATAAAACAGTTATTTCTTTATTTTTATTATTTTTCTTTACTTCGGCAAAAGCTTCATTAAAGGAATTTTTAACCTTTATATTAGCTTCAGGATATTTTTCTTCAATAAGCCCCTCATATATTGGTTTAGTTTGTTTAGGACCTATTAAATATACCTCATCTGCTACTTTAGCCATTTGTTTGCCAAAATTTTTATTAAGTGTATCTTGACTCTTACCCATTTCAATCATTCCTGGGGTAATAATAATTTTCTTATTAGGCATAAGATTTAATACTTCTACAGCATTTTTAGCACCCTCTGGATTAGAATTAAATGAATCATCAATAATCGTGATATTACCCATATTTTTGATTTCTAAACGGTGTTCAATAGGTTTAATTTCTTTAATCCCCCGGACAATATTGTTAAGAGGTACGCCTAAAGCATGAGCTAAAGCTACGGATGATAAAATATTATATATATTTTTATTACCTAAAAGAATAGTTGTTACTTCTATCTTAGTTTTATCACTAAAATGGATACTAAAACTTGTGCCTTTTGCCGTTACTTTAATATCTTTAGCCATAACATCTGCTTTATTATTAATACCTATCCAGATAACTTTTACTTTATTTTTTAACTTATAACTAGTTTGATAAATATCATCTTTATTAAGAATAGCTATTCCATCACTAGGTAAAGACTCAATAAGTTCAAATTTAGTTTTTTGAATATTCTCTAAACTTTTAAAGGTTTCTAAATGAGCCGGGCCAATTGAGGTTAAAATACCATACTTAGGCTTAACTAAATCACATAATTCTTTAATCTCGCCTACTTTTTTAGCCCCCATTTCACTTATAAAATAATCATTGAATATCGTTTTTTCTTTATTAATTGTAATTAAAAGACCATTTGGAGTATTAAAAGAAGCTGGGGTATAAAAGCCTTTATAAGTCGTATTTAATAGGGTATTTAATATCATTTTCGTACTTGTTTTACCAAAAGAACCAGTTATACCAATAATCTTTAAATTAGGCATTTTATTAAGTTTAGTTAAAGCCATTTTTTTATAATGATTAAATATCATTTTCTCAATAGGCATTAAAGCTAAAACCACTAATATAAAGATATAAGGATTAAAGGCAATAAACATTAATATTGCGCCAGCTTTAGATACCGCTTCTTTTAATAAATAATAGATAGCTAATTCATAAATTATAAATAATAAATAATCTAAAGCCATAATTCTTTTAACTCTTGATGTTATTTTAAGTGGTAACTTTTTATTATGGGCTTTAAATATTCTTATAAAAGACATAATAAGAATAAGCATGGCAAGAATATAAAATATAAATAAATATAAAGGAAAACTATCATAAATAACTAATAAAAAAGCAAATATCAACATGAATATATAGATACTAGAATATTTATATAAAACATCATTATTAATGAAATGAAAATATTTTTGATTTTCATTATAGCTATTTTGTTGAAGCATTAAAAGATAATACCAAGATGATATTAATAATAAAATATTAGATAGAATAATAATTATTGCTAACTTCACACTATCAACCTCCTACTCCCAAAAATTATTAAGAATAGCAATTGTATCATTAAGTTTTTCTAAATAAGCATAATGATGAGCATTCTCATATTCAATAAGTCCACAGTCAGTAATAAGCTTTTCTAGTTCCCTAGCTTCTTCAATTGGCACGTCTTTATCTTCCTTACCATAAATAAGAAGTACAGGAGCCGTTATCGCTTTAGCATAAGTACTTAAATCTTCATTTACAACTTTAACTAAAGTACCTCTTAAAATATCACTAGCATTTTTATAATCCGTTGAGCCCCATTTATTCCTTAAATAATTAGCAAAGAGCTTTAAGAATTTAATTTTTTTAATAAAATTATAGATTTTCACTTTAATACTTACTTTAGCTTTGCCCGGTCTAAATGGTGAAGAAAGAAGAACTACTTTACTTGCACCATATTTAGCCGCATAGCAAATAGATATTCTTCCGCCAAAAGAATGACCTACTAAAATAGGATTTTTAACTTTTAAATGTTTTAATAAATCATTAACTTTTTTAGCATAGTCCTCTACCGAATAAGGCACAGGAGGCTCAGGTGTTTTACCAAAGCCTGGTAAATCTATATTAATAATTCTAAATCTTTTAGCAAAAGGACGGCCTAACATATCCATCATTTCGACATTTTGCCCCCAGCCATGAAGCAAAACAATGACTCCCTCCAAAGGAGTGCCATAATCTAAATAATTAATATCTTTTATATTCATAAGTTTCACTTCCATCTTAACTTTCAAAGAAATTATACCATATTTACCTAAAAAGGACATCATATATTTCACTAAAGTTACTTACAAGCCTTAGATCAATATCATCAAAGACATTCATTGGTACATCGGCAAGGTCTAATTCATTAGCTCTAGGAATGTAGACAACCTTAATGCCCTTTATAGAAGCTTCAATTAATTTTTCTTTTAAGCCTCCAATAGGTAAAATATCGCCTTTGAGGGTTATTTCTCCCGTAAAAGCTATATTGCCATCAATAACTCGATTAAGATAACAAGATAACATTGCAGTAGTAATTGATAGTCCTGCGGATGGTCCATCTTTTTTTTGCGCTGTGGATATAAAATGGATATTAAGATCATAATCATTAACATTAATATCATAGTTGCAAGCAATATATCCTTGGGCTACTTTAGCACTTTCTTGTAAAACATCACCAGCCGAGCCCGTTATGGTTATCTTACCATTTCCTTTATGTTTAGCAACTTCAACATGGGAGATTAGCCCACCTACAGTAGTATATGCTAAAGTATTAGTTATGCCATAGTCCCTAATTTTAGGCAAATATTCTTCTAAAGGTTTACCTAAATATTTAGCTGCTAAAGAAGTAGTAATACTTTTATAATCTTTTTCATAAACCGTTACTTTACGAACTAATTTTTCTAATATTCGCTTAAGTTCTCTTACACCCGCTTCTTTAGTATAGTTATGAACAATATATTCTAAAACATCTTTATTTACTTTTAAATCACTTTTATATTCCTCTAAAATGTTTTTTAAAATATAATTTCGCGCAATATCAATCTTTTCATAAACCGTATAACTACCAAGTTCTATAACCTCTAAACGGTCAAGTAAGGTAGGAGGTATGCCGTTAATATCATTAGCGGTCAAAATAAACATAACATGGGATAAATCAAAAGATTCTTCAATATAATTATCGACAAAAAATTTATTTTGGGTTTCATCTAAAATCTCAAGCATAGTAGAAGCTGGGTCCCCTTTATAATCTTTAACCATTTTATCTACTTCATCAATTAATAAAACAGGATTATTAACTTTACATTTAATAATAGCTTGAATTATTTTACCGGGCGCAGCCCCTAAATAAGTACGACGAGAACCTATAAGCTCAGTTGAGTCATTTAAGCCTCCAACACTTATTTTATAAAATTCTCTATTTAATGCTTTAGCAATTGACATAGCAATAGAAGTTTTACCAACCCCTGGAGGACCTAAAAGACATATAACTGGGGCTTTTAAAGAAGGATTAATGCTTTTTAAATGCGCATATTCAATAATCCGATTTTTAACTTCTTTTAAGCCATAATGGGTAGCATTTAAAGTTGTTTCTATTTCTTTAATATCTAAATTTTCTTTAGAAAATTTACGCCAAGGTAAAGATAAAACCGTATCTAAATAATTTTTAATAACGGAGCTTTCAGGACTATACTCTGATGAGGTTCCATATTTTTTTACTTCATTTAAAAGTTTATCTTTCGTTTTATCATCAAAACCAATAGCATTAATTTTATCTTCTAAGCTATCAATTTCTTCTTGTCTTGTATTACCTAAAGCTTTATTTATTTCTTTTAATTTTTCTTTTAACAGATATTCTCTTTGACCATTTTCTAAGTTTTCTTGCAGTTTTTCTTCAAGCTCTTTATCAAGCATAGCAAAGCTAATTTCACCTTGTAAGTCTTCAATTAACATCGTGGCTCTAGTTAAAGGATTGATACACTCCATATATTCTAATTTTTTAGCAAAAGAATTAGGCATAAATATTGTAATCATATCCGTTATAGTACCTAAATCACTAGTTTCATCAATTTCATTTAAAATACTATTAGAGATACTTTTATTAGCGTCAATATATTCTTTTAAAGAAGCTAGTAGTTTTCTTTGCACCGCGGTTTTTCGACCAGCGTCAAACTTAGGTAGTTCAACCTCAGTATAAGAACACTTTAAAATACCGGTCGAATAATTTTGAAAATACTTTTCTATTTTAACTCTTAATAAACCTTTTAAAATAATGCGAAGATTCCCTGAAGATAATTCAATTTTACTTTTAATTTTGGCAATAACCCCGATTGAGGGTAAATCTTCAAATGATGGATCAGCTTCTAAAGGATTTTTGGGAGCTATGACTAATACCTTATTATCATTATTTTTACTAGCACTCTTAATGATTTTTTTACTTAATTCATTACTAAGGTCAATTTTAATTTCTTGGCCCGGGAGGATTACAAGTTCATTTAAGATAAATACAGGTATATGGTTCATAAACGTCCCTCCAAATTTAAGTTTTATTATAATTTTTATTTATCTATAAGTAAAGAAATTTGACATAATTTTACTATAGAAATTTAGAAAAAAAGAAGATATCATTTTATCTTCTTCCTAATCATCATTTTTATTTTTAAATTGTAATATTATTGGTGTGCCCTCTAAATCAAAACTTTTGCGGATTTCATTTTCCAAATACCTCTCATAAGAAAAGTGAACAAGTCTTTTATTATTGACTTCCAGCGTTATTTTCGGAGGCATATATCCTGTTTGATGAACATAATATATTTTTAATCTTTTACCTTTATAAGATGGTGGCATATGAACACCTACCGCTTCCATAACAACATCATTTAAAAGTGAAGTTGGAAGCATTTGAATAGTATTATCATAAGCTTTAATTATGGCGTCCATAAGGTCTTTTAATCTTTTATGGGTTTTAGCAGAAACATATACAACTTTAGCAAAACGAGCAAATTGAAAATTATTGGCCATTTTGATATTCCACTCTTTTATTGCTTCATTAGGATTAGCAATGGTATCCCATTTATTAACGGCAATAACAACTGCTTTTCCCGATTCTAAAGCATAAGATAAAATATGTTTATCATGTTCAATAATTCCCTCTTCGGCGTCAACTACTAAAACGCAAACATCGCTACGGTCAATAGCTTTTAAACTGCGCAGAAAGCTATATTTCTCAACGTTTTCATATATCCGGCCTTTTTTACGCATACCAGCCGTATCTATTAACGTATATTCTTCACCATTATATTTAAATTTTGTATCTATAGCGTCTAAAGTGGTTCCTGATACATCAGAGACAATTAAACGATCTTCATTAAGAAAAGCATTAATTAAACTACTTTTACCAACATTAGGTCTACCTAAAAAGCAAAATTTTAAAGACTTATCATCAGTTACTTCTTCTAAAGGTAAACTTTCATAAATCATATCAAGAAGTTTAGTAACGCCTAAGCCATGCTCGGCAGATAAAGCGACCACATTTTCAAAACCCAATTCATAAAAGTTATAAATATTTTCCATCCTTTTATCATTATCTAGTTTATTAACAACGACAATAACTTTCTTACTTGCTTTATGAAGCATACTTTGAATCATTTTATCTTCATTATCAAGTTCCCTAAGGCCATCTGTTACAAATAAAATAATATCAGCTTCATCTATAGCTAAAGTAGCTTGCATTAATATATCTTTAACAAATGTTCCATTTTCAAGCGTTATTCCTCCGGTATCAATTAATCTAAAAGCTTTATCTTTATACGTAACTGTTCCATATATTCTATCTCTAGTTATACCTGGAGTATCCATAATAATAGCTTTTTTCTCTTTAATAAGACGATTAAAAATGGTACTTTTTCCTACATTAGGTTTACCAATTAAACATACTGTTTGCATATATCCCCCTATCTACTTACAATAAGTGTTTGTTTCACTATATTCACTATTAGTCCAAGTACGTGAACTACTGTTATAACTACTAGCAGGATCAATTAATTTCCTATTTGCTATTCCATCAGCAGTATTATCCATTATAATACACGCATATACCCGATTATATTCCATATATATTCTTATTTTTAAATTGTTTACTATAACATCATCAACCGGATTGGTCATTACGGCACAGCGCACAATCCCATCGGAATAATTGCTTTTTTGTTTAACACATTTAATAGAGCCCAAAGTACTTTTATTTTCATATTCGCTTGTTTCTAAGTCATTTGACTCGATTAAATCTCCTACCGTTTTAGTTATTTTTTTAGTAGCAACGCCACTGGCATTTAAAAATAATTCTTTATTATTTCCGCCATATTCTTGAGCAGCGGCAATCATTAAATCAAGTTTAGTTTCAAACATATTTTTATTAATTTTATTTTTAATCGCCGCAATACTTGAAGAACCAATAAGGATAATAACTGTCAAGATAACTAAAACTGCTAAAAGCTCTACTAAAGTAAATCCCTTTTTATTCATTTATCCTCCTATAAGTATGAATTAATAATATCTAAAATTTCTGTTCTACCCTTTTTGGTAATAATAGAAAAAGGGATAAAAGCATTATCTTCGCTTAAACCTAAAGTTTCATTAATAAGTTTATCTTGTTTAAAACGATTGTTTTTAGTAATTTTATCATATTTCGTAGCTACAATTGTTATATCTAAATTATAATACTTTAAAAAGTCATACATTAATACATCATCTTCGGTTGGTTTATGGCGATAATCTATAAGCATAAATACTCTTTTAAGATTTTGTCTTGTTTTAAGATATTCTTCAATCATTAAGCCAAACTTCTTTTGTTTTTCTTTGTTAACGGCAGCATAGCCATAACCAGGAACATCAACTAAATAAAAACTTTTATTAACTAGATAAAAATTTAATGTTTGTGTTTTTCCAGGTTTAGAAGAAGCTCGAGCAAAATTCTTTCTTTCAATTAAAGAATTAATAAAGCTACTTTTACCAACATTAGATCTTCCCACGAGTAAAAATTCAGCACGATTATCCTCCGGATATTGGCTAACTCTTACCGCAATAGTTGGTTCATCTACTGATAATATATCCATGTGTACCACCACCTAAATTATATATTAAGAAGCCTAAAATTGCAACTTAGGTTACTTTAGCACTGATTTTTTATAAAAAAGATATAAAGACGCATAAAATTAGGATAATGAACAATAAATTTCCCCCGAATACTGATCCTAATATATTTGCTTTTACAGCCGCTATCATCGGGGCTATTGTTTCTGATGACTTTAATGCTCAAGAATTAAACTCCATAGGCAACTGGTTTGAACTTTTAGGTCAATATTTTCTTACTTATGCAGCACAAAAACAATTAATTATGAGTAGACAAAATAATAACAATAATTCTCAGCCTCAAGATATAGATTATGTCTTAAAAGCAATCAAAAAAATTGAAGCTGAACTTAAAGAACTTAAGAATAAGTAATATGCTTCAATTATTATTATATATTAATTAACTTTGTAAGGTTTTGCGTAACTACCATCGCCACCACTTAAGATTACACTAGAGTTTAGATAGAATACAGGACGAACACCATGCACGGTGCCAACGTGGCCGCTATTCAGATACCCAGTGTCGCCGACAAAGAACGCATTGATAGTGCCACCGCGCAAAATAGTCCATTCATAAATGGCATTAAATAACCAATTATTTTCGCGGTTTTGGTTATTTTCTTCTTGTTCATTATCTTTAACATCATTATATTTATAAAGTCTATATTCCCAACTTTTTGGCTCACTAGCAAAGCCGTAGTCTGAGGGATACATTAGCCCTATTTTTGCTGGCACTTTTGTTTTTGCGCCATATGTGCTGCTCCATTCCTCATTATATGACTCTTTGGCTTTTGGAAGTTGATTTTTAGTACTTCCTCCAACATTCCACTGAACAGTTTCTATCTTATTTGCCCAGTTATTTAGATTATACAAATAACCTGATGAACTGCCATTTAAAGTACTAAATAATGAACTACTACCCCATGTATTGTTATAGTCTTTATAGTCTTTGTTCCAATAGAAAGTCTCAACTCTTGTTTCAGCTTTAACTCTTTTTAAATCTTTATATGTAGAATTAAATGACTGCGTACCATCAGCTGTACTTTTTCCTAAATCACTTGCCGTTGCATATTCTGATTTTATCACTTTAATTAATTTTGTTTTTGTTCCATTTGATAATTCTACTGGGACATACCCTATTATGCGATATAAATTTCCATCAGGACACGCTCCTCCATTATTATAGGTTTCACTATTAGGTCCAAAACATATATAATTATTTGGATCATCTCCTGAATATCTATATCCCTGGTCATTAGCGCCATTTTCTAATAAGGAATTATGATAAATTAGTTCTCCTTCTCCACTTGGTCCTAATAATTTTTCAAAGAATTTTTCTTGTTCTGACTTAATATCAAAATATAATGTACAATTAGTGTTTTCATCGGCTTTTAATAAAACACTATTACTACTTGGGTTCCAATCGATTATATCTTCGGGAATTGTAGTACCATTACAGCTACTTTTTGCTACATTTAATACATAATTACCGCTAGACCATACAGTTGAACTCCCTTGTGTATAACCACTGCCATTTTGATACATATAAGCTATACCACTATCATCTATTGTAAAATTTAATGGTTCATTTTCCTTTTTATTTGTTAATAATATTGTGGAAATTACTACTATAACTATTACCAATAATACACTTATTATTCCTACTTTCTTTTTCATCTTTCCTCCATGTAAATTGACACTTTTTAAACAAGATTATTCCTAATCTTGTGTGTCAATTGACGTTAACTATTTCTACTTTATTTTGTTTTTTCTTTTTTGTTTGCCTTTTTTAATTCATTTTTAATTTCTCTTAAAAGCAAGATTTCTTCACTTACTTTTTCTTCTTCTTTAGCCTCTTCTTCTTGTTTTTCTTTCTTAAATATTTTTTCTTGTTCCTTTTTTAAGAAATCAGATAGTTTATTAAATAGTTTAATCATGAAGAAAATACATAAAGCAATAATTAAGAAATTTAGAATAGCTTGAATAAAAGCTCCATAATGTATTCCTTTAAAAGCTAAGTCAGAAAAATCAATATCAGATTTACCTACTACAATACCTATTATAGGCGTAATAACATCATTAACTAAAGATGTTACAATTTCTCCAAAAGCACCACCTATAATAACACCGACTGCCATATCAAGAACATTACCTCTTGAAATAAATTTTTTAAATTCTTTAAACATATCTACCTCCAATTGAAAACTATTGTATCATAAAAATTAAATTTTAAAAGAAAAAACTATCGCTAACTATAAAGAACTACTGTTGCGCTAAAAGTTTTATCCATTGATTCAGTACTTGCATCTTTACTAACCCATACATATAAATCATAATTTTTAGTTGCTTTATTTGTTATACTAGCAGTACCAATATTGTACACAGTAGTTGCTGACTTTTGATATTTTTTATTTAGATAATTTTGAATATCAGTTGATAATGATTTTGAATTACTACTAAGTGTTTTAACATTATTTTTATTTAACGTTTGACTTGTTGTAGTCTCTACTAAAAGGAATCTTAATTTATCTATAGGGAAACTACTAGAATTTAACGGAACTATACCAATACTAAGTGATTTAGTCTCAGTACAATCATTTTTGACACTAAATGAATATTTAAAATTTGATTGAGTATTACTACTACTATTAAAGAACTGGTCATCGGTAATGGGCACAGCATAATCATGTGGCAAAGTAAATGCTTTTGAATCACTAATTGTTAAGCCTACACAGCTTGGGATTGATGTTGTCGTTTGCATTTCAACTGTTTTACTGGCACTAATTGTATAATAAGCATAAGAAGAGGATATAAATGCACACATAATTATAAGTGTTAAAGAAAGAATAAGAATTATCAAATTCTTTTGTTTCATAAATTACCTTCTTTCATATCTTTTATTACTTTAAGTGTAGTATAACATAAAAAAAGTGGCAATGCCACTATTTCATAAAATATTTTTTAGTTATAAAGGACCACAGTATATTTAAATTCTTTATTCATAGTACTATCAGTAGCAGTAGAGTCAAGCCACATATATAAATCGTAGGTTTTAGAACTGCTAGCAGAAATTGTGGCAGTACCAACGTTATATGTTGTTGTAGCAGTAATGCTGTATGTCTTTTTCAAATAATCTTGCAAATCCTTATTCAAAGTCACGCTAGAAGGAAGGTTTTTTACGTTTTCTTTTTTAAGACTAGAATTACTCTCCACTAATATATATTTTATTTTAGATATAAGTGAAGTATCACTATTTGTTGGAACTACTCCAATTTTTAATGATTTTTGCGTAGTGCAATCATTTTTAACAGTAAAAGAATATTTAAATTTATTTTGTGTTGTAGTGTTACTATTTAAAAATTGGTCATCGGTAATGGGCACAGCATAATCTTTTTCTAAAGTAAAGGTTTTATTACTTGTTATATGTAGTCCTATACAACTTGGTGTACTAGTTGTTGCATTCATTTCAACCGTTTTATTTGTATTTATTACATAATAACCATATGAAGCAGAAATACACATAGATGCAACTAGTAAAACAGAAATTATTGTAAGTGCAATTGTTCTCTTTTTATTCATAAACATTTCCCCTTGTTTAAAGTATATTAGTTTTAACGGGCATAGCAGTTTTGACCTTCAATTATAATTTTACCCGAAGGATTTTTCCCTATAACATCTGATTGATCAACATCTAAGTTATAAAAACGATAATGCAAACTCCAAGTTTGGGAAGCAGTACCAGTAGTTTGATTAGTCGTTATATTTCCCGAATAAAGCTCTTTTTTACTAGATACATTAGCAATTGATGTAGTTGTAAAATTGGTGCTTGTGTTACTTATTTCTCCACTTATGCCTAATTCAGTTTTGCCAGAGCTAGCACTTGAAGCCGTATATTGGGTTGTTGGTTGATAATAAATCTTATAGTTGCAAGTTACGGCTTTTTTATATTGGCTTGGGTTAACTGTAACATTGATCGTTACATTATGAGTTTCGTCAATATATTTTGACATATTATTATTAGCCGTAGACACAGTTAAATTATCAAGTGTGACATTTAAACTAAAATTAGTATTTCCTGTTATATTAAATATATTTTGAGGATTTAAGACATTACCATTTAAAACGTCTGTGTTACTAATATTAGCTTTATATCCAATGTAACCATATGAAAATATGGCTGCTAAACCTACTAAAAAGACAACTGTTAGTGATAAACTATAAATTAAATTCTTATTTTTCTTATCCATTTCAACTTTCCTATTCTAAAATTAGTATAACATAAAAAAAGTGACTTTACACCACTTTTTATACTACTTTACTTTTATTTAGCTTCAATATTTTTAGCAGCGATGGTAATGCTTCCCTTAAAGCTTTTTTCAGTATTAACATTTTGATTATGGTTTAAATTAACCATTCTAATGCCCGCGATATAATAATTAGTGCTATTCTTATCTTTAGTAGTAGCAATTGTTCCATTATCTAAAACCGTTACTTTATCTTTAGGAGCTTTCTCAGTAATATCTACTCTTTTTATTAAATTATAGCATTTATTATTCTCATAAATATTAGCTACCCACATACCATTTGACGTACAACTACTTTCACTTTTGATACTACTATCAATAGTGCCATCATACTTTACACAAACTCCTTTAGACGAAGTTCCTGCTCCTCCTATACATTCATCTTCGGTAAGAGCGTCATTTTTAGCATATAAATCAAGCACTAATTCAGGAACTTGTTCTTTAACCCATACTGTATTAGCTTGCGTCATACAAGAAATTTCACTATTATCTAAACCATTTAAATTAGCAAGCTCAGAATTTTCTAAATCATAACAAGCATAAGTCTCATCTTCATAACTTATTCCCCAAGCTTTATTACTTCCTACACAGCTAGCAAATGTATTATAAGTATTTTCTTTTTGAGCATTATTTTTTAAATAACATTTTCCAGAGGTATACTCAAAATTATTTTCTTCAACATTTAAGGATATTTCATATTCATGCGTAACTTTTTCTTTACCCGTAGTAAGGCTAACACTAATTTCCGTGCTATCAAATGGATCAGTCATGTTAACTCCAAAATTATCTTGAGTAACATTTAAAGTTAAATTATCGCCACTATCAAATTGAAAAAGATCACCGGCATCGCCAACATGACCATTAATATTAGCACTAGCTTCATTTTCAACAACACTACCTAAATAAGCAAAAGTCGCTCCCACGACAACTATAACCATAGTAGCTATAGCAATAACAATTAACAAAATAACATTATTATCTTTTTCATTTTTGGTATCCATAACAAGTATCCTCCTATGAAACTATCCTATTAAAATAATATAATTTTTTAAGATTTTAGTCAATATTTATCAATATCATTTTTCGCTTTACAGAAAATATAGTATAATAATTGCTATAGGAGTCTTAAGATGAAACTTATCATAGATAAAAAAAGTTATGAGATAATTAATGCTAATACTTTTGGGAAAAAATTAATTGGTTTAATGGGCAAAAATAATATTACCTATGGTATGTTTTTCAAAAATATAAGTAGTATTCATACCTTCTTTATGAAAGAAAATATTGATGTCGTGGTTTTAAATAACGATAATATTATTATGGCAATTAAAGAAAGTATGCCGAGAAACAAAATATACATAGCTAAAAAAGGTAAACAAAAAACTAGCATATTAGAACTTCCTAATCATGCTAGTCATAATTTACATATTAATGACAAATTAACCTTTATAGGTAAATAAATAATCATTTATTGCTACATCATCGCCTGGCTGTGCCCCTAATGCTGCTAGTTCATCTTCAACACCCATAGCTCGTAAAATCCGGCCAAACCGTAATACACCCTCTTCTTCTTCAAATTTAGTCATATTAAAAAGTCGTTCAATCTTTTCACCTTTAATAACCCAGACATCATCTTCTTTAGTTATTGTATATGGTTTTTCTTCTTTAAATTTAATATAAACTAAATCTTCAACTTCATCAGGAGAATACATAGGACTATCATCACTTGCTTGAGCTTCATTTAAAGCTTTAAGTAAAGGTTCTATCCCGGTTCCTACGATGGAACTTATTTCATAAATTTCTTTATCAGGATAAGCTTTTTTAAATTTAGCTAAATTTTCTTTAGCTTCGGGCATATCCATTTTAGAGGCAGCAATTAATTCTTTTTTATTAGCTAATTTTTGCGAATATTTATTGATTTCATTACGCACAATTTCATAGTCTTTTATAGCACTATCACTTGACATATCAATCATATGAAGTAATACATGACACCTCATAGCGTGTTTTAAAAATTGGAAACCAAGGCCTACACCCTCACTAGCTCCTTCAATTAAACCAGGTAAATCGGCAACAACAAATGATGAGCCATCTTGTAATTTAACAACACCTAAATTAGGCGCTAAAGTTGTAAAATGATATGCCGCGATTTTAGGTTTAGCACTACTTATAACGGATAAGAAAGTACTTTTACCAACACTTGGAAGACCTACAATACCAACATCGGCAAGCATTTTAAGTTCACATCTTAAATATCTTATTTGGCCTCTTTCACCTTTTTCAGAAAACTTAGGAGCTGGATTATCATGCGTAGCAAAAGCTTTATTACCTCGGCCTCCTCGACCACCTTGAGCGACAATAACTTTATCATCTTCATGAATTATATCTTTTATTATCAAGTTAGTATCATCATCATATATTGTTGTTCCTAAAGGAACTTTAATAATAATATCTTCACTATTTTTGCCATATTTGTTTTGGCCTTTACCATTTTCACCTTTATGGCCTTTAATTATTTTGTTATATCGTAAATCAACTAAAGTTTTAAGCGATTTATCAGCCATAAAGATAACATTAGAGCCACGACCACCATTGCCTCCATCAGGTCCACCCATTGGTACAAATTTCTCACGCCGAAATGAGGTACAACCCATACCACCATCACCAGCAATAACCTTTAATTTAACTTCATCAACAAACATGACAATCACCGAACTTAATATATCATAAAAAGCCAAATAAAAAAAGAAGCTATAACACTTAGTTCATTTTGATTCCTATTTAATGAATACCAAGCCAGTACTTTTTATTTATAGCTTTAACTACTTATATTTTCTCTATAAAAAAAGTAAGCCTTAGCTTACCTAATTATTCAGCATATACACTGACTTTTTTCTTATCTCTACCCATTCTTTCAAACTTTACTATACCATCAATTTTAGCAAATAAAGTATGATCTTTACCCATACCTACATTAGTACCAGGATAAATTTTAGTTCCTCTTTGACGATAAATTATGCTACCAGCAGTACATTTTTCGCCATCAGATAATTTAGCACCAAGTCTACGACCTGCAGAATCACGATTATTTTTAGTAGAACCTTGAGCTTTAACGTGGGCAAAACGTTGAATATTAAATATATATAACATTACGCATTCTCCTTTACACTTAGATTTTTGGGATAATCTTTAGCTACGGCTTTAAGCATTTCTAACATATTAGTAATTAGTTTTAATAAAGTTTCATCAGTCTTTTTTAGCTTAATTACCATCGTCTTACCATCATCAGTTACTTCAATAGCAAGTGAATCGATACTAGCTATAGCATTAATAGTAGTATAAATAATGCTTGATACACTAGCACAAACAATATCTTTACCATACTCCGCCATTCCAGAATGCCCTTTAACCGTAATTAAATTATTATCTTTACTAACTTTAATCATTATTAACCATTTATTTTCTTAATTTCCACTAAAGTATATGGTTGTCTATGTCCTTGAGTTTTACGATATTTCTTTTTAGGACGATATTTAAATACTTTAATCTTTTTAGCACGACCATTTTTAATAACTTCAGCTTCAATACTAGCACCCTTAACATAAGGATTACCAGCTTTACCACCTGCGAATAAAACTTCTTCAAATGTAACTTTACTACCAGCTTCGGCATTTAATTTTTCAATATAAACGTGATCGCCCTCAGCTACATAATATTGTTTTCCACCGGTTTGAAAGATTGCTTTCATTTCTCTAACCTCCTTTAATTTTATAAGTCACACCTTTAAGGTAAGTACTGCTACTTTTAAAACCTTTTTAGAGTGGATGAAATGACTTAAAGCGATTTAATAGTAACAAAAATAAGCATAAAAGTCAATTAAAAAACACTTAATCCTTTATATTGAACTAAATGTTTATTTATATTATGCATAGTAAAACTAAAATATGTCTTTAATCTTTAGAGTCTAAAATAATTGTTATCGGCCCATCATTAGTTATACTTACAACCATATCAGCGCCAAAGATACCTGTTTCAACATGGGTATATTTTTTTAATTCTTCATTAAACTCATCATAGAGTTTTACTGCTTCATCACCTTTTAAAGCTCTAAAATAGCTAGGACGATTTCCTTTATCACAATTTGCATAAAGAGTAAATTGGGAAACGGATAAAATATCTCCGTGGGTATCAAGTAATGATAAATTCATAACACCGTTTTCATCATCAAATATTCTTAAATTACAAATTTTTTTAGCCATATACTCTATTTGCTTTAGACTATCCCCTTCTTCAAAACAGGAAAAAACTACTAAGCCTTTAGATATTTGCCCTGTAATTTTATTTGCCACTTCAACTTTACTATTTTTACTTCTTTGAATTAATACTCTCATTTACGCCGAGCTCCTTTAACATACCTAATTTTGGTAAGACTAGTAACGATCTTATCTAATTCTTCTTTATCTTTAACGGATACACTTATTTCAAAAGTACCTTTAGTTTTTTCATTAATACTTAATACTTTAACTCCCGAAGTTGTTAATGCTAAAACTACTTCATCTATTTTTTCACTAGTAGCATTAAATATAATATAGGAACTATAGCTAGATTCAGCTTCATAATTCCAAGAAACTTCCACTTCCCGGTCTTCATAGCCTTTTAAATTTGGACAATTATCGCGGTGCACGGCAATACCATCGGTTTTAGTTATAACTCCTTTAATATCATCCCCTTTAACAGGTAAACAACATTTAGCTAAATGCGTTTGAATTGATTTTTCCCCCTCGATTAAGATATCAAAATCATTGCCAGTATGTTTAATAACCCGTGATTTTACAACCATACTATCTTCAAGATTAGTGCCTAGAATAACACTAATAATATAGTAAGCGGTATAACGAAAGGACCCAATAGCTAAATAAATATCCTCAAGGTCTTTTAATTTAACTTGGTTACAAACTTTATTTATATTTTCTTCACTTAGTAATTCCCCTATAGCAAGTTTTCTTTTTCGAGCTTCTTTTTCAAATAATGATTTGCCCCGTTCAATATAATTTTCCCGATCTTTTTTCGAAAAATAAGATTTAATTTTATCTCTAGCTTGTGCAGTCTTAACAGCACTTAACCAATCTTTATTAGGTTTACCATTCGGACTAGTCATTACTTTAACAACATCATTATCATGAAGACTGCTGGTAATTGGAACCATTTGGTCATTAACAATAGCTCCCACCATTTTATCGCCCACTTCACTATGAATACGATAAGCAAAATCAATAGGCGTTGCCCCTTGAGGAAGCTCTACAACATCACCTTTAGGCGTAAAAACATATATTAAATCTGATAAGATATTATTATCAATTAAACTAGTAAATTCTTTATCTTCACTTTGTTCATTACTTTCAATCATGGAACGATATAATTCTAGTTTTTGTTCCATCATAGATTGAACTCTTTTTGTTCCTTTTTCTTTATATGACCAATGGGAAGCAATACCTTTTTCGGCAATCTCATCCATTTCATAAGTTCTTATTTGCACTTCATAGTATTTACCCCCAGGACCAATAACGGTTGTATGTAAAGATTGATACATATTTTCTTTAGGAATAGCAATATAATCTTTAAAACGATTAGGTACAGGGCGATATTTGGAATGAATTAATCCTACTACGGCATAACATTCACTTTCTTTTTCCACAAAAACTCTAAGGGCTAAAATATCATAAATATCTTCCCATTTCTTACCATTTTGAAGTTTATTATAAATGCTATAGACGCTTTTAACTCTACCCTTTATCTCAAAATTAATACCATTATTTGTCAAGATAGTCGAGATACTATTTTTCATTTCTTTTAAGAAATCATCTAGTTCAATAGTTGTATTATTTAGTTTTTCTAAAATATCATTATAAACATTAGGTTTTTGATAATAAAGGCATAAGTTTTCTAATTCCCCTTTTATAGCATAAATACCTAAACGATGGGCAATGGGTACTAAAACTCGTAATGTTTCACTAGCTACTTTCTTTTGGTGTTCGGGAGTAAAACAATCCATAGTACGCATATTATGAAGACGGTCGGCTAATTTAATGAATAAAACTCTAACATCTGTACAAAGCCCTACCATTACTTTTCTAAGATATAAGGCACTACTATCGGAATCATCCACCATTTCTAGTTTATTAATCATTGATACTGAAGTAATAATATTTAAGACATCTTCGCCAAAAAGTTCTTTAATCTCATCGGCTAAAGTCTCATCTACATCAATCATTTCATGCAAAAGCCCACTTATAAGGGTGGTTGTATCAACATTTAAGCTACCTAAAATATCGGCTACTGCTAAAGCATGATTTATTTGTAAATCACCATTTTTTCTTCTTCTATCACCAAGATGAGCATTAGCATAGTCATAAGCTTTTTTAATAACTGCTCTATCATTTTCCTCATTTACTTTTTGCAAGATATCATCAATTGTCAAAATCACACCTTCTTTTTTCGTAAATATTTTATTATATCTTCTTCTTTTAACTGCATAATATCACTTACCATATCACACAAATTTAATTTTTCTTTACCATCCCATTTATTTTCTTTTAATAGTTGCCATATATCAAACTCGGTTACCTCTATCTTTTGTTTTACCATCTCTTCTTTACGGGTATTAAGAGCAGGATATAATCTTTTATATAATTCATTTAATGACTTAAATTTAATTTCTTTATTCATAAGTATATTATACTTTAATTATCTTATTAAGTCATCATTTTTAAATAAAATAATTTTTTATCTAAGGCATACTTTCTTTTATCTTTAATATAAATTTATTAATGAAAATGTTCAAGAACAAATTTCTAACATCTACTTTAATTCTTATCATAAGTGGTATGTCTACTAAACTTTTGGGTATGATAATTAAAATAATCTTTACACGAATTGTGGGGAGTAAAGCAATTAGTCTATATACTATTGTAATGCCTACTTATTCGCTTTTTTTAACGATTGCTTCATTTGCCATGCCAACTACTATATCGAAATTAATCTCGGAAAAAGAGGATGTTAAAGTTATTAATACGGCGAGTATCATTATTATTCTTTTAAATCTTTTAATAATTATTATTGTGCATTTAACAGCGCCTTTTATTGCTAATACTTTATTAAAAGAACCTAATTGTTATCCTTTATTAATTGCCATGAGTTATACTTTTCCTTTTGCCTCAATTGCTTGCATTTTAAAAGGTTATTTTTATGGCAAACAAAAAATGGCTCCCCATGCTTTATCAAATACAGCCGAGCAAATTGTAAGACTTGTTCTAGTTTTAACTATTATGCCTACTTTAGCTAAAAAAGGATATGTTTATGCCGCCTGTGGACTTATTTTTACCTCTTTTTTTACCGAGCTTACTTCCATTATTGTTTTTTTAATATGCATGAATAAAAAAGATTTAATTGATATTACCAAAATTAATTATAATAAAATTGACGCCAAAGATATATTTGGTTTATCAGTTCCGACTGTTACTAGTCGAATTGTAGGTAATATATGTTATTTTTTAGAGCCAATTGTTTTAACTAATACTTTATTATATGTAGGTTATAGTTCAGAATATATTCTTTTAGAATATGGTTCTTATAATGCTTTTGCAGTTGCCACACTTACGATTCCCTCTTTTTTCATCACGGCTATATCGATGGCTTTAATACCAGAAATATCTAAATATCTTGCCAAACATAATCATAAATTAGTCAAAAAAAGACTTAAAGAAGCATTTATTTTTGCCCTTATTATCGGTATTGGCTTTACAAGTGTAATATATTTATTCCGTTATCCATTATTATCATTTCTTTATAATGATGTATCCGCGGCTAATTATATTAAATATTTATCGCCCTTTTTTATCCTCTTTTATTTAGAAGCTATCTTTTCTTCCTTTATGCAAGCTATTAATAAAAATAAAGTTACGTTAAAAATCACTATTATCGGTAGTGTTATTAAACTAGTTAGTATCTTTATTTTCGCTTTTTTAAATATTGGCGTTTATTGTCTTTTAATTGCCGAAATTCTTAATATCATCATTGTTGTTTTATTAAATTATCTTTATACCAAAAAATATCTTAATTCTTTGGGTTAGTTCTTTTTCTTACCATCGGTAAATCATAATGCTCACAAGCTTTGGCCAAAATTTCATTTGTAATGTCTTGAAGGACTTTTTCGGAAAAAGCTGGATTTTCGATTTTACTTGCTACCACATCATAAAAAGCTCCTAAAAATAGTAAATCATCTTCATAGCCTTTATAAGCCACATCTTTTACATAATTTACTAAATTAGTAATATCTTCTTCAAGAGTTGTATCAATTTGGATATAACTAAAATCTTGTTCGGGGGCAGAATCTGTTGAATCTTCCACCAAATCATCTAGCTTTTTACTTTCTTCAATATCTTCAAATTGTGCATCAATTATTAGTTTTCCGTCTTTCGTATATTCTCTTTTATTATTTAGGGAAGCATTTTTATTTGATTTTAAATAATTTTCAAGATCACTAATTAAATCATCATAATTTTCATACTCATTAGTATACTGTAAAGCTAATATTTCTGCGTCTTTTTGGACTGATTTTCTTATTACTACTAGTTGCATGGTAAAAGAAACTAATTTAAATAGGTTCCAACAACCCAATATTTTATAAAGAATTCCAATTAGCCCCGTGCAAAAAGAACTAGCAAAAACCAAAAAGATTCCCGTAGCTAAATAGCATTTAAAATTACCTAAAAGTATGCGATAATGAGTGTTATCTTTTAATATACATTTTTTAATTAACTTAATTACCCTTTTCATAAAATATTTCTCTCTTTGTTAAGCGGTATTATAGCATAAAACGCAAAGATAACAAGTCTTAGTTGACCATTTTATAATTTAGCAATTTCTTTTTGAAGCTTAGTTGATTTGTTTTCAATAGATATCCGGATAACAAAGAAAGCAAGGACAATTGCATTAAGGGTAAAGCTACCACCATAAGATAAAAATGGCAAAGTAACACCTGTTAAAGGCATTAAGCCAAGAACGCCAAATAAATTAACGATGATATGGATGGCAAAGTACCAAAATGTTCCATAGGCAATAGTTCGATTACGTACATTATCCGCTTCCCGTGCAACTTTGTTAATGCGATATAGCATGAAGAAATAGCCTAAAATAACGATAATACCTGTGATAAGGCCAAGTTCTTCACAAATAATAGGAAAAATAAAGTCAGTATGGCTTTCAGGTAAATACATATATTTTTGGGTACTTTTACCTAAGCCAACGCCAAATAAGCCTCCATTTGAAATGGCAATAAAACCATTACATACTTGGTAACCTGAACCCTCATCTTCATAATATTTCTCACAAGGTTTTTGAAAGTCAAGGCGGTTACCAGCCTCACCCGAAGTAATAGAACTCCAATTCATAGCAACACCAAAACCTACAATTAAAGCAATGACTAAACCGGTCTTTAAGACATGGCCAAAATTACTAATAACTCTTGGTACTGATAAAAAGGTTAAACCGACAATCATTAAAAAGATTAAAGCTCCGCCTTTATCAGGTTGTTTAAAAATCAAAAAAGCGATGATAACAGCTATTGCCAAAGGTATATAATATAAATTAAATAAACTTTTTTTAACTCTAGCAATATTATTATAATAGTAACCCATAGCAATAATAACAATACTTTTGGCAAATTCGGCAGGTTGGATACTAAAAGGGCCTATTCTAAACCAGCTACGAGCATTACCAGATATATGACCATAAATGGGAACATAAATAAGAGCTATAATAACGGCTATTAATAAAAGATAGGCAATTAATTTCCATTTACGGGTAGGAAATATAAGAATAATTATGGAAGCGACAAAACTTACAACTAGAGTTATTAATTGATGCCAAAAGAAATAAGATGATGTATAGTCATATCTTAAAATAGTTGAAACAGTTGAAGCTGAAAAAATCATAACAAGCCCAAACGAACAAAAAGCAATAACTGTAAAAAGTAACCATTTATCTGCATTTCTTAAGACTTTCATACCCTATCCTTCTTTATTATAATTTTAGCATTATAAAACATAATTTACAATAAATGAGTATTTATGAGTGTCAAAATAAAATTTTTCGCTTATCTTATAGTAGATACATAAAGGAGGTTTAAAATGTATTATTACGGAAATAACGGCTATTATGGTGGTAATGGCTCATATTCTCCTTGTTGTGGTGGCACTTACGGTGGATATACATCAGGCTATGGCATTGGTGCGGCAATATGGATAGTATTATTTATCCTACTTGTAATTATCATCGGCGCATGGGGATTTGGTACTAACCAAAATAATAATTAACAAAACCTGAGTAAGCATTTGCTTACTCATTTATTTTTTGATACAATAGCTTATGAAAAAGGCGGTTAATATGGAAGTACCAAAAATAAAAGTATTGGATGAAAAGGAAAAAATATTAAGAACAGTTTCTAAAGAAGTTACTTTTCCTTTATCGGAAAAAGATAAAAAATTAATATATGATAGTATAAAATTTTTAGAGTTATCTCAAGATGATGAAGTTGCCCAAAAGTATCATTTAAGACCTGGCATGGGGCTTGCCTTTGTCCAAATGGGCATTCCTAAAAGAATTTTTGTGATAGCTAATAAAGATGAAGATACTGGCAAATTTGAAACACATATAGTTATTAATCCGGAAATTATTTCCCAAAGTGAAGAATTAATTTATGTTGGCGAAGGTGAAGGTTGCTTATCGGTTAATCGCTGTGTTGAAGGCATTGTACCAAGGTATGCTCGCGTTACTGTCAAATATAATGATATTGAGGGTAATTTACAAACAATAAGAGTAAGAGAAGAAATCGCAATTGCATTTCAACATGAAATAGATCATCTAAATGGGATTTTATTTGTTGATAGAATAGATAAAAAAGACCCTTATAAAAATAAGGACCAAATGCGGGAATTATAAAAAACACTATTAAATAGATAGTGTTTTTTTGTGCCTCACTTGACATAGTTTTAACAGCAAATCATATAAAAAGAGTGAAATTTTCACTCCTAATAAGATTTCATAATTTACTTAAGATTTTTTGACATAAACAAATTCACAAACACCTGGTCCCTTAAATGATGCTTGACCGTTTTCATTTATAGTTGGTCTTTCTGTAGTAGTGTTTAAACTTAAACAGTCAGATAATTCCGGGCTAAACGTATAACCAGTAGTGATAGAAGTAGACGTTTTAGCTTGAAATGTTTTGCCATTATCATTGCTAATGTAAACTTTAGAAGATAAATCATCTGTAGATGTTATTTTATCAAAATAGGCTGAGCAGCTACCTATTTGTCCATAAGATAATGTAAGAACACTGTTATCAACAGCTGCAAAATAGCTACCATTATCACAGCTACTTTTTTCAGGGTTAAATATATATCCAGTAGGGACGGCTTGATTTTTAGATTCAGCATAACTATTTACAGGAGTACTGCCTTGTAATTCTTGTAAATAAATTCTTACGCGAATATCGGAAGTTTCAATATTGGCAGTACCGGTAATAACTAAATTAGTATTTGTAGTTGTGTAAAAAGCATATGAGAAATATGCAACAGCAGAAAGTAATAGCACAACTAAAAGAACCATACCAAGTGTGATATAACTTTTTTTGTTAGGCACTACCTTATTACGAAACCATTCCTTCATATTGTTTTACCTCAGTATTATAATAACATATTATTTTAAATAAAAAAAGGGGTTTTGCATCCCCTAGTGTCGAATTATAGTCAGCCTTGAAATAAAGAATCATACGTTTTTACGACTTCTTCATGAATATCTTCTATTGATCTTACTTTACCATTTTTAACACATTCAATTATTTTAAAGTCATAAAGTTCGGCTAATTCAAGGTAACTTTGCGCAGCATGACGTAAATGCTCATCATTACTTTCAAGTTCATCAAGCTTTTCGGCTCTATCAGTTCTTAACTTTTTGGCCTCATCAGGAGGCATATATAATAAAATTACGCCATCCGGTCTTGGCAAGTTAAGTAAATCAAATTCTAGTTTTTCCACAAACTGATACATTTCTAAACGCTTTTGTTTATCTCTAAGCTTACCACCTTGATGAGCCATATTACTAAAAATATATCTATCAAGAAAGACAATATATCCTTCATTTAATTTATCTTGAATTTCCTTAAAATTGTACAATCGATCAGCAGCATAAAATAAACAAGCTACATGAGGATCTACTGCATCAGCCCCTTCAGGAAACCACCCATCACAAATATAACTTTTGCCAAGATAGGCACCACCTACTATGCGACCCGTAGGGGTTTCATAACATGGGAAAGAAAATTGAGCTACCTTTTCACCCTTAGCTTTTAGGTAGGATGTTAAAAGTTCTGTTTGCGTAGCCTTGCCAGAACAATCTGTTCCTTCAATTACAAATATTTTTCCTTTACTCATGATTTTCTCCTATAGCTTTTAATATACTATTTATTCTACCGCATGACTCTTTACCTTCACCACACTTATGTTTAGTGACACAATCTGGGCCTAAATTCATAGCAAAGTATTTGGCAACTTTGGCAACTTCATCATGCATTTTATTAACGGCATATCTTATACACCATTGAGCTTTAGTACACATTCTTAAACGACAAATCCATCTTAAAGCTTCCCCATCAAAGTTAATGGTAATATTAATAGTATTACCTGATAAAGTAAAATATATTAAATCTTCTTCTCTAATACCTAAATTTAAAAACTCTTGATATATTTCCGCATTTTTCTTATATATTTCTTTATATAATTTAAATAACTTTTCATTTGCTTCAATACTTGGAGGAGTCAAATATTTTGTAACATCAATATTAGGAACAAAGGCAGGTATTGATAAAGAAAGTCTTCTATGGCGTGTATAATGGGTTAAAACCGCAAAAGGGACACTTAAATTAAAGCGAAAGTTAACTTGTTTTAAATCTTCATGCGTTTCATCTTCACAAATAGCTTTCATAAGTTTTTTCTTTAATTCTTCCTTACTTGCTATTTTATCTTCATATATCTTCTTGGCATCTTTAAAAGTATAACCATAAATTCTAGCAATAGCATTTATGAATAATAAATTATCAACATCTTTAGTATAACTAATTAGCTCTACTGTATCACTAGTTTTATAATTTCTTGGTTTAACATAATCATTTAATAAAGTCGCTATTTCGGATGTATTAGTTACATCACTATTTTCGATTACCGTTTCTAGGTAAGGCGCTCTTTTTTCGGCAATAGCTTTTAATTTCTCACCAAATTCTTTAAATTCACTTATATTGGAATGGACACCTTTAGTCATAGATATTATCATTCTAGCTAAAGCAGTAGCATCAAGGCCCATTATAATTTCCGCATGATATGAATACGGCAAGACAAATCGGGCGTCTTCTTTATTAATACCATTATCTACAAAGGTAGAATAGCTATCAAATAAATAGTTCATATGAGCACAATATTTTTCTTTAAGCTCTTCATTATTAGTAACTAAATTGCCATCTTTATCGTGAAAATCCGGTGTGTAAAAGCCAACCGTTCTAAAATCTACTTCTCTTCGCGATTTGATCGTAAAAGAAGAAAATCTTTCAGCAATTATAGTTTGTTCAATGGCCGGGCTTACCTCTGATAAAGAGAAAACCATATAATCATGATCAATTGTTGAAGTATGGCCCATTTTAATAACTCTTTTAATAAAATTTAAAGCTTCCTCAGGCGTAGCAAAACTATCTAAGGCATCTTGGACTTTACCTTTCATTCGGGATAATTTGCCCGCTCCGGCACAAATTCTTAATTGTTCTTCAATAAATTCTTTAGAGGTATTACCTAATAATTTTACTTCCATATTAATTATACCTCGTCATACCATAATGGATGTTTATGAGTAAGCTCGATAACTTCGGCTTTTAAAGAATTTAATAATTTTTCATCATCTTTATTTTTTAAAGCTTTAGCAATAATTTTACCAACTTTTCTGAATTCTTCTTCATTAAAGCCTCGCGTAGTCATTGCCGGACTACCAAGTCTTAACCCACTTGAAATCATTGGGCTTTCGGTATCACCCGGAATAGCATTTTTGTTAGTCGTAATACAGATACTATCAAGAAGATTTTGAGCATCTTTACCAGTAATATTACAAGAAGATTTAACATCAATTAATATTAAGTGATTATCGGTTCCTCCGGAAATAATTTTAATACCCTCTTCTTCTAAAGATTTAGCTAAGGCTTTAATATTTTTAAGGACATTTTCTTGATATGTTTTAAATTCTGGTTGTAAAGCTTCATAAAAACACTCGGCTTTAGCGCCAATAACGTGTTCAAGAGGTCCGCCTTGAATACCTGGGAACACTGTTTTATTAATTTTTTTAGCTATTTCTTCATCATTAGTTAGTATTAATCCTCCTCTTGGCCCTCTTAAAGTTTTATGCGTTGTTGTTGTAACAACATGAGCATAAGGCACTGGTGATGGATGAAGTCCTGCTGCTACTAACCCAGCAATATGAGCCATATCTACCATTAGGTAAGCGCCTACTTTATCGGCTATTTCTCTAAAGCGTTTAAAATCTATTATTCGCGAATAAGCCGAAGCTCCGGCAATAATCATTTTAGGTTTTTCTTTTAAAGCTAAAGCTTCTACTTCATCATAATCAAGCATTTGTGTTTCATGGTTAACATCATAAGATACGATTTCATAATCAATCCCACTAAAGCTTAATTTGTGTCCATGAGTAAGATGGCCACCATTGTCAAGATTCATACCCATTACTTTATCACCATGGTTTAATAAAGCTCGATAAACAGCCATATTAGCCGAACTGCCACAATGAGGTTGAACATTAGCAAATTTAGCGTTAAATAATTCAGTGGCATATTTTATAGCTAGACTTTCAATCTCGTCTATATTTTCACAGCCCCCATAGTACCTTTTGCCGGGATATCCTTCAGCATATTTGTTTGTCAAAATACTGCCTTGCATCTTCAAAACATCATTTGAAACATAGTTTTCTGATGCGATAAGTTCAATATTTTCCTCTTGTCTTTTGCGCTCTTTTCTAAGAGCCGTTAATAATGCTTTATCCATTTATATTACCTCCTTTATAAGCATCTATTACATTTTGAATAACCATAGCAATTGTCATTGGTCCTACTCCCCCAGGATTAGGAGTAATATAAGCACATTTATCTTTAACATTATCAAAATCAACATCACCAACAATTTTGCCATCAAATACCGTTATTCCTACATCTATTACTATAGCCCCATCTTTAACCATATCTTCGGTTATAATGTGTGGTTTACCTACTGCCGAAACAATAATATCGTTATTTAAGGTTATTTCTTTTAAATTACTAGATTTACTATGAGCTATGGTAACAGTAGCATCTTTATTTAAAAATTCAAATATAAGCGGTTTACCCACAATATTTCCTCTACCTATAATACAAACTTTTTTACCACTTAAATCTATATTATAGTACTCTAATAGCTTAATAATTCCTTTAGGTGTACAAGACCTTAATCCTGGTAAATTGTGAGCTAACTTATAAAAATTATCTTTGGTAAAACCATCAACATCTTTTTGGGGATTAATATGTTTAATACATTTTTCAATATCAAGACCTTTAGGAATTGGACTTTGTAAAATAATACCATTAATATTACTATCATTATTTAACTTTTCAATTAAGTTTATAATCTCTTCTTCGGATTTAACATTAGGCATGGCAAAAATAAGAGGTTTAATACCAACCTGTTCACAATATTTTTTCTTATTTTTTATATATCTTTCACTTGGTTCATAATGCCCAGCATAAATAATAGCCAATGTAAGATTTAATTTCTCTCTTTCAATTTGTTCTTTAGCTTTTGCAAGCAAAGAATCACGTACCATTTTTCCATCTAACAGCATATTAATCCTCCTTTTTTAGCTCTATCTCTTTATTTTTATTAACATATGCGTCCCCAAGTAAATTTTTTATTTAATTTCTAGTATTTTTAGTGGCCCTACTACCAAGTCTAGCAACTTTAAGATTTCTTTTTTTATCCCAAACAGTTCTAATTGTTTCATTATTAAATATTTTACTTACTAAATACATTTTATCTTGACTATTCATAATCAAAACCTCCATTATTAGGGATATATTAACTTCCTTTATATTCATATATACTGGATAGAGGTTTGATTTCCTTTTTTATTTTGTAATTTTTTAAAATAATGAATGATTATGAGCAATTTTAAGATGTTCATAAGCTTTTTCTGTTGCAACCCGTCCACTTTTAGTTCTTTTGATAAAACCCTCTTGTAATAAGAAAGGTTCGATAACATCTTCAACAGTTGAAATTTCTTCGCCAATTGAAGTAGCAATAGTTTCCCCGCCAACAGGTCCACCATTAAATTTAGCAATTAAACTCGTTAAATATTCAATATCAAGATTATCTAAACCTTGATCATCTACTTTAAGTTTTTCTAAAGCTTTTTTAGTTATATCTAAAGATATATGCCCATCGCCATCGACTAAGGCAAAGTCTCTTACTCTTTTAAAAAGCCGATTAGCTATTCTAGGCGTTTTTCTACTACGAGTAGCCAGTTCTAAAGCAGCATCATCATCTATTTCCATGTTAAGAACTTTACCCGTCCTTTTTACAATGGCCTCCAACTCTTCGTTGGTATAATACTCCAGTTTATTTATAATACCAAAACGATCACGTAAAGGCGCAGTTAAATCCCCAGAACGAGTTGTAGCACCAACTAAAGTAAAAGGCGGTAAATCAATACGAATACTTTTACTCTTGTTATCATTACTAATTACTAAATCAAGAACAAAATCTTCCATCGCTGGATATAATATTTCTTCAATATAACTTGGAAGACGATGAATTTCATCAATAAATAAAACATCACCAGGTTCTAAAGTTGATAAGATAGCGGCTAAATCGCCAGGTTTTTCCATTGCAGGCCCCGATGTTGTTTTAATATTAGTCCCCATTTCATTAGCAATAATATGGGCTAAAGTTGTTTTTCCCATTCCGGGAGGGCCATATAATAAAACATGGTCTAATACTTCATCCCGCATTTTTGCCGCTTTAATAAAAACACTTAAATTGTCTTTAATAGCTTGTTGGCCGACATATTCATCTAAACTTTGAGGTCTTATATTTTTTTCAAAGTTATCTTCATTAAGTTCAGTTGTATCTACGATTCTCATTTAGTCTCCTTTCATAATATATAAAAGTGCATCACACCATGATAATACATAATCATGTTTATCATCTTTAACCCCAAAGCGCAAAGTTTTAATGCCATACTGGGCAACATCATCTAAAACGCGTCTGCTGTCATCTATCATTAAATCTACACCATATTTTTGACACGCTTCCCCTTTTTTATCTAAACCAAATACCATTTCATCAAAAGCCAAATTATTTTTTCTTATAAATTCTTTTGTCGGTTCAATTATTTCTTGTATTTCCCCACCTCGAGCCGTTAATAATATGGTTTTAATATGATGATCTTTACAGTAATTCAAAAATTCTTTAAGACCATCATAAATATTAACCTGCCAAACTATTTCAGCCATGTGCTTTCTCATGATAATCTTTTCTTTATCCCAAGGAGAGTTTTCATGGTCTTTAATAATAACTTCGGGATAATCCTTTTTATATTTTTCTTCTAGAATTTGCCATGTATTAACACACGTATCATCAAAATCTATCCCTATTACCATAAACCTACCTTAAAAGAAGTTTTAAAGCTTCTTTTATTTGCTCTTCAATAGTTAAAGAGCTATCAACATCTTTAATAATTTTCTTGATTTCACTAGTCTTATAGCCTAAAGATTCTAATACCGCAACTAAATCTTCCCTATTGGTATCTTCTTGACTATTACTATCCACTTCAATATTAATCTTGCCTTTTAAATCGAGAATGATTTGTTTAGCAATCTTTTCGCCTATACGTGGAAATTTAGTTAAATAAAGATGATTTTCTCGATTTATAGCATCAACTATACCACTTACAGAGCCTGTGGCAAAAAAGACATTAGCCATTTTTGGCCCTAAGCCCTTAACATCAATAAGCTTTAAGAAAAGTTCTAATTCCTCTTCTTTTTGAAAACCATATAAAGAATTTTCATCTTCTTTAACATTATTATATAGATATACCTTATATTCTTTTTCCAGTTCATAGCTATAGGGATTAGCTACATATATAAGATATCCTATATTATTACACTCTAAAACAATATAATTAGAGCTTTGCATAGTTACTTTACCTATTATGTACTTATACATTTTATAACCACCCAATACCATTATATACCATAATTTATTATTTAGCTATCATAAAAAGCTATAAGAAAAGCATTGACTTTCTGTCAAGTTTGCGTTAAAGTACTTGCCATGCAAATCCCTTATTAAGGGGTTATTTATTCATATTTTTAAAGGCACGCTATATTTAGGTTGACTTTATTTATTTTTTGTGGTAATATAGGCGCCAATAAATCAAAAAAGGAGGGTTTTGATTATGAATAAAGATGAGATACTAGCATTAATCTATAAATGTGATGCTATTATTAGTAATTATCTTAATGATAATTCATTTGATGCAACTAAAGTTACCGAGGCAAAATTAAAACAATGGAAATTACAAATTGATGAGGACTGTGCAGAAGTAGAACAAGACGATGATTTAACTGCTGAGCAATTAAGCAAATTCCAAAGTAGATACGAAGGTTTTCTTAAATTACTTAATAGTTTTAAAAAAGTAAGTGAGGATACTAAAAAAGATGATACAAGTAAGGAAGAAACTACTGTTACAAAAGACGATGTTATTTCGCTTATGACTGAGTGTAAAAATGAAGCCGAAAACTTATTAGAAAATAACGATATCAAATTAAGAAGAAGTGATAAGAAATGGCTTAAAACTACTTTATCAGATATTGGTCTTGATTATATGAATCTTGCAAATTTAGACGATGATGACGAAGCATTAAAAGATTACGAGGAAAAATATACTCAAGTTGCTAAAGATATTGCCGATATTAAAGAAGAAGTTAAAAATCGTCATAAAGTTAAATCAATAACTAAAGCCAAAGATGTCGCACCTGCTACGGAAGAATCAAGAATTAAATTATTAAAAGAAATTTTATTAGGTATCGGTGTTGCTATAGGTGGTGTTGCCCTAGCTTGGCTTATTATTGCTTTCGTTCGTGATATTAAAAAACCAGTAGCTAAGCCTACTGAACCAGAACCAAGTGATAGCTATGAAGAGCAAATTGTTGAAGTTAGTGATGCTTTAATAGCCCAAAATATTGATATTAATGATTATACTTCATTATACAATTATGCCTGTGATATCCAAAAGAAATTACCTGCTGAAATGGGTATAACTATTGATGATATTATGTATGCTTTAAAACTTGCTAACTATGATAAATTAACTGATAATGGTTGCTTCTCTGATCGTGATGAAGTTTGTGCTTCAACATATCGAATTGGTCAACTTGCACCAGTTGTAGGAGTTGATGCTCTAGTTCAAAGAGATCCTGCTGATGATATCACTATAACTGATGAACAAATGATTGATATTATCATGACATCTACAGATAGTGCTTTATCGGTTGCTGAATTTGCCGAAGCTAAAGTTGATGGTGGTTATGATATGTATCGCGCTGCTGAAATTTGTTTAAAAGGATTATATCAAACTGCTGATGAAGAAAGAGCATTCTTATTTGCTAAAGTTATGAATGAATTAACTTGCCGGGAAGCTGTTAACTATTCAATTTGTCCAAATAGTCCCGTATGTACTCATTACACTATGGCTGGTATGTATACTGCTAATCAAGATAGAATTCTTGAACTTACATCTGCTAAAAACTTAGGACCTATTTATGGTTCTGATGCAAGAATAGATGGTACATATGGTTCTATGTGTGTTGAAGAACTTGCAGCATTTATGTACATCGATACGAAAAACGGAACATTTATTGGTAACGAAAAAAATTGTATTTACAGTTTTGTAATAGATGAGAATATAACTTGCAACTATAGTTTAGGCAGATAAAAAAATAAAAGGAGGTTTTGAAAAATGTATAATAAAAGTAATAAAAATTCCCGCTTAATTAACATTTTAGTTGGTGTTATAGCATTCTTAATTATTGTCTTTTTAATCGTCTTTTTAGTTAATAGATCAAATGGTAATAAGACTGCTAGCAATGAACAACAATTTAGTGATAATTTAAGCACTTTACATCAAACAGCTAAAGAATTCTTTGCGGGTCAACTTCCTGAAGATGTTGGTGGTTCACTTCAAACTAGCTTAAATGAGTTAATTGAAATGGGTGCCATTGATGAATTAAAATATGGCAACATAACTTGTGATGGTGAAGAAAGTTATATATCAATAACTAAAACATCAGAAGATGAATATCGAGTTAAATCTAACCTAGTGTGTGGTGATAAATCAGATAACACAATTGAAAAAATTAAATCCTCTACTACAGTAAAAGATGAAGACGGTAATACGATTGTTGACGAAGATAAAGATAAAGTTGATTTAGAGGTTGAAAAAAATCCTACTAACAATTCAGATAATTCAAATAGTAATGCCTCAACAACTGGTGGCAGTGGTAATAGCACTGTATATTGTAAAGATTTTAATTGTACAGTTGAAGAAATACCTACAACTTGTACCGTTACTTATGAATATGAATATGTAAAAAGAATTGTATCTTGTCCTAATGGCTATAATATAAGTGGTTCTACCTGTGTAATGGAATCATCTAATGCTATAGCTCCTACTCCTGTCTATTCTGATCCTTCAACCGTTATTGAAAGTGCCAAACTAAATCCAGGCGAATCTTATAAAGTTTATGTCGACCCAATTCGTGATGTAACCGATGGTCATTACTATTGTAAAACCGGTACATTGCAAGGAACCAAGTGTATAATAAATGCTAATAAGCAAGTTAACTATCAAACCAAGTGTCCTACCGGTTATAACAAAGTAGGAAATTACTGTTATAAATATGCTAATAAAACTGGCGGTTCTTCAACCTCATATTGTCCAGCAGGTTATACTGATGATGGTACAAAATGTTATATAAGAACAGCTTTAAATACTAATACTACAACTTCTTGTCCATCTGGATATACCCAAAGTGGAAATTATTGTTTTAAATACGCTGATAAAATAACAAATACTACAACTTCTTGTCCTGCAGGAACTAGTCCATCTGGTAATAAATGTGTTAAGACAATTAGCGCTATTAAATCTTATACTGCATGGGGTAATCCTGTAAGAACTTATAGTTCAAAAACTAAAGAATCTGTATATACTTATGAACTTGAAAAGAAAGTAGAAAAAGGATGTACTACGATTGGCAAATCAACAACATGTAACTATTCAATTTACCAAAGAAAACCAATTTATACATGTTCACAAGGTACATTATCAGGAACTAAGTGTTTAGTATATTCTGATCCTATTACTACAAGCACTACACCTACTTGTCCTTCTGGATATATAGATAATGGTTCTAATTGTTATGTTAGTCAACCAGTATCTACTTCATCTTCTTCTACTTGTCCATCAGGATATACGCAAAGTGGTAATTACTGTTATAAATATGCTGATCGAATTTATTCTACAACTCCAAGTACTTGTCCTTCTGGATATACCGATGGTGGTTCTACATGCTATCAAAGAGTAAATGCTACAACGGAAAAGAATCTATATTGTGAATCTGGATACACAGATAATGGCTATGTTTGTAAAAAGACTGTTAATGCTACTTATGTAGGTGGAAGCACATATTATACTTGTCCAACTGGTTATACATCTTCTGGCTCTGGCAAAAACATGCAATGTTACAAATATGTAAAATCTAGTGATAAATATTACTGTGAAAATGCTAATGCCGAATTAAAAGGCACATTATGTTACGTTAAGAAAGAATCTGAATTCTTATATAACAAGTGTCAAGATGGTTATACATTAGGAGCAGATAATATGTGTCATAGTTCATCTATATCAACTACTAACCCTACTTGGTCTGATGTAGATTATATGTTCAGTACGGAAACTTATGTACCTGGTTACCAAAGAACTGGTAGAGGTAAGTTCCATCAAGTATGTGTTAGAACTGAAAATACTAACAAACCAGTAATTTATAAATAATTTAATCCCTAGCTAACTAGGGATTTTTTATTGTCAAAAATAAGGTCTTATTTCTAAGAAAGATATAAGACCCTTTTCTTGTAATTTATTGATAAATGCATATTCTTATTAAAGTATACTGGTTTATTATAAACACGCTATATGGTTACAAATCTCAGGAGCTGTACCAGGTACTGGTTTGTATTCAACTTTTACATTATTTATACTTTGCTCAGCAGTCTTGCCTGTACCATCAGTTATCTTTACAGTGAAAGTATGTTCATAGCAATGAGTTAGATTTGATATTGTTATAACATTACTGTTAGTAGATATATTGACATTGCCATTGTGAGAACATGCGCTAACAGGTTCGCCACAATCATCAAGACAAGAATTTGTTACAGAGTAAGTGTAATTTCCATCTCCTCCTGTTGCCGTAACAGTTAATTTTGCAGTGTATGGAGTATTAGTATCAACATCAATATTCACTATTTTCAAAGGTTCGCTAATTTTCTTGTCAAAAAATAATTGACAATTATAGCTTTTATTTGTTTTTAGTTTTATT
>CANQIK010000004.1 GCA_947624085.1 uncultured Bacilli bacterium
AAAAAAAAAAAAAAAAAAAAAAAAAAAAAAAAAAAACAAGATTATTCCTAATCTTGTGTGTCAATTGACGTGAAGTGCTTTACGTTCTAAACATTAATATCTTTTTCATTTCATGATTTCTTTCGTCAACTTCTTTTGCTTATAAATGATGTTCTAGCAAATATTCAACATAGTATCGTTAATATTTTATTTTAATAGTCTTTTTAAACTTCTAACTTGGTCTTGAAGATCGCTAAGTATATCGTCAATCAAATCTTGTTCTATTGGCTCACTTGGGTTTAAATCATCAACTGCTGGCTTCTCAGCTGGAGGTAATATTTCTTGGCCATTAAGATGGCAACCAAACCAACAATGAATCATTGCTAAATATATGGCATATTTATATTTACCATTTTTTAGGTCAGTATCAGAAAGTTCAATGTTAATACCTGTATTACATAAATTACAATAGGGAAAATCTCCTGCTTCAAACGTATCAAAATAGCTCCTAGCATGGATTGTTCTAGATGATAAATTTATTCCTTTCAAAGAACTTTTGCAACCTGAAATAATGCAATTACTGGGAATTGATAAATTAGTTTCCCCTATACTAGAATGCGATAAATACAAATTTGTTATTCCCGTCAAATCTAGTTGCGATAAGTCTACTCCTGTAAAGTTACACTCACTAATATTAATCCATTTTTCATGAATTGCTTCAAACGATTTTGCTAAATCAACGTTGGCATTTGTCCAACTATAATCTACAATGTAGCCTGTTTGGCTTTTAAGAAGGCTTTTTTCCATATCTTTTCTAATTTTGCTAATTTTTTCCAATACACTTTTATCATAAATGGCCCAAGGGCCACTATTAATGATAAATTCAACTTCATCTTCTTCACAACCCAATATATCCCAAGAAACATTAGTAAAATCAACTTCACTTAAATCAATCTTTCTTAAAAACTCGCCAGACCATACTGGTAACTTTACTATTATACCTTGTTTTTCATCTAAAGTTACAGTTTCAAATAATAAATCCTCTAATAATTGTTTATCTAAATGCAATCTTTGGCCATTAGGAACTGCATTTACTAATCTAATTATTTTCTCCCTTAATTCTTTTTTACTTCTTTCACTTAATTCCATAATTTACCTCCAAAATATTAGATTTATTATACTATAACATTAATCAATTTAAGACACTTCATTTTTTAAGGCGTCTAACTTGGCCTTGAAGATCGTCAATTACATCATCAATAAAGTCTAGTTCTGTTGGCTCATTTAGACTTAAAACATCAACTGTTGGCTCTTCTGCTAGGGCTAAAACCTTTTTGCCATTAACGTAGCATCCAACCCAACAGTGGGTCATTGCCATATAGATAGCACAATCATATTCACTTGTTAAGTCACTTGCAGAAAGATCAATGTTAATGCCTGTATTGCATAAATTACAATAAGCAAGATCTTCTTCTTCAAACTTAGCAAGATAGCAACCAGCATATATTGTTCTAGATGATAAATCTATTCCTTCAAAGGAACTCTTGAGACCTAAAATATCTAAATTACTTGGAATTGATAAATTAGTTTTCCCTATACTAGAATGTGTTAGATACAAATTTTCTATTTCCGTCAAATCTAGTTGTGATAAATCAACTCCGGTAAAGTTACACTCACTAATACTAATACAATGTTGATGGATTGCTTCAAACGATTTTGTTAAATCAATGTTGGCATTTGTCCAGCTATAATCTACAATATATCCTAATCGGCTATCAAGATAGTTCTTTCTCATTTCCGTTCTAATTTTGGTGATTTTTTCAATTACACTTTTATTACTGGTAGTCTTAGTACTACTATTAATGATAAATTCAACTTCATCTTCTTCGCAACCCAAAATATTCCAAGAAACATTAGTAAAATCAACTTCACTTAAATCAATCTTTCTTAAAAACTCGCCAGACCATACTGGTAATTTTAATATTATATTATTTTCTTCACCTAGAACAATAACTTCAAATAATAAATCCTCTAACAACTCTTTATCTAAGTGCACTCTTTGACCATAAGGTACTTTATTTACTAATCTAATTATTCTTTCCCTTAATTCATTTTTACTTTTATCGCTTAACTTCATAATTTAACCTCCAATACATTAAATAATTATTACTCCAGCATTAATCCTTCTGACTTATATTTTCTAGTGCGTCTAACTTGGCCTTGAAGATCGCTAAGTACATCGTCAATAAAACTTTGTTCTGTTGGCTCACTTTGGTTTGAAGAATTAGCAACTGGTTCCTCATCTAAAACTTTTTTACCATTAAGATAGCACCCAACCCAACAGTGAATCATTGCCATATAGAAAGCTCCATCATATTTACTCTTATCTAGTTCATCTTCACAAAGTTTAATATTAATACCTGTACTTTTTAAGTTGCAATATGGAAGATCTGCTCGTTCAGCTATATCAAAATAACCACTGGCATATATTGTTCTAGATGATAAATCTATTCCTTCAAAAGAACTTTCACAGCCAGAAATATCAACATTACTTGGAATTAATAAATTAGTTTTTCCTATACTAGAACACACTAGATACAAACCTTTTATTCCCGTCAAATCTAGTTGTGATAAATCTACTCCAGTAAAGTTGCATTCACTGATAACAATACTTTGTTCATGAATTGCTTCAAATGATTTTGTTAAATCAATGTTGGCATTTGTCCAACTATAATCTACAGTATAGCCTACTTGCCTCTTAAGGAAATTTTCTCTTTTTTCTCTTGCATTATTATTTCTATAAACACTTTCATCACTAATAACTATATTGTTAAAGAGAATTTCGGCATCTTCTTCTTCACAACTCAATATATCCCAAGTAACATTAGTAAAATCAACTTCGCTTAAATCAATCTTTCTTAAAAACTCACCAGACCATACTGGCATTTTTACTACTGTACCTTGTTCTTTATCTAGAACAATAACCTCAAATAGTAAATCCTCTAACAACTCTTTATCTAAGTGCACTCTTTGACCATAAGGAACTTTTTCCACCATTTCAATTATTTTCTTTCTTAATTCATTTTTACTTTTTTGACTAAGCTTCATAGTTTGACCTCCAAAATATTAGATTTATTATACTACAACATTAATCAAAAGCAATAAATTTTAATCCTCAACATTGCCTACCCTTTTAATTTAATTATTTACTTGGAATATATTTTAAAAGGAAGTGATTTTTTTGTTAGAAAGTATGGTCCTATTACTAAAAAATATGATGTGTTTTACAGGTAGTTATTCCAATAATGTCTTTTTAGAACCATTATCTAAAGAAGAGGAAGATAAATATGTAGAACTCATGCTCCAAGGCGATATGGACGCACGAAATAAATTAATTGAGCATAATTTAAGATTGGTTGCTCATATAGTCAAAAAATTTGATAGTAAAGAAAAGATGACGGATGATTTAATATCGATTGGAACAATTGGCTTAATTAAAGGCATTGATACTTATAAAGATAATAAGAAAACAAAAATTACAACTTATGCTGCAAGATGTATTCAAAACGAAATTCTTATGTATTTTAGAGCCAATCAGAAACGAAATAATGATGTATTTTTATCAGATTCAATAGGTTATGATAAAGAAGGAAATGAAATAAGTCTAATTGATGTTCTTGAAGATAATACCGAAGATTATGTGGAAATAATAAATGAAAAAGATAATATTCAAATGTTAAAGAAATATTTAAATCTTTTAACGGATAAGGAAAAAGAAATTATTAAGAAAAGATATGGTTTAAATGGTGAAGATGAAAAAACGCAAAAAGAGATAGCTAAAGAATTAAATATTTCGAGAAGTTATGTATCAAGGATTGAAAAAAGAGCATTAACGAAAATATTAAAAGAATTTGTGAAAGACAAAAAAACATTGTAATTGAAAATACCTACAATAAATGATAAAATTGTTATAGTACGAGGTTGTGGTTATGGAAAATATGGAAATTACGCAAGATACTATCATTTATTATGATAAAGCAACAGGTAGAGTGTTGTCTCCAGAGGAATTAAGAGAAAAATGGAATATGGCTGTCTTAAATGGTGGTCATACTGATATTACTATTGTATCTTCCCCTGCGAAAAACTTGATTATTGAAGATGGTATCGTAAAAGATAGAGTAAATCAAACTGTTGGCGATTTACTTGCCCAAAGTGCAAAACAAAAAGCTGAAATGGATGCTCAAACTGCTGATTTTCAGTCTTTACTAAATTCTAGTGAAAAAGCGGAAAGTTCTTTAACAGATATTGATAATCCTGATTATATTATTAATATTTTAGAAAATGCCAAATTAAAATCAAGCATGGATGACTACGCCCATATCGCAGACTCAAGTATTGCAGTTAAAGATGAACCTTTACCTTCATACGAAAGAATGGGCCAAAGAAAAAGCATTAAATACCCTAGTTTTACCAAAGGCTTAGTTAAAATTGCAACTGTTGCTACTATATTAGGAGTAAGTTTATCATTAGCAAATGTCGCAGCCCAAAATATATCTTCTACTAATAGATATAATTCTGCAGTTAAATATATTGAAGAACAATATGAAGAAGATGGCCGTAATTTTGTAAATAGAAATAAACATATTATCGAAGGCTCCTTTGATTCTTATGGACACCCTATTTATTTTATTGATAATGAAGCGGTAGCCAAAGATATTCTTGCTGTACCAGATGAAGGATATCTAGGAGCTTTATATATGGCTTATGAGCAAATGGGAAATGACCGAGCAAATGGCGAATATGACAATTGGGATGATACCATTGGTTTTATTGGTAGTTTAGTTGATGAAACTCATCCTAAGGCTTACTTAACTACCGCTGGTTGTAAAAGCTTTGATGAATTTTTAATTAAAGCCGGCTATGTTGATGAAAAAAGTAAAGAGCCATCAGTAGAAATGTTTAAAACCGCGGGCAAACAAGCTGTTATCGATTTTGCTAATTTCTTGCAAGAAGATAATATTACGGTAGGAGGAAGATAATGATAGATCTTGAAGTAGTAACTCTTGAAGATAATAAAGAATATTATATTTTAAGAGAAATAGCTAATTATTTATATTTAGTAAATACCCAAGATGATAAAGATATAACTATTAGAAAAAATGTTAATAAAGATGGCAAAAATTATGTTCAAAAGTTAGATAGTGAGGAAGAATTACAAAAAGCTTTAGAATTATTTGCTAACAATTAGAACCTTAGCGTTCTTTTTTAATCGCATAAAAAAATTAGAGTAAAACTCTAACTTAAAATGAATCAATGTTAATCTTAACTTTAGGCATATTCTTTAAAAAAGCATATGCTTGAATAATAGTTCTAATAGCAGAAGCCATTTTGCCACCCTTGCCTATGATTAAACCCATATCATCATGATGAACAATGATTTCAATAATTGGTGATTCATCATCACTTTCAAATATTTGCACTTTAACCATATCAGGATTATTCACTAGTGACTTAACAAGGAATTCAGTATACTCCGTTAATTCCATAATTAAGCCTTCTTTACTTTTTTGCTTTCAGCATATTTTTTCATAATACCTTGTTTGCTTAAAATATTACGTACGGTTTCGGTAGGTTCAGCTCCATTATTTAGCCATTTTAAGGCCTTTTCTTCATCAACAGTAACTACTTCTTGACCTTTAATAGGATTATAAGTACCTACAAGTTCAATAAACTTACCATCTCTAGGGCTTCTTGAATCTGCCGCTACAATACGATAAAAAGGTTTTTGCTTTCCACCCATTCTTTTTAATCTTAATTTAACAGCCATATTTCCTCCTTTGTTTACTACCATAATATATCATACCAAAAAGATACTGTCAACCTTTATTTGTTGACAGCATCATCTAAATAGTTATCATCTAAATTATCAACATTTATATCTAATTCTTTTTCATCATCCGTATCATATAGTTCTTCATATTCATCAAAGTCATCTTCAACAGCAACTTTAACAGTCGTATTACCGATAATTTCCACACCTAATTCTTTTTCAACTTGTAAATTAACATAACCATTTTCTATTTTAACATCAGTGACACTAGGTTGTTTTAAACACTCTACAATAATTTCTGATCTATCATCAAGAGTCGAACCATTTTTTAAAGTAGCATTCATCATATCTGAATAGCTAAATTTCTTCGAACATACTCCTGTCTTAGTATTGTTATCATATGAATACCAAACATTAACATCATATGAACCGCTTAGGTTAACTTTTCCTCCCGTGGCTGTACCACTGAAACTATGATTTATAACCCAACAGCCTAAAATGGTATCAGGCTTTTCATCACACTCAAGTTTAAATGAGGCCTTGTTTTTTTTCTTACATTTACCAATTATTGCTTTGGTAACTATTTCTTTATAATTTGCCATTATATCCCCTTCCTAATTTAATTTATGCGACCAAATTGGGAATAGTACCTATATTTATAAAATTTTATATGTTATAATTAACGAAAGTAAGAGGTGTAAAAAATGGATTGTATATTTTGTAAAATTGCTCATAAAGAAATTCCCAGTGAAGTTTTATATGAAGATGATAGTGTTATGGCTATAATGGATATTAATCCTTTATGTGATGGTCATGTCCTTGTTATTCCTAAAAAACATTATGAGGATATTTATGAAGTTGATAAGGAAACTTTAGTACATATGTATGATATAGCAAAAGACTTAAATAAAAAGATAATGGCTAAATTAAATGAACCGGGAGCAACATTCTCAATTAATTATGGAGATAAGCAAGAAATAAAACATCTTCATTTACATATTCTTCCTAATTTTAAAGCCAAAGCTACTAAAACCCATGAAGAAGTATATAAATTATTAAGTGGAGATTAATAATGGCCAAAAGAAAATTAAAGAAAAAATATAAAGTTGTTTTTTGGTTACTAGCTTTAATTATCATCTTTACAGGAGGCTACTTAGTAATTAGTAAAACAGCTTTAAAAGATAATTTTTTAAATAAAACAAACGCACCTAATAAAGATAATGAGACCAAAGAAAATGAAAGTTATCCTAAAACTTATAAAGCGTCTTTAATTGCCACAGGCGATGGACTTTTACATAATGCTGTATATCTTGATGCCTATGATAAAGCAACAAATACCTTTGATTTTAAGCCCCAACTTCAATTTGTTAAAGACATTATAAGTAAATATGATATTGCTTACTATAATCAAGAAACTGTTTTTGGTAAACCTGAAGGTGAATTACTTACACGATTTCCCGCGGATTCCGTTAATATAGCAGGCTATGTATCTTATCCCTACTTTAACTCCCCTTCAGCCTTTGGCGATGATATGGTTGACATCGGCTTTAATTTAGTATCTTTAGCCTCTAATCATAGCGCTGATTGTACTAACCTTACCGATAAATGCGTTACGGACTCATACAATTTTTGGCAAAACAAAGATATTGTATTCGCCGGCTTTAAGCCAACACCTGAGACGGATAGTTCAGAAAACTATATTATCGCTGAAGCAAACGGTATAACATATACTCTACTTAACTATACAACAAGCCTAAATGGATTAAATGGTTATAACTCTTCAAAACTTATTAATGAGTTTGATGAAGAACAAGTAAAAAAAGATATTGAAGCTGTCCGCGATAAAGTTGATGTTCTTATCGTAGCTATGCACTGGCATACAGGAGCAGAATATTCTTTTGAAGTAACAGAAGAAAATCGTAAAATTGCTACTTTCTTAGCTAATAATGGCGTTGACTTAGTTCTAGGTACTTACTCTCATTGTTTACAACCTTTTGAATGGATAGATGATACGCTTGTTTACTATTCACTTGGCAATTTTATTTCTAATCAAGGCGACTTAATTGATAATATTGGTTATAAAGGCATAGTTGGTGTCCTTGCTACTTTAGATATCACCAAGACAGTCCAAAAAGATGGAACATCAAGTATTAAAATTGATAATTTAGGAGCAGACCTTACCTACACTTACAATAATAACCATCATGATTATCGCGTTATTCCTTTTAGTAAGATGAGCGCCGAATATAACCCGGATTATTTAAAAATATATGAGCAATATAAAGAAGTATTTACTTCACTAGATAAAAATATTAATATAGTTCCCGTGAATACGGGCATATAAAAAGCGTTTTTTAACGCTCTTTTATTTTGTTAAAACAATTCCTGAATTATGAAAATGCCAAAGCCAATGATAAAAAGCAATAATATTAAAACAATAATAATAAATTTAACATCAAACTTCTTTTTAGCTTTTTTATTAATGGGCTCTGCTGATATTTCTTCCTCTAAATTAATGGGATTTCCACACGCTGGGCAAATAACATCAGTAGAAGTTAAAGCTGTACCACATTTTGGACAATTCATATTCTAGCCTCCTCGTATTATAAATCAAGTTAAGTATAGCATATATTACGCAACAAAAAAAGAGGCAATGCCTCTTATATAACTACTCCTCCAATAATGATGGCTAATAGGATATAAAGGATTAATACGATGAAGAAATAATTATAAAAGCTATTATTATTGCCTTCATTACTAGAAGAATTATTTTTGCAACAGCTCATTTTATTTACCTCCTTAGATATAAGCTCCCACGATTATTATAAGTAATATAAATAATACTAAAACAATCGCAGCGCCTACGCCAGTTGAACATGAATTTTGCATTTTCATTCCTCCTTTTTCTATTCATAGTATTTAATGCGAAATTTTAAATAAGGTGCCATTTTCTTTTAAATTTCATTGTTTTTTAACGCTTATATTGTTATAATAAGACTTATGGAGGAAATAAAAAAAATATGAAAAAGAAATTAGCAATTTTGGGTTTATGTACCCTTTTAGTAGCAGGTTGTGGTAAAGTACCTACCCTAAAAAATGGGGAGGAAGCTGTTGTAACATTTAAAAATGGGGATAAAATAAGTGTTGATGAGTTATATGAAACAATAAAGAATGATTTTGGTTTAAGTAGCTTAGTTACCTTAGTTGATTCTTATGTTTTAGAAAAAACTTTCCCTGATTATATTGATGTAGCTAAACAAAAAGCTGATGTTTATCTTCAGTCTGCTACCCAAGTATATGGTGTAGATGCTACAACCCTTGCCAATCAATATGGTTTTTCTACTGAAGAAGCTTTAAAAAATTACTTCTATCTAAATTATATGCAACAATATGCTGAAGAGGAATACTCTAAAACCTTAATTGAGGATGATGATATTGAAAAATATTATGAAGAGGAAATTGTTGGCGATATTGAAGTAAGTCATATTTTAATTACACCGGAAACAACAGACACTATGACTGATGAAGAAGTAGAAAATGCTGAAAAAACAGCTGAAGATAAAGCTAAAGAAATTTTAAGCAATCTTAAAAAAGCTGATAATTTAGAAGAAGCTTGGAAAGAAGCTGTTAAAGAAAATACTAAAGATGACGCTACTAAAGACAAAGATGGTTCATTAGGTAAGATTAACAAATCTACTTTAGGAGATTCTTATAAAGAACTAGTTGATGCTGCTTATTCTACTAAAGATGGTTCATTATATGGTAGTGTTGTTAAAACCGAACTAGGATATCATATTATTTATAAAACTAAATCTTATGATAAAGCTTCTTTAAAAGATTCTCGGGATAGTATTATTGAAACCCTTGCTTCTGACTTAAGAAATGATGATACAACAATTTATATGCAAGCTTTACAACATTATCGTAATGAATTAGGCCTTGAGATTGTTGATGATGATCTTAAGAGCCAATATGCAGCTTATGTTCAAAACGGCTTAACAGAAAGTAATTCAGAAGAATAAATTGGATTGTCATAATCCAATTTTTTTATGCCATAAAAAAGGAAGTATCTCTACTTCCGATAGCCTAAAGCATACAGCTTTTGCTCAACTTTAGCCTCTAAAAGTTCCCCTTCATATTTATGAGCTAAACGTTTAACTATTTTTTCTTTATCTTTAAGATAATTAGCTTCTTCATTAATAGTTATGGCACTTAAATAATCCCTAAAATATTCCTCAGGATAACCTAAATTATATAAATCATTTTTAAGTTTTAATTTAAGCCTTTCAAGTGAACCACTTTTATAAGTTTTAAGTTTTTTATCAATATATTTTTTAGCATTAGCGATAAACTCATCAGCATTAATACTTTCTAACTCTTTAGCAATAATACTATCACTGATACCTTTTTTCTTAAGCATCATAACAATCTTTTTAGGACCATTAAGAGTTAAATTAACTTCATCAAGGATAAACGCCTTAGCATACTTCTTATTATCAATATATCCCTTACTAATCAGTTTAGCAATAATCTTATTAATTTCAGCTTTATCGATATCTAAACTAACAAGTTTTTGATATACCTCTTTTTGGCTACGCATTTTAAAATTAATAAATCTAATGGCTTTATAATAGCCTTCGTAAAAGCTATTTTCTTTCATTATTTGTTCATACGTATCTTGACTTATTTCACAAGGTTTATAAAGATTAAATTCTAAAAGCACGTCATCATATATGATATGCTTCTTTTTATCTATTAATAATTCATATTTACTACCAGTTATATATTTTATACTAGTTATTTTCATTCATTTTCCTTGCCTAAGTAATCACTACATAATTTATCTAAATCATTAATTAATTTATCTATATCATCTTTTTTAGATATTCTAGCTCCTGAAGCATAAGCATGGCCTCCCCCATGATAATTTGCTGCCACTTCATTAACAACTGGTCCACGGGAACGGATATTTACTTTATAAATTTCATTTCTTTCATCATAAGTTACAAAACACCAACAATAAAGTTCTCTAATAAAATTAAATTTATTAATTGCAACGGAAGCTGCGGAACTATCAAGGCCAAGCTTTTCTATCTCATTATTATCGATAATTAAATATCCTAGCCCATTTTCGGTTATTGTCATATTATCAGTAATATATGCTTCAAATTTACATTCATTAAAGCCTTTTTCATAAAGTTTATCATATAAACTTAAGAAATCAATTTGATAGTCTTTTAACAAGCGAATAACTATTTCAAAAGTATGAACGGTTGTATTTCTAAATAAAAATCTTTCACTATCGGAAACAATACCCATGAAAAGACTTTCTGCTACATTGGTATCCATCATAAGTTTACTATTTAAAATAAGTTCCGCTATCATTTCGGCAGTTGAAGAATAATTATTTGAAGTAAAATCAACATCTCCGACAATATCTTCTTTGGGATGATGGTCTATTTTAATAATCTTTGAATATTTTAAATCTTCAATACCATCAACCCGGATAAAATTTGGGACATCTAAAACAATTAGCAAACTATCTTCTAAAGTGGTAACATCAATTTTATCAAGGCTACCTAAGTATTTAAATCTACTTACCCCTGCTCCGATAGCATAAACATTTTTATTAGGAAACGTTAATTTAATAGAATCTCTTAATGCAATTTGACTTCCTATAGCATCGGGATCAGGACCTATATGTCTTGCTATAACAATATTGTTATAAGATTTAATTAACTTATATATTTGTTTAAATAAGTCCTTATTAATAGCAAACACCTTCTTACTTATTCTTCAAGTTAAATGTATCTAAAGCAATCATTAATTCTTCATTAGTAGGTACAACATATACGGGAATTTTACTATCTTTTCCAGATATACATTTAAATTCTCCGCGCATATCATTAGCCTGAACATCTAATGTTACCCCTAAAGAATGAATACGGCTGATAATAGCTTGACGCATATCCTTACTATTTTCGCCAAGACCTGCGGTAAAGACAATAACATCAGCGCCATCAAGCATATTATTATACATAGCAATATAATTAGCAACTTTATCAGCATAGATATCTTGAGCTAATTTAGCTCTCTCATCGCCCTTAGCTATGGCATCTTCAATATCTCTTGAATCAGAAGAAATTCCTGAAACACCTAAAAGACCACTTTTCTTATTTAGTTCATTAGTAGCCTCACCTATTGTAATATTTTTCTTATTACATATAAATTCTAGAATACTAGCATCAATATCCCCGCATCTAGTACCCATCATTAAACCTGCTAAAGGGGTGAAGCCCATTGATGTTTCAATAACTTTGCCATTATCAATAGCACTAACACTTCCCCCGTTACCAATATGACAAGTTATAGCTTTTAATTTTTCCTTACCTAAATGATTTTTAATTTCATTATAAACATATTTATGACTTGTACCATGGAAGCCATATCTTCTTACGCCGTATTTTTCATACCATTCATAAGGAACAGGATATAGATAATGTTCTTTAGTCATCGTTTGATGGAATGATGTATCAAATACCCCAACTTGAATAGCATTTGGCAAAGCCTTTCTAAAAGCTTCTACTCCTAATAGATTAGCAGGATTATGTAAAGGAGCATATTCATTATAAGTAGCTATTTTCTTAATAACATCATCATTTAACACTACGGAGTCAGTAAATTCTGAACCACCATGAACAATTCGATGACCTACCCCTTCAATTTCATCTAAAGAAGAAACAATATGCATATCTATTAATTCTTTCATTAAGATATTAACAGCTTCGGTATGATTAGGCACACTTACTTCTTTTTTGCTTTTTTCGCCATTAAATTTTATCGTATAAAAGCTATCATCAAGCCCGATTTTTTCAAAAGTACCACTGGCAATAGTAACTTTTTCTGGCAATTCAAATAAAGTAAATTTTAAAGATGAACTACCAGCATTTATTGATATAATTTTCATTTAATTCACCTCAATTAAATTATACAAAAAAAAAGCCTATTTGACTATCTTTTTGGCTTTATTTTGACAATTATTATTACTAGTGAAACTAAATTCTTTAAAGTGATTAACGGGTGTTTTGCGATTTGAATTTAAATTATACCCATAATCATTAAAAAATTCCCATCTTCTTTTTTCTCTAACAGATGTTATAAATAAATCACATGCTTTGTAGAACTCTTTCTTTATCATATTATTATGATATCCAAAATCATAATAATTATGCTATAGTAAATCCTTAAAGTTATTTTCTTCTTTTTCACTAATATGAAGAATTTGGCGCGTTTTTATTGCTTCATAAACAAGGTTATCAAAATCTACTAATTTTTCATACTCATGAGCTAGATTAATATCCGGGTTAATAACAGGATGTTCAGGCACAAAAATCGTACAACAATCTTCATATGGTCTTATTGAAATATCATAAGTACCTATTTTTTTAGCTAACTCAATAATTTCTAATTTATCATAAGTACAAACTGGTCTTATAACTGGCATTTTTACGGCTTCATTAATAACTTGCATACTTTTTAACGTTTGACTAGCAACTTGGCCTATACTTTCGCCATTAATTATAGCATGAGCATTAATACTACCACATATTAAAGCACTAATTTTATACATCATGCGGCGCATCATAGTTATCAAATAATTTTTGGGAATATTTTTAATAATTTCCTCTTGAATTTTGGTAAAACCTATTACATGAATTTTAACTTCTGTATTATTATATTTAGCGAGTACCCGAGCTAAATCTTCAACTTTCTTTAAGGCCATAGGACTAGTGTGAGGAGGTGAATCAAAATAAATTGCTTCAATCTTAACTCCCCTTTTGATAGCTAAGTATCCTGCTACGGGAGAATCAATACCACCACTTAACATTAATAGACCTTTACCTAAAGTAGATACTGGATAGCCCCCCAAGCCTAAAACTCCCCGACCATAAATTAAAACTTCATTTAATCTAATTTCGACAATAACATTTAAATCTGGGTTATTAACATCGACTTTAATATTAGGAATATTTTTAAGAATATAGGCACCTATATCTTTAGCAATAGTAATACTAGTTCCTGGATAATTTTTGTCTGACCTTTTAACCGTAATTTTAAAACTAGAAAAAGGACTGGTTTTAAGTAACTCTAAAACATTGACTTTAATATTTTCTAAAGATTTATCTTCATATAAAAAACCATCACATATTTCATGGATACCAAATACTTCTTGTAACTTTTCTTTTACTTTAGAAATATCTTCAGTAAATATAAGCATCCGCCCATGATCATATTTAATTTCATAGTCAAAACTGGCAAGTTTTTTATCAATATTATTTTTTAAAGTCTTTAAAAAAAAGTTAATATTATCACTTTTAGTAGATAATTCGCCATATTTAATTATAACTACTCTTTTCATTTAATTCACCAATACTTTCAAAGAGGCATAACATTTATCAAACTTGTCTAAAAAAGCACTTATTTCTTGCGTTGTTGTCATAGCCGACAAGCTAATACGAATTGTATGTTTCGCTCTTTTTTGATCACCATATATAGCTACAATAGCTTTTGATACTTCTCCGGAAGAACAAGCCGTATTTGTTGATACATATACCTCTTCTTTATCTAAGGCATGCATTAATGTTTCGGGCATTACATCCATTACCGAAATGTTTAAAATATGGGGAATAGAATACCTTGTTTTATTAATTATGACATTAGGATATTTCATCAGACGACTACAAATACGATCATTTAATAAAGCAATATATTTTTCTTTTTTTTCTAAATCCTCATTAGCAAGTCTTAAAGCTTTAGAAAAGCCTACAATAAGAGGAAGCGGTGGAGTTCCTGGTTTTAAATCATTACTCTTGCCAGAGCCATAAATCAAAGGCATAAGTTTAATATCACTAGCTTTATATAGCATAGCAATGCCTTTAGGACCATAGATTTTATGAGAAGATATTGAAGCCAAGTCAACATCATGAAGCGAAATAGTTGTTTTACCAATAGCTTGAGTCATATCACTATGAAAAATAGTAAAGGTATTTACTTTTTTAATTATTTGTCTAATCATTTTTAAAGGTTGTCTTACCCCTGTTTCACTATTAACAGCACAAATACTAACTAAAATTGTGTCACTTCTAATAAGGCTTCTTAAATGTTCAAAATCGATTAAGCCCTCTTTATCATTATTTACATAATCTACTTCAAAACCAATTGTTTTTAAATAATCAGCAATATTATATACCGAAGGATGTTCAAGTCTTGATAAAATAATATGTCTTCCCTTTTTATAATATTTTAAAGCAGTACCAATAATCGCTAAATTGTTACTTTCTGTAGAAGAAGATGTAAAAGTTATTTCATTTTCTAAAATATTAAATAAATCTGCTATCTGTTTAGTAGCAGAATGTAATAATTCACTTGATTTTAGGCCTAATGCATTGATTGAATTAGGATTACCAATATATTCTTTATATGTTCTATTCATAGCGTCAAGAACCTCTAAAGAAATTGGGGTTGTTGCCGAATAATCTAAATATATCATGTCCTACTCCTTTAATCTTTGTATTGTTCTAATAATTTCTTATGGATTCCCGGTTCAACTATATTAAGAGCACTAATAGCTTGTTCTAAACTATTCTTATAATTTCCTTTATTAAAAGCATTTTCGGCTTTTTGTAACCCAAAATCCACTTCTTTATTCACAACACGATAGCGATTACCATACACGATAGCCATTTCAGCCATTTTGGCAGTCTTGGTTGTTTCATTAATAGTATTATATACTTTTAATACTAAATCGCGCGCGGTATCAACTCTTGTGTTTAATATTTTAATCGAAATAGGTCTTTTGTCAAGTTCTAGAACCATTTCATTAATAGCTTCAACCGCTTCAGATAGTTCTATATAATAGTTTCTTGGTACAATTGGTAGTTTGTATCCTTTAGCTTTTTCTTTAGCATCTCTTAAAATTGTTTTGATATCATCAAGTTGCTCGCGAGCCCGGTTTTCATCATCTTTTAAAGAACTTAAATTACGAAGTGTAACATTTAATTTCTCCTCAGTAGCAATAAGTTTATTATTTAAGATTTCCATTTGTAAACTTAATTTTGAATAAGCTACTTTCTTACTACGGAAATCTTCAATTGTTTTTTCATAATCTGTTTTAATTTCAATTAAAGCTGCTTTAATATCGGTAATTATTGCTAGTTCATCATCAGTTAAATCATAACTATATTTTAAATCACCAATTTTTTTATATAATTCATTATTTATTTTTTCTAATTTCGTAGACTTAATTAAAATACTTCGAGAGTAGTCATCAAAAACTCTTCGTGAAAGCTTTTCTTTTTCAAAATCATTATATAATGAATCAAAATAATCAAGCATAGTTTTAAGTTCAAAAACGGAGTCTTCAACATCTAAAACATTAAGTCTTTGAAAAATATCTTGAATCTTTTTTTGCGTTTCTTCAATATTATAATCAATATTTAAATAGTCAAGATTATATCCATCATTTACCATTTTTTTAGCTATCTTACGAATTTCTTCAATTTTTTTAGGTATTAATAAATCGCCATATTGACATATATATTTAGTTTCTTCAATAACTACTTTTAAATTAGAAATAATATCATCGATAGCTTTTACAATCTTACCTACTTCTGTATAGGCATTTTTATCCATTGCGGCTTCAAAAGATACAAAAAGTTTATCAACATTTTCAAATTGCAGTTCAATTGGTACTTTAATTTTTTCAAATTCTTTAGGATTATCATTATAGTTACTAGCTATAGCCCGATATTCAGCTTTTAGCTTCGTTATTTTTTCGCGATTTTTTTCTTCGCTTAAAGTTATCTCTTTTATTTCCATTAAAAGAGTATCAGCTTTAGTCTTAAGATAATTCAAGTCCATTTCCGCTTTAATCAAAGATAATTTTAAAGCTTTATAATCTTTATTATCATAATTAAATTGGACTTCATTGATAGCATCAGTTATTTTAGGAATGTCCTTATCTTTAATTTGCTCAAATCTTTTTTTCCAATTAGCATACTTTTCTTTTAAATCTTCGTTAGAGGCAAGAGCTTCAACTTTGTTTAATTCACTTAATATTTGGGCAGATATAATTAAATTCTTTTCTCTTTCTAATTCATTTATTTGCTCGGAATATTTCTTTTTATTATGATTATTTATAATAACTAAAACAATTACAATAATAGCTATTGTAATAAAGTAGTAACCAAAAGCAAATAATAGAAACATTGATCTAGTCATTTTTATTATGCCACCCTACTTTAATTCTACCATAATATGTTTTTTTAAGCTACTAAAGTTTGCATTTTTATTGTATTTTTTTGGCACTTATAGTATAATTAATTTGTTTTAGACAAGCGCCCATAGCTCAACTGGATAGAGCGTTAGACTACGGATCTAAAGGTTGGGGGTTCGAATCCCTTTGGGCGTACCAAAAAATAATAACTCGGACTATTTCAGTTCGAGTTTTATTGTCTTATAAATTAATACTTTTAGCTAGACTTCTAACTTGCTCTACCTCTTTAACAGCCTGCTCATACTGGTCAGAAAGGGCTGGAGCATTTGTAAATTCTTGAACAGGTACATTAGTTAAACTATAATTAATAGTTCCATCCATATTTTGCAAGATTTTATATTGAGGTGTTTCTAATCGCCAACAACCATTGCAAAAATCAATTGTTACGGTTCTATCACCAATTGTAATAGCAAAATAATCTAAATGGCCATAAGAAAGAGAGAGCTTATCAACAGTTTTTTTACTACCACCATCATTTTTGGTAACTTCCATAATAAGGCTTGGATAAGTTTCAACATGACTTATAGATATTTCGCATATTTTTTTAAATACTTCATTAATAGCAAAAGGAATGGTTAGTTCAAGTAAATATTCTTGTAAAGCTAAAATGTTTTCCATATAATAGGCACTACCTGTTTGATTAATAGTTAAATTAAATGTATAGTCACCACTCATTAACTTGAAAACATAATTATCATTATTAGCTTTTTCAACCTCTTGTTTAATTAATTCAAATTTGGAAGGTTCATTTAAATTAGTATTCCAATGTAAGAATCTATATGTTTTAATTTCATTGTGATAATTTACCGTAAACTCTTTTACGATAAAATTTTTGGCAAGAGAAATTGTAGCTTTATCGTCTTTATCACTAAAATAACAATCAAAGGTAAGACTTTCTTTATCAAAATTTCTTAAAGTACATATTTCATTTTGCGCAAGGCCGGTTAATCGAAGTAAAACGGCAAATTTAGTGGCAATATCTTTAGCTTGTATGCCAGATAAAAAATAATGTTTAATTTCAACTTCTTTAATGGGAATAATATCAAACCATCTAGCTAAAACAATTTGCAAATCAGGATCTTCAATTATAACGTGAATACGGTTAGTTTCTTTATTATCGGAAGCTTGTTTTTTAAATAAGTTTTTCATGCCATGTTCCTTTCATTTGATGCTATCTATTTTACCATCTTTAACAAAAAATGCAATGCAAGTTTTTACTTTTACTACATAAAAATACTTGAAGTACATATTATTTTATAGTATAATTAATAGCGAGCTCGAGAAGTAGCACAGCTTGGTAGTGCACCACGCTTGGGACGTGGGGGTCGCAGGTTCGAATCCTGTCTTCTCGACCATTAATAAAAATACCTAGGAATTTCCTAGGTTTTTATATTTTTAAAAATAAAATTATATCTCTTTGCCTTTAGATTTAATATCCTCAGAAATTCCAACGATGAAGCTAATAAAAATACATAAGAATAAAAAAGGAATTATGAACATACCTAACCATAATATAGCTCCCTTTCTAAAAAGAATTGGCAGTTCAATAATAAACAAAAGGGATAGTGTAAATAATCTTAAAGGATAATGAAAAAAGTGGCCGAACTTTATTTCTCTCAATTTTTTAAATCTAAAGCAAATAAAATAAGCTACTAAGATAATTATTGACACTATTAAAAGACAAAAATATGCAAATGTAAAGGGAACGCTATCGCCAGATTCAGATAATAGAGCCATTTTGTCCATTTGTTGAAGCAAAATAAACCAAACTATTAAATATATACAAACACATGATGTAAAATGAAATAGTCCATAGTGTTTTTTTAATACTTGCATATTTTATCTTGCCTTTTTAAACATAGCAGCCTTTTCTGCCTCTGCTTCTTCATCAGACATTGGTATTTTATTAGGATTTACACCTCCTACAGGAGAACCTAAATGTCTATTAGGCTTATTAGCGTCCATTTGAACGCCTAATGTACTTACATATGAAGTAGATGGGTTATCTTCTTGTTTGACAGTATCATTTTTATTTTTCTTACCTAAATTCTCATCGGTAAATACTTCAATATCTTCATTTTTACTTTGAATAAATTTAATAGTATCATTATAATTTTTAATACCGGTTAAAAGTAAAGGTAATTCATTTTTGTCGGTTGAAGTAATCTTTTTAAAAATCAAAATAATATCAGCATAATTATTTTTAATGTTATAAACACCTAAACGGTCTATTCTTTGAATATATCTAATCGTATACCCTTTTTTATTATTAAAAGCTATAACTCTTAAATTAGTTAGCCAATATTTATTAAAACGATTTTTGGTATTAATCATTAAATCATAAACAAAAAGGAAAACCGCAAAGACAGTTATAACAAAGATAATTAAAAAAGCTAGATATTTATCAAAGCCAAAGCCTTTGCCACTATAAGTTACACCACCAATAGTATGAGTTACACAAAAAGAATAAATATATAAAGCCCATAAAACAATCAAGAGAATTAATGAATATACATATTTTTCCCAATACTTTTTAGTTTTTCTAACATCAGTTTCTAATACTAATTCTATTTTTTCATTCTCTATTAGCTTATTTCCAACATCTTCATACATAAGTATCACCATATTTAGTATAACTTAAATAATTTAGAAAAGTTAAATTAATTAAGTTATTTACTTTATAGAATGTCAAAAGCAATTTATTAATTTACTCTGTATGGGCTACTATCGCTACCATCAATATTTTCGCCTGTAACTAGTTCTACATCTGAATTTAGATAGAAAACCGGGCGCACACCAATATAATCGTCATTCGGTGAAGTCCAATTGTCTAAACAACCCGCATTATCTAAATACCAAACTCCTTCTTCATCATCATCATCAAATTTATAAGGCGTAATAGTCCATTCATCTAGTCCATTAAAAAGCCATTGATTTTCCGGTATATCGGAGGCATCATAACCAGAGGTTCCTGATGGCCATGCACTTTCTTTAGCGGCAAAGCCATAATCAGCTACATACATTAGCCCTATTTTAGCTGATACCTTTTTAAGATTATTCATTTCCTCTTTGTATATTTCTAGTATGGAGTTACTAGTACCTGAAATACCTGTTACATTCCATTGAACTTGCTCTATTTTTTTTGACCAATTATCTCCTAATTTTTTTATGAAATTATTATTTAGTGCATAATATAAAGTACTACTTTCCCAAATATTATTTTTCTGTTCGTTCCAATAAAAACCATCAATAATTTCCCCCTTTATTCTTTTTAAGTGTTTGTATTTGCTCCAAATTTCTTTAGGTTTATAACTTTCTATTCCTAATTCATCATGAGTGACAAATTCTGATTTTATGACTTTTATTAATTTTGTTTTTGTTCCGTCAGGCAATTCTACAGGTACATAGCCTATCATACGATATAAATTTTCATCAGGACAGGTCGCACCAGTTACTCCTTTATTGTAGTCTTCACTTCCTGGACCAAAGCAAATAAAGTTATTAGGATTATTTCCTGAATACCTATAGCCATTATCTTCTGCACCATTTTCTAAACTAGTATCATGATATAATAAATTACCTTGACCTACTTTTTGATTTTTATATTTCTCATAAAATTCTTGTGCTGTGTATGCTTTATCAAAATATAATGTACAATTATTATTTTCATTTGAAGTCATTAATACGGTTTTATTTTCTGAGTCCCAATCTAGTATATCACTTGGATTGCTATCTCCATTGCACGTGCTCTTTCCTACATTTAAAGCATAACTACCATTAGACCAATCGTTTGAACTCCCCTGTTCATAATCTCCACTATCTGTTTCATAGTAATACGCTATTTCATCATAAACAGCATTAAAATTCAAAGATTGATTATCCTTATTTATTAAAAATACAATTGATATTATACCTAACGTAACTATAATACCTACTACTAATAATATTTTCTTCTTCATTTCCTACCTCGTAGACAATTATTATCTATATTATTTATTATAGACAATATTTATCTAAACGTCAACAGATAATTTTTATCTATAATAAAATGTTTTCAAGGTGATTTGATAATGAATAGATTAAAAGAATTAAGGGAAGATAATGATTTATTACAAAAAGATGTTGCTAAAAAAGTAGGTATTTCTCAAAGAAAATATAGTTATTATGAAACAGGTCAAACATTACTCACAGAAGAAATATTAAAAAAGCTTGCGGAATATTATCAAACAAGTATTGATTATCTTCTTTATCAAACCGATGAAAGAAAGCCTTATCCCAAATCAATTATGAAAAAATAAAGAAACTGCTTAATCATTTATAAGCAGTTTTTATATTTATTAATAAGCTTTGCCAAAATAAACCATATGTTTAGCTTCTTTACCACAGCATACACATTTATCTGATATTTTATCTTCCTCAAATGGTATACATCTTGATGTAGCTCCCCCGGTTTTTTCTTTAATTATTTTTTCACATTCTTCCTCGCCACACCACATAGCTTTAACAAAGCCACTTTTTTCATCAAAAGTTTTTATAAGTTCTTCCATATTATGAGCTTCATAAATATGGTTTTCTAAATGTTCTTTAGCTTTTTGATACATATCATTTTGCATTTGTTCAAGAACCTTTGGAAGTTCAGTTACAACTTCATCAAGTTTAACACTTATCTTTTCTCTTGTATCTCTTCTAACAATTGTAACAACGCCATTTTCAAGGTCCCGAGGTCCTATTTCAATTCTTGTAGGAATACCTTGAACTTCTTGATTAGAGAATTTATAACCCGGAGTCTTATCGGTTAAATCAATATCAACTTGAATACCTTGATTTTTTAATTCTTCATATATCTTATTAGCTACGTCCATTATTTCTGGTTTATTATGCCCAATAGGAATTATCATGCTTTTAATTGGGGCAATATGTGGCGGAAGAACAAGCCCGTCATCATCGCCATGAACCATAATAATAGCTCCGATAATTCTTGTTGAAAGCCCCCATGAAGTTTGAAATGGATTTACATATTTATTATTTTTATCAATATATTTAACATCAAATGCTTTACTAAAACCATCACCAAAATAATGACTTGTTCCTGATTGTAAAGCTTTACCATCATGCATTAAAGCTTCAATTGTATAAGTTGACTCCGCTCCAGCAAATTTTTCACTTTCAGTTTTTTGCCCCCATACAACAGGAATAGCCAAATCATTTTCAACAAAATCATGATAAACTTCAAGCATCATTCTCGTTCTATCTTTGGCTTCTTCACTAGTAGCGTGAATGGTATGTCCCTCTTGCCATAAGAATTCCTTACTTCTTAAAAATGGTCTAGTCGTCTTTTCCCATCTTAAAACCGAACACCATTGATTATAAACCATAGGAAGGTCACGATAAGAATTTAAGTTTTTGGCAAAGTGTTCACAAAATAAAGTTTCACTTGTGGGTCTTATACATAATTTTTCTTCTAAAGGATTAGAACCACCCATTGTTACCCAAGCAACTTCTGGAGCAAAGCCATTTACATGGTCTTTTTCTTTATTTAAAAGGCTTTCAGGGATTAACATTGGCATATAAACATTCTTTACCCCCGTAGCTTTAAATCGCTCATCAAGATTCTTTTGAATATTTTCCCAAATAGCATACCCCGCGGGCATATATACCATGCATCCTTTAATACTAGTATACTCACATAGTTTTGCTTTTCTAACTACATCAGTATACCACTTTGCAAAATCAACATCCCGTGCTGTTATAGCGTCTAAAAATTTTTCATTAGCCATAATATGCCCTTCTTTCTTATTAAACTAGTTTAAATTTTATCATAATAATGTCTTAAAGTAAATTAAAGTTCGTTTATAACATTATGATTTAGCTTTGTATCTGCAAACCAATCCTTAGCAAAACTTGGTCTAATATCAAAGTTTTTTGCTTCATCTATATCATACCATTTATTTATAGAGTTTTTATCTTTATCAAGAGTATAAAAATTATCCTTATTGTTTATACTTTCATTATCTACTTTATAAACAAATAACAATTCATGAAATTTAGTATTATCATAAACAAAAAAGTTTTCTACTACCTCAAGTAAAGATAGTTCATCATCTTTAACATTAACGCCTACTTCTTCTTTTATTTCCCTTATCATAGCCTTTTTAGTATCCTCTAAAAACTTGACTCTGCCCCCGATTAAAGAATAATAATCGCCACTTTTTTTATTTTTTTGCAAAAGTACTTTATTACCATTTTTAAAAATAGCCGCTACCCGAAAATTGAATTTTATTCCATCATCATTTACAAATTTAATATCCATATTTATTTTTCCCTTCTTCTTACAATAAATCTTGTACTTCCTTTTTCCTTACCATCATATAAAGAATTAATAAATTTTAAGAGTTCCAATAATGATCCATTAATATAATAATATCCTTTACAAGCATTAATTCTGCTTATTAATTCTTGTCTTTTAAGATATGTTTCTTCCGTTTCATAAGAAGGTACATATCCCATAGGATGACCACTAGCATCTACAAAAGTTGCTGCTTGGCCCCGAATATGGCTTGATAAATTTTGATAAAGCAAAAAGTTATTTCGCCAACTATCACCTGCAGTAACTTTCAAATCATTTTCTCTATCATCAAGTCTCACATGAACAATATTAGTAATAGGTATTACAGCATATTCAGTATTAATGCCCACATCTTGAGCCATAATGGTAATCTTATTTGTCCATTCATCCTTAATATCATTATGAAATAAGTATAGTAAAGACTCCATATTTTTTTTAACAGATAATAATCTTAAGTTTAAAAACTTAGTTCCTCCATATGCAGAAATGCCATCAGCATCAAGACCTATCAAAGTCATATCATTGCTAATTAAAGAAAAGCCATAATTTTGACATAGGTTTACAGCTAAACTAGTTTTACCTGCTCCAGCTTCGCCAATAATCAAAGTAGCCTCCCCGTTTTTACATACACAGGCCGAGTGGCACGAGCTTAGGCCCATCTGCGCAAACTGTTTTTCTAATAAAGGGTATGCTAAATAAATAATATTATTTTTTGTTAAATTTTGATATGGAAAGCGTAAAATTATATCGTTATCATCACACTTTAATCCCACATTTTTTTCAGTATCAGTATAAGAAAAAGTATGAACAATTGAATCTACATCTTCAATAAATTTGGGATCAAAAAATTCCATAAATTGTTTATTACGTAAGAAATACTCCTGCAAGGGAATATCACTTATAAAACGTAAAGTAGCTGAGGCTACTTCTATACAAAAGGTCTCCATAGTAACTCCTAATACAAATTAATTGGTTTAATAATCTCATGCACAAAATTTTCTGTAAATTCTTTTTCAATTATTTTTTTGCATTCTTTTTTCTTGCTTAAATCGTTTACCATTAAGTAAAAGAAATAAGGTTCTACAATAGAGCCTTTATTCCTCGTCAAAGAAAACAGTGTGCATTTAATGCCAAGTTCATCATAAATTCTTTGCACTGCTTTATTGGCTATAAAATTAATTACGCACCCTGTATGATATCTTTCATTTTTACCACAAGGTGCTTCCATAGTATGCTCTCTAAAACTAGAAATTAAACCCTGAGCATTATTACCTCTTCCTACGACTCCTTCTTCGCCACATTCAATACAACTTCCTTTTACTAAGCTATAAATATGATATGACCCATCTAGATTTTTATTAATATCAATTTTATATATATAACCTTTAGGATTATGTATTTTAGCAACCTCTTTATATAAAAGTTCTGTATATCTATCAATTATCTTATCATATTCTTCTTTATCTTTAAATTTATCTTTAAATATTGGTAAAGAAACATAAATATCGACATCTTTATTTTTTCTAGTTATCATTACTTTAATATCTTGGCCCACATCATTATACTTAGGGCAGGCATAACCATCATCATTAAACCTCCAAAAGAAAGATTCTACTTTTAAAGTAGCTTCTTCGCAAAAAGTTTTAGAACTATGATTTACACATAAAGAGGTATCAGCCGCATATAAAGTCTTGGCATCAGGCAGATCATTTATGCTTTGAGGTTTATACCAATTTTCTTGTTTAGAATATTGCGTTGGATTAATAATGATATCCAAATCTTCTTCCGGATTAATCCTTGGCATGATCGTACTTAAGTATTTTTTAATAACCGGAGTAAATAGAGCTTCTAAATCAATTTTCTTACTTACATATTCATTGCTTACTCGGCCATTCATTTCTACTCTTATTGGGTGTTTTTTTATAGCCTTGCCATTTTCATATACGAACAGTCCTCCCCCGATATAAAACTTATCAATATTATGGTGAAGAATTACCCCAAAGTTTTCCATACAATATTTAGCATAAACTCTCGAACATTCCTGAGCGAGTTTATCAGCAATAGTGTCTGGATGTCCTATACCTTTTCTTTCTACTATTTCTAGATAATTGTCTTCTGGATCATTATATCCCTTTATTACTTGTAATTTCATATAGCCTCCTTAAATCGATACAGCTTTGAACAATTAACGTTTCCCAATTTTCAATATCATTATCATCAATATACTGCCAAAAACTAACTACTCTTTTCATAAACAAATCCACTAATTCACTCATCATTTTATGGGAGAAATCATCTTCTAACAAATATTTATTAAGAGCATCAAGCCATTCGTGATATATAGTATCATAATCGAGCTTAATGGGGTCAAAATTTAGTTTATCATATACTTCAGCTATATATTCCCATCTTTGATTTGGAATAATAAATGGTTTGTAATCTATTTCTTCATAACTTGCATTTAAGGGAGGATATTTATTAATAGCATTTTTTAATCCCTTAGCTACTCCCATAAAGATATTGGCCATTTTATGATAACTTACACCATGAATCTTTTGACCAAGATATACAATATCAACTTTAAAATCATGAGTAAGAGCATAAATTAGCATATAAATATCTATACCATAGCCCATAATATCATCATCTAAATCACTTGCTAAAATGCTTTTGATATATTTTAAATTAAAGGCATAATCTCCTCCGATAGGTTGCCTTATAAACTTGCCATATAAAGTATATAATATAGGCACTACGAAATGATTCGTGGTATTACCCTCTTCTTTTCTTCTTTCATAATAAGGACATATAAAATCATTACCCTTTTCTAAAGAAGCAACGATATTTAAAAGCCATGTATAATTAAAACTTCGAAGGTCAGCATCTATCGTAATTGCGTAATCAATATTACTATTAACACAAAAATCAAAAAAAGCTCTTATATTATATCCTTTGCCTCTTTTATCAAGTACCACGCTTTCCTTAGGATGATGAGTTTTAGTGTTTAAAAATATCTCATTAGTTTTATCAGGGCTATTATTATCCGAATTAAAAATTACACTAGCATATTTATTATCAAGGTAAAACAAAGCATCATCAATTTGCTTTGTTATATTAGCAATATTTTTACTTTCATTATAACTAGGAATACATATCGCAATCTTTTTGTTCATAGCCTTATTATACACCCGAATAAATATTATGCCAAAGAAAAAAGAGAAATTTTTCTCTTTATTTTTACTACATACCCAAAGGAATTTTTTGTTTTTTTAAATATTCTTTTCTAATAAAATCAACCGGAATAATTGTTAAAGCAATAACACCAATTAAAACTAATTCTTTTAGGCTAAGACCATAAGTTCTAAATAAATCTCCTCCATAATATATAATTATCATTTGAACGGTAATAATAAAAACATTAATAAAAATAAAAACAGGATTTTTCTTTAAATGAGCTAATAAATTTATACGATGAGTTCTGGCGAGGAAAGAGTTAATAATACCAAAGAAGATAAATAAAGCAAAGAATGCTGTCATAAAGTGTTTTTCACTAGAGAAAAAAGAACTTATTATAGGGAGTTTTAAAAATAGCAAACAGATTATGGAGGTATATAAACCATTTACAGCTACTTGATTTATCATGTATTTATTAATTATTTTTTCATCTTTTTGTTTAGGTTTTTCTTCCATATATTCTTTTAAAGGGGCTTCGTAAGAAAAAGCTAAACCGGCAAAAGTATCCATTATCATATTAAGCCAAAGCATTTGAATAATTGTTATGGGGGTTGCAACACCAATTAAAGTTCCGAGAATAGATAAAATTAAAGCACAAATATTTACTGTTAATTGATATGTTACAAATTTACGAATACTTTTAAAGATAGTTCGACCATATAAAATAGCTTTACAAATAGAACTAATATTATCATCAAGAATGACAATATCACTAGCTTCTTTAGCAACTTCACTACCACTGCCTAAGCTAAAACCAATATCACTTTTCTTTAAAGCTAAAGCGTCATTTACACCATCGCCAGTCATTCCTACTACTAACCCTTTATCTTTATATATACTTACTAAACGGGCTTTATCTTGCGGTAAGGCACGGGCAATAATAGCTATTTTGTTGGTGTTTTTGCTAATATCTTCATCACTTAATTTAGCAAGTTCTTCATGAGTAAATATCAAATCATTGGGAGCCATAATATTTAATTTTTTAGCAATAGCCAAAGCAGTATTTTTATTATCACCCGTTATCATTACTATTTTAATACCGGCATTTTGGATTGTTTTTACACTTTCATAGGCTTCTTCTCTAATAGTATCAGAAATAACTATTAGGGAAATAAATATTAAGTTTGTATCTTTACCATTATCACTAAAGGCATTAAGTAAAACGCGATACCCTGAAGAAGTATACTTATTAATTAAAACTGTTAAATACTCTTTATTTAAAAGAATTTTCTTTTCACCTGTTAAAGATAAATATCTATCACATTTAGCTAAGAGAATTTCGGCAGCGCCCTTATAATAAATATCGTTTGTATTACTTTTGACAAAACTATATTTTACCGCACTATCAAAATCTTTTTTTGTAACAACTTTTTGGGTAGCATGACCTTTTTGCATAAAATTAATAATAGCTTTATCTGTAGCATTACCCCCGATTATATTGTTATCCTCAATATCACATTCATTATTAAGGATTAACGAATTATTTAGAATATCGCGATATTTAGGATAGCTTTCTAAATCACTATATTTTTTAATTTGTTTATCATCTTTGGTAATCAGCATTTCGACTTTCAAATTACCCTCGGTTAAAGTACCGGTTTTATCACAAAACAAATAATTCATTGTACCACTGGTTTCTATTCCCACGAGTTTACGCACTAAAACATTATCTTTTAACATTCTTTTCATATTCGAGGATAAAACTAAAGTAATCATCATAGGAAGCCCCTCGGGTACAGCCATGATAATAATCGTAACGCATAAAGTTAAAGCATAAACAATAAATCCTAGCATGGTATGAAAATTAGTTACCGTTGCCATAATATCTGCCCATACAAAATGATTTTCAACAAAAATTTTAATAAATAAATAGGAAGCTGTAGCTAAAAAAGCCCCTAAATAACCAAGTTTACTTATTTGCATAGCTAAAACGTGTAGTCTTTGTTTAAGGGGACTTTCCTCATCTTTTTCTTGCATTTGGGAAGAAATATCACCCATAAAAGTTTTATCGCCTATTTCCGTTACTTTAATAAGACAGTCACCTTTATAAACGACACTTCCACTGTAAACTTTATCATTACTTTTTTTATAAACTTCTTTACTTTCCCCCGTCATAAAACTTTCATCTAAAGTTAAATTACCTTTTATAATTTGGCCATCGGCAGGAATTTTATCGCCTGTTGTTATTTTGATGATATCTCCGACCACAATATCTTTAACATATATTTCTGTTAATTTATTATTTCGATATACTTTAGATTTTAAAAGTTTATTTTCTTCTTGCAGTCTTTCAAAGGCTTTATTTGAACCATATTCGGAGATAGAAGAAATAAAAGAGGCTAAAAAAATAGCTACTAAAATACCTATTACTTCAAAAATATCTGATGAATGAACTAAGAAAACCACTTTAACTGCTAAAGCAATAAGTAATATTTTAATTATTGGATCACCTAAAGACTCTAATAAAATGGAGATAAAAGTATTTTTCTTTTTTTTAGTTATTTCATTAGTACCAAATTTACGGCGAGATTCTTCTACTTCTTTATCATTTAATCCAGTGGTCATGTTTCCTCCGATTAAATATATGCTAAATAATAGAAGAATATTAAAGCAAAAGAAAAACCTTCTTAATGAAAGTTTTCTTATATTTTTTTACAGGCTTTTTTGAATTCTTTAAAGGCTTGTTCATCATCTAAATCTGAATCAAGTAGTTCTTCAAACAAGGCTTTTTGTTTACGGGAAAGTTTAGTTGGAGTAATAATGTTTACAACAACATACATATTTCCTCTCATTAAGCTATTAGGAGATTTAATGCCTTTACCACGTAATTTGATTTTCTCATAATTTTGAGTACCAGCCTTAATTTCAACTCTTTCAATGCCGGTTAAAGTTGGAACATCAATCTCACAGCCTAGTGCTGCCTGAGCAACATTGATAGGGTATTCCATGTAAATATCATTACCTTGTCTTTCATAAAGAGGATGATCCATAATATCAAAGTCTACAAGCAAATCGCCAGCTTCCCCACCATTACGTCCTGCTTCACCTCTATTTGCTAAACGAAGTTGGAAACCATTATCAACGCCCTCGGGAATTTTAATAGTCATTGTCTTTTTACGGCTTACAATACCAGAACCGTTACAATCCGGACAAGTTTCGCCAAATGTCTTACCCGTTCCATGACAATCAGGACAAGTCTTTTGCGTTTGCATCATGCCAAATAAAGATTGAACTCTTTCTAAGACAATACCTCGGCCCCCACAGGTAGAACAAGTTTTTTCATTAAAGCCACCTTTACCATCACATCTAGGACAAGCATCGTCCATTGTTATATCAACTTTCTTTTCACAACCAAAAGCGGCCTCTTCAAAAGTTAATCGTAGTACAATCCGAACATCGGAACCTCTTTTTGACCTTGATGATGAACCTCTTCGGGAACCAAAACCGGCGAAGCCACTGCCAAAAACATCTCGTAAAATGGAATCTAGGTCAAAATCACTAAAGTCAAAGCCCCCAAAGCCGGAAGCTCCTCCTGCTCCTTGACCGCCATTTTCAAATGCCGCAGAGCCAAATTGATCATAAGTTTTTCGTTTATTAGGATCAGATAAGACAGCATAAGCTTCACCAATCTCTTTAAATTTTTCTGCTGCTCCCGGTTCTTTATTCAAATCGGGATGATATTGTTTTGCAAGTTTTCTAAAGGCTCTTTTAATCTCTTCATCCGAAGCATTTTTATTAACACCTAAAGTTTCATAATAATCTTTACTCATATAACCGCCTCAATTCATCTATTTCTTGTTCAAGGACATGGAAAACTTCATTATAAATATCACTCTTTGTCATATCAACACCTGCTACTTTTAAAGAAGCACAAGGATTTTTGGTACAGCCAAGCTTTAGGAACTTCAAGTAATTTTCTAAAGCCCCTTTCTTACCAGCGATAATATCCATAGCAATTTTCATTGCCGCCGTATAGCCGGTAGCATATTGATAAACATAGAAGTTATAATAAAAATGAGGAATTCTAAAACATTCATATTTTATATCATCATCTATAATGACATCTTTGCCAAAATACTTTTGATTTAATTTATAGTACGTATTTGTTAACACATTCTTAGTAAGAGTAATGCCTTTGTTATCAAGCTTATGAATTTCATCTTCAAATTCAGCAAACATTGTTTGTCTAATAATAGTAGATTTAAATTTCTTTAAAATATTATCAAGAATATATTTCTTTTCTTCTTTATTATTACTATTATTATAGAAATAATCCATTAAAATTATTTCATTTACTTGACTAGCAACTTCGGCAACAAAGATAGAATACCCATAATCTTGATACGTATTATTTTTTTGCGCATAATAATAGTGCATAGCATGACCAAGCTCATGAGCAAGGGTTGAAATATCTTCAAGCTTACCTTCATAACTACTTACAACATATGGATGAGTAGCATAAGCACAAGTACAATATGCTCCACTTCTTTTTTTATCGCGAATCTTAGCATCTATCCAGTTATTAGCAAAAGCTTGGCTTAAATCATTAATATAATCTTTACCTAAAACGGATAAAGCTTTCAAAATAATTTCTTTAGCTTCTTCATAAGTATATTTGCTATCATACTCTTTTGTAATACTTGCATAAGTATCATATGTATGAAATTCTTTTAACCCTAGGATATCTTTTTTTAGTTTAAAATATTTAAGAAATCGGGGTAAATTATTACTTACGTTTTCGATTAAACTATCATATATTTTGTTATTGATATTATTATGATATAAGCTTAATTCTCTTGCACTTTTAAAGCCTCTTATTTTAGCTATCTTATTATTATTTAAAACTTCGGTAGCTAAAATAGAAGCAAAAGTATTCTCATGAGCTTTAATTTGCGCATATAAAGCCTCAAAAGCTTCTTTTCTAACTCGAGGATCATTGCTTTCTATATAAGTTGAATAATTAGAATTAGTAAGATGAACTTCTTGATTATTTTCATCTTTAATATTACCATAGTCAATATCGGTATTAATTAAAAGCTCACTTATGTCTTCAGGTTTACCATATGAAGAAGTCAAAATTGATATTAACGCTTCTTCCTCTTTATTTTTAGTAAACTTTTTAGCTCGATATAAATCTTTAATCATTCTTTTATATTTATTTAACTTAGGATTTTGCTTACAAAATGTTAAGAACTCTTGATAATCATGAGCTAATATTTCCGGCAAAACAAAGGAACATATTTCCCCCATTTGGTTCATAAGTTCACTAAGTCTACCATTATAATCTTGAAAAGTTTCATCAGTTAAATCTAAGTCGCCATTTACATGAGCATAAACATAAATTCTTTCAATTTCCATAGATAGTTTAGTATCAAATTCTAAATATTCTAGCAATTTATCAGCACTATCAAATAAATGACCTTCATAACTTTTTATTTTCTTGATAGCATTTTTTATTTTATTTAATCTTTTAATAAAGTCTTCATTACTTTTACATAATTCTGTCAAATCAACAGTATCTTGCATTCCCTAGTCCTTTCATAAATACAAGGTTCTAGTTTGACTAGAACCTATATTTTATTAATCTTTTTGTTCGTATGTTCCTTCTACGGGTTCATCTTCATCTTTAGATGATGTTCCTGAAGCATTATTTGTTTCTGCTCCAGTATTATTCTTACTTGCCTCTTCATATACTTTGGCGGCTAAATCCATTGCTTTTTTATTTAAAGCTTCCGTCTTTTCTTTGATTTCAGCGATATCTTCACCCTTTAAAGCTTCTTCAAGTTCTTCTTTTAACTTAGTAGCTTCTTTTTTATCATCTTCAGATACTTTATCACCTAAATCTTCTAAAGCTCTATCAACAGCAAGAATTGTTCCGTCAGCTTCGTTTCTAACATCACTTTCTTCTTTACGTTTTTCATCAGCTTCTTTATTAGCTTCGGCTTCTTTAACCATTCTATCAATCTCTTCATCAGATAATGATGTTGAAGATGTAATAGTAATACTTTGCTCTTTATTAGTGCCTAAATCTTTAGCTGTAACATTAACAATACCGTTGGCATCAATATCAAATTTAACTTCAATTTGTGGAACACCTCTTCGAGCAGGTGGAATATTTGTAAGTTGGAAATTACCTAAAGTCTTGTTATCGGCAGCCATTGGTCTTTCGCCTTGTAATACATGGATATCTACTGCTGGTTGGTTATCGGCTGCTGTTGAGAATACTTGACTCTTACTTGTAGGAATTGTTGTATTTCTTGGAATTAATACTGTCATTACATTTCCTAAAGTTTCAATACCTAGTGATAATGGGGTAACATCAAGTAAGACGATATCATTTACTTCACCTGTTAAAACACCACCTTGAATAGCAGCACCCATAGCTACAACTTCATCAGGGTTAACACTCTTATTAGGTTCTTGACCTAACTCTTTCTTAACAAGGTCTTGAATATAAGGGATTCTTGATGAACCTCCTACTAAAACGACTTTATTAATATCTTTATTAGTTAATTTAGCATCTTTTAAAGCTTTATGAACTGCATCAAGAGTACTATCAAATAAATCTTTACATAAATCTTCAAATTTAGCTCTTGTTAAACTAGTTTCTAAGTGTAGAGGCTCTTTATCATCATTTTGGGCAATGAATGGTAGAGATATTTGAGCGGTTGTCATTGAAGATAAGTCTTTCTTAGCTTTTTCTGCAGCATCTTTTACTCTTTGCATAGCCATTGGATCTTTAGAAAGATCAATACCATTGTCTTTCTTAAATTCTTTAACTAAATGTTCAACAACTCTTTCATCAAAGTCATCGCCACCTAAATGGTTATTACCGGAAGTTGATTTAACTTCAAAGACACCATCACCAAGTTCTAGAATAGATACATCAAATGTACCTCCTCCTAAGTCATATACTAAAATAGTTTGAAGTTCATCTTGTTTATCAAGACCATAAGCTAAAGCAGCGGCTGTTGGTTCATTAATAATTCTTTCTACTTCAAGACCGGCAATTTTACCAGCATTTTTAGTAGCTTGTCTTTGAGCATCATTGAAGTATGCAGGAACTGTAATAACAGCTTTAGTTACTTTTTCGCCTAAATAACTTTCAGCATCAGCTTTAAGTTTAGCTAAAATCTTAGCACTTATTTCTTCAGGAGTATATTTCTTATCGTTAGCTTCTACTTTCTCCTTAGTTCCCATTTTTCTTTTTATAGAAGAAATAGTATTTTTAACATTTGTCACTGCTTGTCTTTTAGCAGTTTCTCCTACTAATTCTTCACCGTTTTTAAATGCTACAACACTTGGAGTTGTACGGTTTCCTTCAGCATTAGGGATTACTTTAGGGTCCCCACCCTCTAAAACTGCGACACAACTATTAGTTGTACCTAAGTCTATACCTATAATTTTACTCATTTTAATCATTTCCTTTCAATTTAATTATTCATTTACTTTTACCATTGCTACACGTATAACTTTATCATTATACATATAACCTTTTTGTAATACTTCAAGAACAACACCTTGTTCTTCTTCCATAACATTAGATGTCATAATAGCTTCCATTTTAGTTGGATCAAATGGTTTACCTTGGGCTTCAATTTCGCTAACCCCCATAGCTTGAAGGGTACTTAAAAGTGAAGTGTAAATCATTTTAAATCCTGATAAGAATTTTGAAAGTTCATCAGATAAATTAGTATCATCTAAAGAAATGGCTCTTTCAAAATTATCAATAATTGGAAGTATTTCTTTAATCAGTCTTTCCCCATCATATTTATATATGTTAGCTTTCTCTTGTTCATGACGGCGAGACATATTTTGCATTTCTGCTGAAAGCCTTAACACTTTATCGTTTAACTCAGCATTAATCTTTTGTAAGTTTTCGATTTCAGCATTTTTTATAGCTTTCTTTTTCAAAACTTTCTTAATTGTACTATTTTCTTTAGTTTCCGTTTCTAATTTGTTAGTTTCTAAATTTTCCGTCTTTTCTTCCACTATTTTTCATCCTTCTTTTTCATTTCATCTAGAACATAGTCTAACAGACCCATGACTCTAGCATATTCCATTCTTTTTGGTCCAATAACGGCCACGGTGCCAGTTTCACCGTTAATATCATATTTTCTTTTAATAACAGTTGTATTAGGATCAACCTCAGAATCTTTACCTATATAGATTTTTATTTCTTCGTTATCTTTATCTTGAACAACGTGTTTAATAAATTTCTCATCATCAAGTTTATAGGCTAACTTCTTAATTGTATCCGCATCACTATATTCTGGTTGCTCAAGGACTTTAGCCCGACCAACAACTCTAATATCATCAGTATCTTGAGCAGCAAAATCACTAAGAGCATTATAGAAGATATGATATATTCTTTCATAATCAACCATCTGCTTAGCAATAATTGGCTTTATTTCAAACTCAAGTCTTGATGCAACATCACTAATCGGTGTTCCTGTTAACATTTTGTTGATAATCTCACTTGTTTTAATCAGTTCTTTCAAATCAGTATCGGCATCTAATTGAAATTGTTTATTTTCAACAACGCCCCGATTTGTACAGACAAGAGCAACAATCTTATTATTATCAATTGGAATGATGCTTATTTGCTTTAGAAGGTTATCTTCAGCATTACTGCCTAAAACGACGGAAGCATAATTGGTTAAATCACTAATTATTTCCATACATTTGCTAATGGCATCTGACAACACTAAGTCTTGATTTTTAACGATACTTTGGAGTTTTAGAACATCTGATCCCGTAAGCTTTTCCGGTTCCATTAAATGTTCTACATAGTATCGATAACCACTTTCACTAGGAACTCTACCTGAAGAAATATGGTTTTTTTCAACGTAACCAAGGCTTTCCAAAACGGCCATCTCATTACGAATTGTTGCACTGGATAGTTTGAACTTTTGACACAAGCTTTTGCTACCAACAGGTTTAACAGTTTTAACGTAGGTTTCAACAATAGCCTTTAATAGGTCTTCTTGTCTTTTATCCATACTAGTCCTTTCTAGCACTCTTCTTTTTCAAGTGCTAACAGTATTATATTATGCAAATTAGCACTTGTCAATACCAAAGTGCTAATATTTTTTATATATTGACTTTTAAAAATTTGATTACATTTTTAGGCATATTTACTAATGCCAAAGCCTAGAATAGAATACTTTATAAATATGAAAAACAAAGTTAAATATTTAATTCATAAATTATTTATTTATAATTCAGTGGATATTTCTGATACTTTAGTATTATCTTGTCTTACTAATCTTTTGATAATGTATTTTCCCGATTTTAGTAAAGAAGATATTATAAGCATTATGAAAAGTCTTTACAATATGCCCTATTATATTGATGAAGCTAGTTTGGATATTACCGGTTTAGATAATTTGCTCACTAGCTATAGTGATTATAATGAATTATATTTAAATTTATATGAATTAAAAAAATCGCTTATTTGTAGCGATTCATTTGAGCCATAACTTGTTTAACTTGTTTTTGGCTTGGCTTTCTACCCATAGAACTCATCATTGCTTCAATCATTTTCTCATTAATGGGAGGATTTTTAGCAAGCATTTTTTTTGTAACTATTCGAGCAATAACAAAGCCTAAAATTAAACCTACTATTAAACTACCTATACTCCATAATACTGTTTCTAAAACAGGCATAATGTCCTCCTTTACATTTTAATTTTACTATACTTTTATTAATTTAACAATAAATTTCATCAAGCCAAAAATAATCTTTGTTTTCAAAATCACATACGAATAAATTATATCCATTAAGTTTTTGCAAAAGGGGTATCTTAAGAGTATTACAATTACAAAGTAAATAACTGTTTTTAATTTCTATTTCACATCTTTCATCGCGATATTTATTATAGTATGAATGATGATTATTAACATACATATAAAATTGATTATCTTTAAAACTATTTAATATTTTTTGATTAACAATATTTTTATTAAATTTATTAGCTATTTGTTCATATAGATTTTGGGCCATATATAAATCTTTAGTATTATGAATTGACTCAAAACTTTTAAACAAAACATAAGGGCTATCTTTAGTTAGAATTTCCATTTCTTTATTAATATTAAATATATAGAATGTTCTCATAAAATCACCATCTTCATGATAACAAAAAGATGGTAAAAAAAATGTCGAATCTTAAGACTCGAGCATTTCTTTAATCTTTAATAATAAAGAATTATAATCGTAATTATTATATTTTAAAACATCATCTTTTTTACCAGATCTGCCAAAGCTATCAATGCCAATTGTATATTTAGGACTAGAGGCAAAACGATTCCAAATTAATGTTGAGCCTGCTTCTAAAGTGATAATCTTAACATCTTTTGGTAATAGCTTTTCTTCATATACCGGATTTTGTTTAACAAATAGTTCCATCGATGGCATTGAAACAACTCTGATATCAATACCACTTGTAAATAGTTCTTCGGCAAGTTTGATTGCTAAAGCTACTTCACTACCGGTTGCAATAATAACACCATCTAAATGATATTTTTCTTTACGTACTATATAAGCTCCATATTGCACATATTTACCATTGGTATGTTTTAAAATATTCATTTTCTCTTTAGAGATTACTAATGAAAAAGGTCCTTGATGTTTCAAAATATATTCCCAAGCACCAATAATTTCATTAATATCACAGGGCCTAAATACTGTCATATTAGGAATTGTTCTAAGCATAGATAACTGCTCTACCGGTTGATGAGTCGGTCCATCTTGGCCCACAGTAATACTATCATGAGTAAAAATATAAGTAACTGGCAAATTCATAAGAGCGCTCATTCGCATTGCCGGTTTTAAATAATCCGCAAAAGATAGGAACGTAGAGCCAAAAACTCTTAATCCTGATAAAGCCATTCCATTTAAGATACCACCCATGGCGTGTTCACGAAGGCCAAATGCAATATTACGGCCTGTTGGATTATCATCACTCATAAGGCCACTGTTATTGATAACGGTTTTTGTACTCGTGGCTAAATCAGCCGAACCACCAACAAAAAATCTTGTTTTAGGAGCAATAAAGTTAATAACTCTTTCATTTGAAATGCGCCCTTCTTCACAGTATTTATCATTAATTTTATAATTTGTACTATCAAAGTCTACAGTAAAATCATTTTTTTCAATCAAGTTAATAATATTTAATAATTCACTATTATTTTCTCTTAACTCATTAAATTCGCGTAACCATAGTTCATATTTCTTACTCACTCTATTTATAATAAAGTCAGTTACATAATTGCGTGATACTTCATCATAAACAAAAGGTTCAGTTGGCAAATGATATTTTTCTTTTAAATCCTTAACTTCAGCACTATCTAATAAATGATTATGCGCCTCAGGCAATCCCTCAAAAGTTGTATCTTCACCAATTTGGGTATGACAAATAATAAGAGTTGGCGAATCTGATTTACGAGCTTCTTTAAGTGCCGAAGATATATCATTAACATTACTGCCATTTTTGACATTAATAACATTAAAATCTAAAGCTTCAAAACGTAAAGTTAAATCTTCAGTAAAAGTATTTTCTACTTCGCCATCATGTTGCACTTCATTATTATCTAAAATAACAACTAATTTATTAAGTCTTTGCGCTCCTGCTAAAGATAAAGCTTCATAAGCAATGCCCTCCTGTAAATCGCCATCCGAACATAATACATAAGTGTAATAATCAATTAAATTACTTTTCTTGTTAACTGCCCGACATAAATTTTCATAATATCTTTCGGCCAAAGCCATACCTACCGCATTAGCAACACCTTGACCTAATGGCCCCGTAGAACACTCTATTCCCAGATCAACATTTAATTCAGGATGACCCGGAGTAAAAGAATCAATATCTCGATAACGTTTTAAATCTGCCATAGAAATATCAAAACCCGCAAAATAAAGCATGGAATATAGCATTGCACTGCCATGACCTGCAGATAAAACGAAACGATCACGATTAACCCAATTAGGTCTTTTAGCTAAAACATTAAGTTCATTTAAATATAAGGCATATATAATTGGACTAGCACCAAAAACAATACCTGGATGGCCACTTTCAGCCTTTTGAATCATATCTATAGCAAGCATTTTCATTGAATTTAAAGCTTGTTCACTTTTACCGGCCATACTACATCACTTCCCTATTTTTCATTTTAGCATAGTTTCTTCATAAAATAAAACCTATATTTTTAATTCCGTGTTTGTGATTAAGTCCGACTTGCCATTTTGACTTTCAGCCATCTTATAATCGGCAAGTAATGAAAAGGTTGCTATTATTACCGCCAGGTATAAGAAAATAAGTCCTCCGTAGTTCACAATAATTTTTTTCAAAACTTTTTTCATTCTTATCACATCCTTCGTTACAATATTAAGGCAAATGTTTGTTCGTGTCAATATATTTCAAAACATTTGTTTGACTTTTTACAATATATGATGTAAACTTAAAATATATATGGAGGTAGAAATGAAAAGAGCTGCTATGTTAACAAGAAGACAAGCGGATGTCTTAAAATTTATAAAAAAATATTCCGCAGAACACGGCTTTCCGCCTACTATAAGGGAAATTTGTGCCGGTGTGCATTTATCTAGTACAGCTACTGTATTTGTTCATATTAAAAATCTTGAAAAAAACGGTTATTTGAGAAGTTCTAATAATAAGTTTCGAACAATAGAACTTTTAGTAGATAACGAATATGAAAAGAAAAATGAAGATACTGTTAAAGTTCCTCTTCTTGGTAAAGTAACCGCGGGAAATCCTATTACCGCAATTGAAACACCAAACGAATTTTTCTCTTTACCTTCTTCCTTAGTTCCGGCCTCATCCGAAGTATTTACCCTACACGTTTCAGGCGAAAGCATGATTAATGCTGGTATTTATGATGATGATTATGTGATTGTTAAAAGACAAAATGATGCTAAAAATGGCGATATTGTTGTTGCTATGACAGATGAAAATGAAGTAACGCTTAAAAGATTTTTTAAAGAAAATGACCATATTAGATTACAGCCTGAAAATGATACCATGGCGCCCATTATTTTACCTAATTGTACAATTCTTGGTACTGCCATTGGTTTATATCGTAAAATATAAAAAAATTATCAGTTTATTTTGATAATTTTTCTTTTTATAATAGCACGCCATTTTTTAAAGTAGCTATTCTTTCATTATAATCTTCACCATTTGTTACAAAAGAGCCACTTACTACTATATCAATATCTTTATCTATTAACAAAGATATGGTATTAGCATTTACTCCCCCATCAATTATGGTTTGAATTTGATAATCATGTTTTATTTCATTAAATTTAGCAACTTTATCTAAAACTTCTTCTTGAAAAGGCTGACCCCCTGCGCCAGGATTTACCGTCAAAAATAAGACTTCATCTATTTGTTTTAGATATGGTGTTAATGTATTGATATCATCACTAGGATTTAGGGCAATGCCTACTTTAATCCCCATAGAGGATATGTAATCTATGACTTGGCTCGGTTTTTTAGTCGCGTCTAAATGAAATATTATGGTACTTACATCATAAAAAGCTAGTTTATCCACATATTTAAGAGGATCATTGCACATTAAATGAATATGAAGTTTTTTTTGGGCTGTTCCTAGCAATTTATCTAATGAGCCTAATGTGAAATTTTTGGTTTTAACATATTTACCATCGCATAAATCAACATGAATATAATCAGCATTAGAATCATTAATTTTTTTTATACATTTAATATAGTTATCACTACTTAAAAAACTTACTGCTACTTTCATGGCACTCCTTTATAAACTTTAAATAATTTTCATATCGTGAATTTAGTATTTTAGTACCGACTTTTGGCTCTACTTCACACCCTTCAGTTTTAATGTGCATACAATCTTTGTATTTGCAATTACTATTTTTAAATTCACCAAAGGCATCTCTAATTTGCTGAGGGGTAAAATTAGCTAAATCAAGTGCACTAAAGCCTGGGGTATCAGCTAGAAGGAAATTATCTATTTCATATAAACTAACATATCTTGTTGTGTGAACACCCCGGTTAAGAGAAGATGAAATAGGTTTTGTTTCAAGTTTTAAATTCTTATCTATTTTGTTAATGAATGTGGATTTACCCGCCCCCGTTTGCCCACAGCAGACAATTATTTTATCTTTAGCTATTTTTTTAAAATAAGCTATAGCGGTATTTTCTATAACCACAATATCTAAAGTTTCATAATACTTTTTAATCTTTTTGTAATATTCTAATTCTTTTTTATCAAGTAAATCTATTTTGGTAAAGCATATAACTGGCTCTATATTATTACCAATTACATTAACTAATAATTTATCTAATAGCACTAAATCTAAATCCGGTTTTTTTACAGAAGTTATAATTAACGCTATGTCGACATTAGCAATATTAGGTCTTGTTAAAAAATTGCGTCTTTCATATATTTTACTTATCCGATTTTCATCATCAAGTAAAACTATATCACCTACCAAGGGAACAATTTTTTCTTTACGAAAAATTCCCTTTACGGTAGCATTAATATCCCCTTGTGATGTTTTAACAACATATTTCGTACTATTAATATGAATAATTCGTCCCTGCATATTAATCTAATTCGTGGTTTCCTTCACTATTTGAAGTATTACCCTCTATAGTTATGGTTAAAGTGGCACTACGCGTAACTTTGGCACCCTCTTTACGACTTTGATTAGTTATTTTATAACTTGCATAATCTTCAGCATTGCCTTTATTTATTGATAAACTATTTTTATCTTTATCAACAAATTTACAAGACAATTCATATTCTTCACAGAAATCTAGAATATCTAATATTTCATAGCCATCAGTAAAGTCTGGATATAAATCTTGAACTTTAGGAATCCATAAAATTATTTCATCGCCACTTTTTAAAGATTCCCCTGCTGCTACAGATTGGTCAATAATAGTATTTTCTTTAAAATCGTCCTCACTGCCCTCGGCTATATCTCTTTCTTTACATGAAGCATTAACCCCTTGCGCATCAAGAGCTCCTTCAATATTATCGCAATTCTTGCCGGTATAATCTTCAATAACAATTTCAGCGGTACCCTTAGAAATATAAATAGTTATTTCTGAGCCCTTTTTCTTTTTAGAGCCTCCTGATGGAGATGTCATAACAACTCGACCTTCATCAATAGTAGAAGAATTTTTTTCTAAAGTTTCATCGGCGACACTAAAGCCTTCTTTTTCTAGTTTCTTAACAGCGTCTACTAAAGTCATATTGGTAACATCAGGAACCTCAATCGTACCAATAGAATTACCATATCTTATCCATAGTAAAACAACCGTAATACCTACTACCAAAGCAGTAAATACCGCCATCAAGATAATTATCGTCTTATTTTGCTTCTTCAAATCATTTTCGGTTATCTTCTTTGCTATAACTTCCTCACCATCTTTCTTATTTGTTTCCTTATTATTAATATTTGCTTCTTTTTTAATTTTTAGTACAGCATTATCATCATAATCATTTTCAGGATATTTAAATGTATATTTTATCTCATTAATTCGGGCTTCATCTAAGCAAGTTTTTAAATCTTCATGCATTTCTCTTGCATCAGTATAACGATTTTTAGGATTTTTAGCCGTAGCTTTCATAATAATGTTTTCAATACTTTGGGGTAAATCAGGTAAGATACTCCTTATAGACGGAAGAGGTTCTTTTAAATGTTTTAAAGCAATCTCAACAGCATTATCTCCACGATAAGGAAGTTTACCCGTTAATAACTCGAACATCAAAATACCAAGGGAATATATATCACTTTGTAAAGTCGCCCCTTTGCCACAAGCTTGTTCAGGTGGAAGATAATGAACAGAGCCCATTACAGAGTTTGTTTGCGTAAGCTGAGTTGAATTCATGGCTACCGCTATACCAAAATCCGTAAGTTTTACTAAACCATTTTCCAAAATCATAATGTTTTGGGGTTTAATATCTCTATGAATTATATATGAATCATGAGCTACAGAAAGACCACTGGTAACTTGAAGCATAATATCTACAACCTCGGGAACGGTAAGTTTACCTCTTTTTTTAAGGAGTGTTTTTAATTGTTTACCCTCGATATATTCCATAACAATATAATACTCGCCATGGTCTTCACCAACATCATATACTTCAACTATATTTTGATTATTAAGACTTGAGGCTTGTAAAGCTTCTCTTTGAAATCTTCTTACAAATTTTTCATCAGTTGCTAAATCTCCCCGCAGAATTTTAACAGCAACATTACGTTCTAAAATAGTGTCATATGCTAAATAAACATTAGCCATTCCACCTTCACCAATGCTTTTTAAAATTTGGTATCTATCACTAATTTTTTGCCCTTTAGCAATCACTATTTTTTACTCCCTTCCATATCCAAAAATGCCACAGAGATATTATCATTTCCACCCCGTGCATTACATTTTGTTATAAGTTTTTGAACTTTTTCTTCAATTGTTAACTCAGTATCATCTAAGACTCTTTCAATTTGATCATCGGCCAAAAGCGAAGTCAAGCCATCACTACAAAGCATTATGCCATCAATATCAGCATCAACAACATCAAATATATCAAGTTCAGCTTTCTCTGTTGCTCCTAATGCGCGCATTAAGACATTCTTTTTAGGATGAAATTTAGCTTCTTCCTCAGTCAAATTACCCGCTTGAACTAAAAGGTTTACTAAAGTATGATCTTTTGTTACTTTATGAAGTTTACCAGCTTTTAAAACATAGCCTGATGAGTCGCCAATATTGCCAAAGATTAAAAATTCCTTGGTTAAAACCGCTACTACTAAAGTAGTTCCCATACCTACCGAGTCTTCATGAGCAATAGTATATTCTAAAATCTCTTTATTAATCTCATTAACGTTATCATTAAGCCAATTAACAGCATCAAGTTTAGTACCAATACTTGCCGTTTCAGTAAATCTTTTACCTAAATGAGTAAGGGCTATTGAGGAAGCAACCTCCCCTTTACGATGACCACCCATACCATCAGCAACCATTAATAAATATTCATCAGATTTATTTTTGAGAATTGTTACGCTGTCCTCATTATGTGTTCTAACCCGTCCAGCATCTGTTAAATAAAACGTTTTTATATAAACCACCTATCTTCAATGATAATTATAACATTATTTATTATTTTTTACTATATTTCTTTACTTCTAAGTTGCCCACACGCAGCCGATATTTTATTACCAAATTTATGCCGTACCGTTACATCAAGGCCATTTTTCTTTAAAGTATCATAAAATAAAGCTATTTGTTTTTTACTACTAGCCTTAAAGGCAATATTTTTCGTTTCATTATATGGTATTAAATTAACATAAACATTATAACCATTTAATAATTTACTAAGAGCTAAAGCATCTTCTTTGGTATCATTAATTTTATCAAGCATTATGTATTCAATTGTTACCCGTCTTTTCGTTTTATTTTGATAATATTTTAAAGCTTCAAAAACTTCTTTTAAACTATACGCTTTGGCAACATTCATTATTTGTTTTCTTTTTTCATCAGTTGGAGAATGTAGGCTTAAAGCTAAATTAACTTGAAGTTCCATATCCGCAAAAGCTTTTATTTTGGGAACTAAACCACAGGTGGAAACAGTAATATGTCTTGCCCCAATTGCTAAAACTTTTGGATCATTAAGTAAATTAATAAATTTCATAACATTAGTAAAATTATCAAAAGGTTCACCAATTCCCATGATAACAACACTATCAATTTTCTGTTTTACATAATTGCTAATTGCGATTGCTTGCTCAAGCATTTCATAAGTTTCTAAATCTCTTACCTTTTTAAGGCGCCCACTTTCACAAAATTTACAGCCCATATTACAGCCTACTTGTGAAGATACACAAACACTTAACCCATAATTATGATACATTAAAACACTTTCAATCTTTTGACCATCTTTTAAAGTAAATAAAAATTTTTTAACATCCGTATCTTCCTCTACTTTAGTTATTGTAATAAAAGCGGTTGAAAATGTTGCTTTTAAAAAATCTATTGTCTCTTTTTTTATGTTTGTATAATTATTAAAATCATATTCTTGCTTATTATAAAGCCAGTCAAATATTTGACTTGCTAGAAATTTTTTATAACCTTTAGCTACTAAATAATCCTCTAAATCTTTTTTAGGGTAATTAAATATATTTTCCATTAACGATTACCTTTTAAATATTTTCTAATAGTTTTTAAACCTGCACTATCTTTATACTTTTCATAAAATTCATTATTAAGCCAGAAAGCATAGAAGTTATATAAAACATTTTTAAAAGAAGTTTTAGGTTTAAATCTAATCATTATTTCTTTAGGATCAATTTTTACTTCATTAGGGATATCTTCTTTCTTAATAGCTAAATAGGAAATAATTGTAAGAATTTCAAATAAATAAAGAGGAGCAAAAATAATAGCATATAAAAAGTTATGGCTAATAGACTGTACTTGATTTATAAAGGCTGGATTAAGGATAGTTATAGCTTCAATATCACTAATTAGATAAAGTACTATAATAGTTAATGATACCACCCATGTTTTAATTTTGCCTACCATTGAGCTTTTAACATTAATGTTATGGTAATATTTTATAGTTTGAATAAGAACGATTATAACTTCACAAAGGATAGGAAATATTGCATACTTACTACTTGTAAGTAAGATAATAAGATTGGCTAAAGAAAATAACTTGTCGGCAGCACCATCAAAAGCACTACCAAAAAATGTAGCTGCGTGCCATTTTCGAGCTAATATACCATCAATCCAATCAGTTAAATAGCAAAAGATAGACCATTCGGCAGCTGCTAAACCACCTTGGTAAATATAAATTGGCACCAAGCAAATTACCCCAATAACTCTTATTGAGGTTAATAAATTAACTATTAATATAGCTATTAACTTTTTCATACCCAAATACCTCTAATATAAAATATTAATCAATACGTGTAAAACTTAAAATATACTTGCTATCTACTAAATCTATTTCAATTGAATTAATATAATCTCCTGCCGAAATTATAACATAATCTTCCCCTTTTTCATAGATATAACTATCCTCTGTAGTGGTAGGCGTAATGTCTTGAAAATTATAATATATATTTTCAGGATTTAAATATATATCATAGTTAATATTATCAAGGCTGTCATAAAAAATAGCTTCATCATTTATTACATTATATACACTATTATCTTGAATATAATATTCACTAGTACCTGAGGCATCCGTTTTAGTGCCACTTATATCGCCCTCAGCTTTAACTCCTTCATACTCTATTATATCTTCATTTTTATAAACAACATACTTATATTCATATTCACTGTTTAGTAAATCTTGCCACATACTTTCAAGCGTAGTACTTTCATCAGAAGTCTTTTCGGGAAGTGTTTCATTAGCAAGATTTTCCTCATATTCCTTAAGCTTTTGCGTTTTATTGTTATAAGGAATTATAAAAACCATAAATATAATAACAATAAAAGCAATCCATAATGGTAACAATATTAAGGCTCTATTCCGAGGAACTTTCCAAAAATTAGTTATATTACTCTCGGGAAAATATTTTTCTAAAAGTTTAGTTAACATATTCATCATCCTTTTTAGAGCCATTTAAGTAAGAAATAATATCCATTTGTTTTTTGCCTTCAGGTTTAACTATTTCTAGATTAATCCAACCATCAAGACACCCAATTTGCATTTGTTTTTTTAAATATCTTATTTTATTTATTTCAGCATTTTTATCAGCAATAAAGCTTGCTTTAATAACTTTAATAGCTCCATTTTTTAAATTAAAATAAACACCCGGCCATGGATTAAAGGCTCTTATTTTATTTATAATATTTGCTCCTTTATCATTAAATAATAAATGTTCATCTTCTCTTTTAATAATTTTTGTATACGTTGCTTCTTCGTTATTTTGTTTTATTCTTTCATTTGTGCCTTGATATATTAAAGGAAGCGTTTGGTCTAAAAGTTCTACGCCTAGTTTAGATAATTTGTCATGTAATGTTCCCACATTATCCTCAGGTAATATTGCACATTCTTCAAAAGATATAATATCGCCGGTATCCATATTTTCATCCATATACATGATTGTAACCCCTGTTTTTTCATCACCATTAAGTAAGGCTGTTTGGATAGGCGATGCTCCCCGATATTTTGGTAAAAGAGAAGCATGAATATTAATACACCCTAGTTTAGGTATTTCAAGCATTTCTTTAGGTATTATTTGGCCATAGGCACAAGTAACTATCAAATCAGGATTTAACTCACTTATTATTTCATATTCATTTCTAATTTTAATAGGTTGAAAAACATCGATATTATTTTTTAATGCCACTTCTTTAACTGGAGAAAACATCATTTTTTTATCCCTACCCGTTTGTTTATCTGCTTGGGTTACAGCTAAGACAACATTTGTGTTTTCAATCAAGTATTCTAAAACAGGTACTGAGAAATCAGGTGTTCCCATGAATATAACTTTTAAATCCTTCATATTAGTATCACCGTTTAAATTGTATCAAAATTAAGCTAAAAAGTCATTAACTGAATAAAAATTAATTTTTTCAAAAAAATTACTCTAAAAAAAAGGAAATCGGACCTTTACCCGGTATATATAAATGTAGAAGGAGAAAATAGTTATGAAAAATGAAATTATATTATTTGAAAATCAAAGTGTGAAATTAGAGGTAAACATGAAAGATGACACTGTATGGCTTTCATTAGACCAAATGAGTGAATTATTTGCTAGAGACAAGTCAGTTATTTCAAGGCATATTAAAAATGCTTTAAAGGAAGAGTTGGACAACTCAACTGTTGCAAAATTTGCAACAGTTCAAAATGAGGGCACCAGGAATGTTACAAGAGATATCGAGTTTTATAATCTTGATATGATTATTAGTATCGGATATCGAGTAAAAAGCCAAAATGGGATTATTTTCCGTAAATGGGCTAATAAAATTCTTAAAGATTATATGTTAAAAGGCTATGCTATTAATCAAAAAAGATTAGATTATTTAGAGAAAACAGTTAAACTTCTTGATATAGCTAATCGAGGAAGTGAAAGAATAACTGGCGACGAAGCCAAAGAAATATTAACCGTTATTAATGAATATTCTAAAGCTCTTGACTTACTTGATGATTATGATCATCGCACAATAAAGAAAATTAAAGGCCAAAAAAGTGAAAAAATTATAACTTATGAAGAGTGTCTTGGTATTATTAATAAATTACGCTTTAATAACGAAAGTAAGTTGTTTGCCTTAGAAAGAGATAATAATTTTGCCTCTATTATAAATGATATTTATCAATCTTTTGGCGGAAATGATGTATATCCTAGTATTGAAGAAAAAGCTGCCAATCTACTTTATTTGACAGTTAAAAACCATGCCTTTATTGATGGCAACAAAAGAATTGCTGCAACAATATTCATCTATTTTATGCAAGTAAATGGTATTCTTTATAAAGATGGTAATATGGTAATAGATAATAATGCTCTTGCTTCTATAACTTTGTTAATCGCCGAGTCGAATCCAAAAGAAAAAGAAATCATGATTGATTTAATAATGAATTTTTTAAAATAATTTAATATAACGAAAAAAGCCCTTATACTGGGCTTTTCCAATTTTCAATGGTGTCCTGTTGGAGATTCGAACTCCAGACCCTTTGATTAAAAGTCAAATGCTCTACCGACTGAGCTAACAGGACATATATATAGATGGCTGCCTCGGATGGATTCGAACCATCGAAATGTCAGAGTCAAAGTCTGATGCCTTACCACTTGGCTACGAGGCAATATAGATGGTGGAAGGATATGGATTTGAACCATAGAACCCGAAGGAACAGATTTACAGTCTGCCGCGTTTGACCACTTCGCTACCCTTCCAAAATGCACTAAAAAGTACGCAAACTTTCAGTACGCTTATAATCTTACCATAAAAAGTTGCTTTTGTGAACACTTTTTTTGCTTTTTTACTCAACTTTTTTTAGTCTTTAAAATATTTTATTATAAATGAGGTACCTTTATTCTTTTTTGAGGACACTTCAATAATTCCTCCATCTTTTTCTACAATAATATTAGCAAGCGAAAGCCCTATTCCGACACTATCTTCACTTGCCCCTTGGCCTTTATAAAATCTTTTAAAGATATTTTGGATATCTATATCATCCATACCTTTACCAAAATCCTGAATAGATACTTTAGTATAAATATTATTTTTTTCAATATTTATAATTATTTTTTCATCCTTATTGGAATATTCTACAGCATTTTTCAAAATATTAGTAATAGCTTCGGTTTCCCAAAATTCATCAACATTAATTATTGCTTCAACATCACCTTTAATTTTAATATTAACATTTTTCAAATCACAAATAGCCTCTAACTTATCAACAGCCTTTTGGACAATTTTACCTACTGTCACCTTTTGTTTATCAAAAACAATCGTATTAGCTTCAAAACGCGATAATTTTAATATTGATTGAACTAAGTTATTTATATTATTAATTTCTTTTTTTATTTGTTTTAAAAACTTAATCCGTAATTGTTCATCAGTATCATCCTCAAGAAGGTTATCAATTGTTATCATAATTGATGTCAAAGGAGTTTTAAGCTGATGGGATATATCTTGAATAGCATTTTTTACGCTCTTTTTATCATTTAAAGAATTTTCAGCTTCTTCTTTAAGCATAATAGTCGTTTTATATATTTCTTCTTTTAAAATAGATAATTTATCTTCGGAAAGATTATCAATATCTAAACTATAATTTTTCTTATTTATATTCTCTATACATTTAATTATTTTATTTATTTCTTTATCTTGTTTTAAATTATATTTAATAAATAAATATAAAATAATAGTTACTAAAACTAACACAATAATACTTTCTAAAACTAAAAAGTAGATATAAGCTTTATCATTAGCTTTAACTAAATTATCTTCTTTTAAATCATAACCGTAATTACTTAATGTATTATAACTATCTTTTTCTATAATATTAATTATTTCTTTTTCATCAAAATCAGGATTATCTTTTTTAATAAGTAAAATTATATCATTTATTTTATTATTAAAATTTTCTTTATATTGATTATACTCTACCGTTTTAATAATTAAGAAGATAAAACTAAATATAAAAAATACTAATATAGTAATTATAAAGTAATTTTTAAAATTTTCATTATTCTTCATCTATCCTATACCCCACGCCTTTAATTGTTATAATAATATCACTACCTAGCTTTTCTCTTATCCTTTTTAAATAAACCGTTATAGTATGATCATCAACATCATTCCCAGTCCACTCCCAAATTTTATCTAAAATAGTTTCTCTTTTAACAACTTTATTAACATTCAAAAATAATAATTCTATAATTTGCCGTTCAATGCTTGATAAGTTTATTTCTTTATCTTTTTTATAAAGAGCCATTTTATCTAAATCAAAAGTTATATCTTTAGCTTTTATAATTTTGGTCTTTCTTTTTCGCATAATAATATTATTTACTCTTGCTAATAATTCTTTAGAGGAAAAAGGTTTAGTTACATAGTCTTCAGCGCCAAGGCTTAAACCTTTAACAATATTTTCTTCATCATCTAAAGCGGTTAAAAATACAGCTGGAATTTTCAGATCTTTAATTTTATCTTCATATAAGGCAAAACCATTGCCATCAGGTAAAGAGACATCTAAAATAATAACATCATAATTATCATTTAATTTAGTTAAAGCTTTTTGATAAGTATCTACTATATCTACTATAAAATTATTTTTATTAAAGAAATAACTTATACCCTCCGCTATTTGATCATTATCCTCTATTAATAATATTTTCATATTTACACCATGCCTTTTATTATAACCTACATTTTAAAAAAAGGAAAATAAATCCCTTTTTAAACAGTTTCTTTTCTTATTGTTTCAATGGTATTTTGTTTATTTATTTTCTTAATAGAGTATTTCATAATAACATAAACAATTACAAAGACAAAGATAATAGATATTAAAATAGCTTTATAAGGTATGCTAAAAGTTATCTCCATATTTTTACTAAATGCTCTATATATAAAATAACTAGCAAGTAATCCAAGAACTGTGCCATAAATTAAAGATTTAGCGCAGTAAAAGATTGTTTCTAAAGTAATCATTCGATTAAATTCCTTTTTCGTCATTCCTATACTTTTTAACATGGCAAATTCTCTTGATCTTAATTCCATATTCGAAGTTATTGTATTAAAGATATTAGTAACGCCTATTAAGGTTATAAGAGTTATAAAGCCATATAAGAAAATACTTATAACAATAATAAGATTTCTTTGCGTTCTAACACTTTCTTCATAATTATATAGTTCTATTTTTTTATCATATTTTTGGATATTTTCCACTGTTTTATCAGGATTACTTGAAACTACATAAACATCACTTAATAAAACTGTTGAGTCAAAATAATCTTTGTTAAAAATAACAGTTGGATTACTAATCGTTTCATAGCCATAAACTGGTTTAGTACATAAAGCGCCAATTACATATTCATGCGTTGTTTCTTTCATTTCATCAAAAAGCGGTATTTTATCATTTGCTTGATATTTAAATGTTCGGTTATCCTCGCTTTCGGCATAAGAATTCACATCATAAAGTAAAGCTTTATCTTTTACTTCATCATACTTTAAATTATTTTTTGAAACATAATCTTTAAAAGTTTCATCATTTAGTATTACGGTATTAAGATATATACTATACTCACAATCTTCTTCCTCTTCACCATCACATGAGTTTGAATAACTCGAAACATTTTTAAAATTGATATTATCTAAATCTTTACTTACAAAATATTCATCTTGAAGACTATATGTAACATACATTTTCTCAACTTCTTTAAAGCCCTTTACAACTTTTAAAGTATCTTCAGTTATACTATGAATATTAGTATTATAAAGGATAATATCATACCCATAATCGGTATACATATTATCGGTCATATTAAAGCCTTCCCCGACAAAATAAGAAAGAGCAATAAATACAAAGATACTAACAGTTAAAGATATAACCGTTGTTCGATATTTCTTTTTACTTCGTTTGAGGTTTTTAACCGCTAAGACGCCTCCAGTTTTAAAAACTTTCTCAATTATTTTTGGTGTTTTTAATTTACTAGCTTTAATTTTAATATCATTTGTAAGTTTTAAGTTTTCTATTGGGCTTACTTTACTAGCTTTTCTTGCCGATGATAAAGATGATAAAAAGATGGTTAAAAAAGCTAAAAGAGAGGCTATGATACAGGCTATTATCGAAGGAGTAAATATTATGTTCGTGCCCGCGGATGTAAAGACATCTTTTAATAAAAAGTTGACTACTTTAAAGAGAATAAAATCGCCCAAAAGGCCACTTATAACCCCAAGCGGAATTCCAATACTTCCTAAAACTAATCCCTCATAAATAACACTTTTTTTAATTTGTTTTTTGGTAGCGCCCACACTAGAAAGCATACCAAACATTTGCATTTTCTCGGTTGTTGATATAGCAAAAGAATTTCTTATACAGAAAATACTAGCAATCATGATAATAACAATAATAATGCCTGCAATTGTCAAAAGCATATTAGTCGTTTCTGATGAAAAACTAAAAACCTCTAAATGAAGTAAATAAGTATTTAAATAACTTGTATATTTAGGTTCTTCCGCTCCATCGTAATAATTCTTCCAATTATCTATTTCTAAAAGCTGAGAAATACTCTTTTTATAAGTGCTTGGCTTAGCTAAAGTCATATAAACATCGATATCATTAGACTTTTCATCTGTAGTAAAACCATTAAAGTTATAAGTATCTAAAGAGCCAACAACTGTATAATTTTTCGTATTTTTATCGGTTATTTCCCAGTTATCATCATAGTTACCAATGTCAAAAGAAACTTTATCGCCTATTTTTAAATCATAATACTTCATAACGATTCGAGAAAGAATTATTTCTTCATTATTATTAGGGTATCTTCCTTCATAGATATTATATTTTAAATCGATTAAATTTTGTTTGGAAGCCGAGTCTATTTCAATTAGCGAAGCACTTTCATCATCCTCTTGTTTCAAATCAGCATACCCTAGTATATATATCGGTCTTATTTTACTAAAGTTTTTATTATCTTTAACATTTTGAAAATCATCTGCCGTTATATCTTGAAGTACTAAATGATAATACCCATCATTTTGAATAGTTGTAGTTATAAGGGTTTTGCGAAAACTTGTTACCATTGTCGCAACAGCACATATCATCGCTGTAGATAAAATAATACCAATAATTGTACCAATCGTTCTTTTTTTATTAAGCTTTAAATTTTTATTAGTTAACTTTTTTAGGATATTCATCTTAATCCTCGCTTACTATCTTGCCATCTTCAAGTTTAATAATCCGATCAGCGCATTTTGCTATTTCCATATTATGGGTAATCATAATAATAGTTTCTTTATATTCTTTATTGGCTTTCTTTAATAAATCAACTATTTCATCACTGGCGTTACTATCAAGATTTCCCGTAGGTTCATCGGCAAGAATAATTGTAGGATTAGTAATAAGAGCTCTACCAATAGAAGTTCTTTGTTGTTGGCCACCAGAAAGTTCATTAGGAAGATGTTTTCTTCTGTTCTCAAGGCCTAACAATTTCAAAAGAGTTTCTAAATGCTCTGTATCAACCTTTCGATTATCAAGATTAAGAGGAAGAGTTATATTTTCTTCAACATTTAAAATAGGGATTAAATTATAAAATTGATATATAAGCCCTACTTGTCTTCTTCTAAAAATAGCTAATTTATCATCATCAAAAGAATAGATATCTTTCCCATCAATATAAACTTTTCCTGATGTTGGTTTATCAACTCCTCCTATCAAATGAAGAAGTGTTGATTTACCTGAACCAGAAGCTCCTACTATGGCGACAAACTCGCCTTTTTCAATGCTAAATGATATATTATCAAGAGCCACAACCTTAGTTGTTCCCTTACCATATACCTTAGTTAAATTTTCAACTTTTAAAATTTCCATATTTCGCTCCTTTTTATATACTAATTATATTACAGTAAAGTTACAAGCAAGTTACAAAATAAAAACCTTAACATTTCATGTTAAGATTTTCGTTAAAGCTTTATAACATCACTTATGTTATCGACTATTTTTTTGGCAGTGTCTTGAATCATTTCTTCTTCAAATAAACATTCATATTCGAGTTTGTATTTATCACTTTCTTCTTGATGACAGCCAAAGCGATTGCCATTATCCATGAAAGATTCCCAGCTAGCAGGAACGCTAGTACCTAATCCGCGAAAGCTTAAACAATCAATACTTGTTTGGCGAGAATAAAACATATCAATTGCTCCTTGATAACCAGGAGAATCTATTCTTCCTTTATTTTTTAAATAAGGTTTACTGCCAGAGAAAACACTAAATTGAGATGGAGCCAAAAACTGCGTATATAATCCTTCACCAAAGCTATTAACAAAAGCTACACTATGGTAACGATTATAGCCTACACTAGCAACTCTATAGCCTTCATCATAATAGTCACCACCTTCTGCAACTATCCCGGCACAAATATCATCTAATTGATCGTAAGTAAGATTATCACGAACCATAATTATCAGCATTTTTTCATAATAAGTTCTATCTTCATTTTCATAAAGATAATCTAGGGCTTCATCAGAACTTGAAAATTTAACTTCTGGAACTATTCCCTCACACATACTTACTAATAATTTATCAAGCATATCTTTAGTTAAATAATCTCTTTGTCTAACTGTTAAACATTTTTCTTCGTATGTTATATTCGGTTCTGTTTTTACTAACATAGTAGGATAAAAAGCTAGAAAATTTTTAAATGATTCACTGGAAACTGGAATATTCTTTATTATATTGTCATCCACAAGATTTTGATATAAACTTGAAAATTCTTCTTCAGACAATAATGACTCAAAAATACAAGTATGTTCTGCTAAAGTAATTGGTTTTGAAGCTGTTTTGGTAATAGTAGCTCTTGTATCTTTTAAACTATTAGAATCAGTTAAAAGGCAAGCCAAAGAAACAGAGCCTAAAACTATAGCACCAGACAACATTAAAGCTAAAGATGAATTTTTCTTAAAAATATTGTCTCTTTTCTTTTTCTTAGTCGCATTTCTTTCTTCAGGAACTAATTTATCTTCAGGAATTTTAGTAATAATGCTCTTTTTTAAATTTCCTAATAACTTATTATTTATAATCATAGGAAACTTACGCAAAATAAGAGTAACACCATTGCCAAACAAATATAAATTAGTTCCTTTTATAACCACGCCATAATCATCTTGAATAAATGAAGTTATAATATAATGGAACATTTTATTATCATTAATAAAAGAGATTTTTCCTTCATTATCAATTTTTTCGCAAACTAAATTTGATGAAGTTTTACCTTCCATCGGATATAATATAAATTTCATAATTTCCCCCATTGCTGGGGATATTTTAGCACAGAGTCTAATTCATGTCAAGGGAAAGTAAACAGGTGTTATTTAAAATTGAAAGTGCCCATAAATACTTGTCATGGGAAACAAGTCATTAAATTATATGACTACAAATTTTT
>CANQIK010000005.1 GCA_947624085.1 uncultured Bacilli bacterium
CATAAGTCATGTCAAAAGAAAAGCCTAATTTCGATAAAAATTAAGCTTTTTGTAATTTTTCATCTGTCAAACTCGGGAGGATATATTACCTGAGGCAGTAAAATATCATAATAATAAAGCAATCGTTTTGGGGATGTTAATAGGTCTTACTTTTATGATTATCAGTTTAATAATTTAATTAATAGTGTTATAATTAATAGAGTATGAGGTTCATATGAAAAAAGTATTGCTTTTTTTAATTTTATTATTACCGAGTATTGTCAGGGCAAGTGAAATAACTTCAAGTTGCCACATAAACCTTGATGATAAAGTTTATCAAGCCCTAACGGATGATGATTTTACTACGTATGCTTCTTTTGCCAAAGATGAAACTATTAATATTGAGTGTAGCTCTAATGTATCATATATCTATATTAGTTATGATAAAACTCCCGTTTCTGGCACGATAACGGGCCTTGAAAAATATGATTTACAAGGTAACTACTTACATGAACTTGTAAAATTAAATAATGAAAAACAAATTACTTTAACATATGATACTGACTTTATCTTAACGGACCTTTATTTATTTGATGAGGAACTTCCTGACTGGGTTCAAGATTGGCAAACCCTTGAGAAAGCTGACTTAATGCTATTTTCAACTCATGCTGATGATGAACAATTATTTTTCGCAGGATTATTGCCAACCTATGTAGATCGGGGCAAGAAAATAGAGGTTATCTATTATACTAATCACTATGATAATATTAGAAGATATCACGAACTATTAAATGGTTTATGGACCCTTGGTATCAAGTATTATCCTGAAATGAGTACCTTCCCTGATAAATATTCGGAAACTTTAGAGGACGCATTAAATGATTTAAAAGAAAATGGATACACCGAAGAAGATGCTATAGCTTTTCAAGTAGATATGATTAGAAAATATAAGCCTTTAATAGTAGTAGGGCATGATGAAGAAGGGGAGTACTCACATGGTCAACATATCTTAAATACCTATACTTTAGAGCAAGCTATATATAAAGCTGCCGATAAAGAATATAAAACTTCTCATAATTATGAACCTTTTCAAATAGATAAATTATATCTACACTTATATAAAGAAAATCCATTGATTATGGATTATGATCAACCCCTAAATACTTTTGGAGGCAAAACAGCTTTTGAAGTTGCTAAAGAAGGCTATGCTAAACATCTTTCCCAACAATATACTTGGTTCACAGCGTGGCTCGTTGGTGAAGATAATGAATATACTAAGATGACCGATATTACTGAATACTCACCCTGTGAATTTGGTTTATATTATTCCAATGTAGGTGCAGATCAAAATAAAAATGATATGTTTGAAAACATCCCAGAGCGTCAAGCAGAACCTAAAGAAGAGCCTATTAAACAAGATAATAAAGAAAAAGATAATAATATCACATGGCAATTAGTTTTAGGAACTATCATGATTATGTTTAGTATGACAGGCTTATTAATTATAATGATATATCTTAAAAGAAGATAATATTATTCATCTTTCGAAAACTTAAGTTAACATAATATCGATTAAACGAACCCTGGTATTATTAATAAAATAACTAATTCTTTATATATCAAAATACAATCCACTTTATTCATGTATGCACGCTAATGATTGTTACGCAAAATGGCAGCCAAATTTCAAAAATTTTTTTGTCAGCCTTAATAATTTTTCGTTCAGGCATTATAACCTTATTTAATATAAAATATAAGGATATACGCGCGTTATAACCTTATTATATATATTAATAAGGATATATACACGTACGCGTATGAATAGGGTACTTCTACTCTACCATAAAAAAAGAAAGGGTAGTTACACCTTTCTAGATTGAATTTCGGCAATTTTCTCAAATACTTCAGCAGCGTTACTTTCATTGATATCATCATAGCCAAGCTCTCTAAGGGCTTGAACTTTAATTGTATTTAATTGTTGTGTTCGGCTTAATTTTTCTTCATTTTTTTGTTCAATCTCTGTAATAAATCTTCTTCGTGATTCAGCTACTTTTGATTTAGACGCTCCCCCATTGTTATATAGAGTAAGGCCTGAGTATAAAATACCTTCAAAAATGAATTGCCTATCTTCATCATAAACGAATTCATCAGGTTCAATAAAGCCATTAGTTTTGGCAATATAGCCTAAAATATATTTAATTTCGGGAACATTATCAATTGATTGAAGCATATAATAGATATATTTAACGGTAGCTATATTAGTAAAGCCCCCTTCTATTAGTTTGCCTTTAAGTAAATAAACGATATCTGCTAAAAGAAGTTTACCGTCTTTATCGACATCAGATAAATCAAAACTATTTTCAATACTATCTTCTTTCTTTATATTGGCGTGTAATCTCTTCTCTACTTCCATAAGATAATCAGTCGTTGGTTTTAATGATCTTATTTCTTCATCAGTACCTTCATCAATACCAAGAAGTTGTAATAATAATAATTTTTTCTCTTTAGGCCATTTGTCAATGCTGTCAAAAGTTAAGTAATTGTATACCATTTGTCTTGAAACGCCAAGGTATTTAGCTAGTTTAACTTTAGAAACCCCTAATTCTTGTAATAATACATTTAATGATTCCAATTTTACTCACACTACTTTCTTTACATTTTTATTATAAATTCTTAACAGTTCTATGTCAATTAATTTTAGTGGAAACGTTTGTTTTTTAATATACTAATTATCTTCAAGCTTAACACTAACTCTTGTAGATACCCCACTTTCTTGCATAGTTATGCCATACAGATTATCAGCATATTCCATCATCTTTTTCTTATGGGTGATTAAAATAAATTGACTTGTATTCTTCATATTTTTAAGATAGTCGCCAAACATACTAACATTTTCATCATCAAGAGGAGCTTCGGCTTCATCTAAAACAATGAATGGAGCTGGTTTAACATTTAAGATGGCAAATATCAAGCATATCGCCGTTAAAGCTTTTTCTCCCCCAGATAAAAAGGTTGTTGAGTTTAATTTCTTTCCCGGAGGTACAGCTAAAATATCGATACCAGTATTTAATAAATCACTTTCATCAGTTAGTTTTAAAAGCCCATTACCACCTTTAAACATAACGCGAAATACATTCGAAAACTCCCCTGCTATCTTATCAAATGTATTTTTAAATTTTTCTTTCATAATGTCATCCATTTCCGCGATTACGGCCAATAACTCTTGGGATGAAGTTTCTAAATCATTTCGTTGATTATCAAGGAAATCATATCTTTTCTTTAACCTATCATATTCAGCGATACTACCAACATTAACATTTTCAAGAGCTTTTAGGTTCATTTTAAGCTTATTAACGGTAGTCCGGGCTTTCTCATGATCCATAGTAAGAACATATCTCCCTACAGCTTTTTCGTAGGTTAAATTATAATCTGCCGTAAGTGAAGTTATTAAATTATCGATTTTAACCTCATACTTGCCAATTTCAACCTCATTAGCATTAATCTTATTTTCCAGATCGCGATAGCTAGCATTTTGATCATGCATTTGTTTTTCAAGCGTATTTATTTCATTAGTTAAATCAAATTTTTTGCTTTGACATTCATTAATGTTACTTTCACAAAGCGTTTTTTCTTTTTCTTTGCTTGCAATGGCTTTTAAAAGCTTATCTAAAGTATCATCTAATTTATTTTTACCAGCGTCATTTAAGCCCATAATATTAGACTCTATTTCTTTAACTTTAGCTTCAATATTTTTTATACTCTCTTCTTCGATTGTAATCATAAATCTTTTTTCGCTTATTTTATGATTGATATCTTCAAGATTTTCATTTAATTTAAGATATTTTTCATTATCACTATTTAAAGAAATATTAAGAGTTGCCATATTGGTTTGGCATTCTTTTAACTCACTATTAAGTTTGGTTAAAAGGCCCTTTGAAGATGAGGTACTCTCCCCTCCTGCTATCGAACCTCCTGGGAATGTTATTTCACCAGCTAAAGTTACCATTTTATAGCTATTATTAAGCTCTTTAGCTAGAGCAAACATATTATCAATGTTATCTACTACTATGACATTGCCAAGTTGATTTTCAATAATATTTTGGTACTTATTTGCAAATTTAACAAGGTCCGAAGCAACCCCAATAAATCCTTCTTTGTTTTGCACTTTGGCGATAATATTCTTATCTAAATAACGTGATTTTATAACACTAATAGGGAAAAAAGTAGCTCTTCCTAACCGATTTTCTTTTAAATAATTAATAGCTTTTTTGGCAGCTTGTTCATCATCTACAACCAAGAAATTGCCGGCACTACCTAATGCTGTAGATATTGCTATATCATAAGTATCATTGGTAGTAATTAAAGAAGCAATAACGTTATGAATTCCTTTTAAGTTAGGATTATTAATAATACTTGAAACACTACGTGGAAGATAAGCATTATTTTCTATATTTTCTCTTTCTAATTTAATTTTATTCTCCAAAGAAAATATCTTCTTATTATAATCAGCAAGAGTATTATTTTCATTTGTAATCTTAACTTTTAATTTTAAAACTTCATCAGATATTGTATTTTTTTCTTTAGTTAAATTCATAACATCATTTTTTAAATTATCAAGTTTTTGCCTACTTACATCAATATCTTTATCTAACTTTAATTTATCTTCTTTTAAAGAAACTAAACTAGTATTAATAGTATCTTTATCAAGCTTATATTTTGCTCTTTCTAAAGTAATTTGTTTTTCACTAGTTAACGAAGATAATTCTTGTGTTAAGGTAATTAAATTTTTATTAAGTTCATTTATTGTTTCCTCTAATTTGATGTTTTCAAGCTTTTTCTTTTCAATACCCATCGGGTGCGTAATATTCATTACAGATAATTTCTTTTGTAAAATCGTATTATCTTGTTTTAACTGTTCATATTTACTCGTAAGATCAGTAATATCATTTGTTATAAGAGCTATTTCTATAGCTTCTAAATCCCGTTTAATATCAAGAAATCTTAAAGCTTCATCTTTTTGCTTAGCAAGAGGCTCTAAAGTAGTGTTTAACTCTTTAATTATTAAATTAACTCTTGTTAAGTTTTCTTTAGTGCCTTCTAATTTTCTTAGGGCTTCTTCTTTGCGCTTTTTATATTTTAACACCCCGGCTGCACTTTCAAATAATACTCTTCTTTCACTAGATTTATTTTCAACTAAAGCATTTATATTACCTTGAGATATAATATTAAACTTACTTGTTACATCAATTAATAAATCGGTAATATCTTTTAACCTAACATGAGCATTATTAATATAGTATTCTGTTTCGCCAGTTCGATATATAACTCTTTTAATTTCAACTTCTTTAAAATCGGTATTTAAACTATGATCAGTATTATCAAATAAGATTGCTACACTAGCTTTTTTAGCTTCTTCCCTAGTTTTAGAGCCACTGAAAATGACATCGACCATGCCACTTTCGCCTCTTAAAGTTTTAATGCTTTGCTCGCCTAATACCCATAATATTGCGTCAACTACGTTGGACTTGCCGGAGCCATTAGGACCAACAATGGCATTAATTCCCGATGTAAAATCTAATTCTAATTTATCGGCAAAGGATTTAAATCCTTGCGCTTTAATACTTTTTATATACATAATCTACCTAGCACACTTCTTTAATGCATTGCAAGCCGCTTGTTGTTCTGCTTCTTTTTTACTACGTCCTTTGCCACTGCCTAAAACAATATCGCCAACTTTAACATCTACAGCAAACTCAGGAATATGAGGATTATCAACTGTTAAGACATATTCGACTGATTTACGGTCTGTTTGGACAAACTCTTGTAATAAAGTTTTATAATCTTTAAAGAATATTTCTTCTTTTTCAATCTCTGGTATTACAACGGCATAAATATATTCTTGACATTTAGCAAGACCACACTCTAAATAGATAACCGCTAAAACAGATTCGAAAGTATCAGCAATAATCGTATCATTAACATGGCCATGTAATCCATTACCCACCCTAATAAGATCATTATAACCAACTTTCTTTACATAATATGCTAAAGCATCTTCACATACATAGCTAGCTCTTTCTTTAGACATTTTACCTTCTTTTAAAGTAGTATTTTTATATAAATATTCAGATATAATCACTTGTAAAACAGCATCGCCTAAATATTCTAGCCTTTCATATGATTCACAATTATTTTCGTTAGCATATGATGAATGAGTTAAAGCTGTTAATAGTAAGTTTTCATCTTTAATTTTTATCCCATATTTCTCTAAAAAATTCATTCTAACCACCTACATTATTAGCTTCTTTAAGTATAACATAAGACATAATAATTGTAAAACGAATTAAAATATAGTATAATTTTGATTGTTGGTGGCTATGAAAAAATTATTAATTTATTTAATAAGACTCTACCAAATAATACCTTTTATGGGTCATGATATGTGTCGCTTTAGACCTACTTGTAGTGAATACATGATTGAAGCTATTAATACACATGGTGTTATAAAAGGTGTTAAGCTTGGCTTAAAAAGAATAAAAAGGTGTCGTCCCTATGGCGATGTGGGATACGATCCAGTACCCCCGAAGGAGGAAAATTTTGAAAAAAATTAGTATCCTAATAGTTATATTAGGATTATTATTAACTTTAACAGGCTGTTCTATTAAACAAGATGAACTTGACGGAGCAATTATATATACCACAGAATATCCTGTTAATTATTTAGTTAAACAGTTATATGGCGATAATGCCGAAATATCTAGTATTTATCCTGAAGATTGTGATATAGATAAATACTCTCTTACGACAAAGCAAATTAAAAATTATGCTAAAGGTGATATTTTTATTTATAATGGTCTTACTAAAGAAAAAGAAATTGCTAAAGACTTAATTAATGAAAATGGGAGCCTTTATATTATGGATGTTGCAAATGGCTTAAATTTAAATAATGATATTACTGAGCTTTGGCTTAGCCCTAATAATTATTTAATGCTTGCTAAAAATATTAAAGATGGCTTACAAGAAAAAGTTAAAAATAAATTTACCATTGATAGTATTGATACTAAATATAAGGATTTTGAAGAAAGAATATCTTTAATGGATGCCTCTTTACATAATTTAGGTAAAGATGCTAAAGAAAATGGGAATAATATTATTGTAAGTGCAAATAGTACCTTTAAATTTTTAGAGGCTTACGGTTTTGAAGTTGTAGCTCTTGATAACGAGGAAAAAGAAACCAAAATAGAATCTATTAAAACTAATTTTAAAGATAAAAAATATAAATATATTTTATTACTAGATTCTGATGAAGAGACTGATCTAATTAAAGATTTAGTCGATAATTATAAAGCTGAAAAGATTATCGTTTCTTCCCTAACTGTTTCTAATAATGATTATTTTAATGAAATGAATTCATTTATTGAAAATCTAAAAAAGATTACAACTGATTGACAAAAAAGCTACTATTTAGTAAAATTAATTAGTAGCTTGGTATGGAGTAGTACTCAAGAGGCTGAAGAGGCGCCCCTGCTAAGGGTGTAGGACGGGTTATACTGTCGCGAGAGTTCAAATCTCTCCTGCTCCGCCATTATGAATATAAAGTCTTGAATAAAATCAAGGTTTTTTTAATGCATTAAAACATCATTTTTCTAATAGTAGCTACTCTATTTTTTCCTGATTAGGGTATATCTACTTTTATCAAACATTTGCCAGGGCGTAAAATCATTACCCTCTGTATGTCCGGATATAGCAAAATTAGTAAATCCGTAACTTGCGAGAATCTCGGCCTTTTTTTCTAATTGTTTAATAAGATTTCTAATAACACTTAACCAAATAAAATCGGGTATTGGCTCATATTCTTCTGGAAGATATTTAGAAAACACCTTTTCATCTAAACCAATTGACTTTAGAAAGTCTGCTCTTTCTCTTCGCGATATTTGATAATTTTCCTGACTTATTTGATAAGTTTGATATTCTTTAAAATTATTAATACTAAGTTTTCTTAAATCATACCAAGGAATAAAATAGCGTTCATGCGTACAAATGCTTTTGGAAACTTCTCTTCCATCAAAACCTTTGGAAACAGCATCTATTATAACATCTTCCCCTAAGTCAATACCAACTGATATCCCTGCCCATCTTTCATATCTTTCTGTTGGCTTGTTAATTGTGTTAAATAAGATTAATACTCCTAAAGGATCTATTTGTTTTATTTTAATTAAGGTATCATAAAAGCCAGTATTATTTCCCGCGTTTTCTATTCCTAAAATAGGAGGTCTTCCTTTTAAAGTATCTACCCTATTTTGAGCAAAACTATCAAAATATGCCTTATTGTCTAAATATTCTTTTTCACTTTCGACCAATATTAAATCTGTTACCGGACTTAATTCAGGAAAAAAATATAATAAATTTAACATATCACTAGTGCGATAATATTGCATCATTTTTTGTTTATCATCAATATTATTCATATTTAACATAGAAAATCAGCTCCTAAATATTATTCCTTTAGCAATATAAAAGTAGGCTTTCTAAAATAGCAATAAATTCATGTATGTAAAAACTCGAACTATAAAAGTCCGAGTTTCATGTCAATTTGGTGACCCGTACGGGATTTGAACCCATGTATCCATGCGTGAAAGGCATGTGTGTTAAACCGCTTCACCAACGGGCCACAATGGTGGGCCTGGGGGGACTTGAACCTCCGACCTCACGCTTATCAGGCGTGCGCTCTAACCAGCTGAGCTACAAGCCCATTACATCAGTTGTACTTATTCATTTTATCTTAAAAAATTGATAAATGCAACTATTTTTTTACTATTTTTGCTATTATTTGTTCTTTTGACACTTATCACAGTAATAACTAGTTCGGCCACAAACTTTTTCTTTCGTTATTTTATTACCGCATGGACAAAATTCTTTAGTATGGACATTAAGATAATTTTGATATTCGCCTTTAACACCTAAAGATGATGTATAGCTACGAATAGTAGTTCCTTTATGTTTTATCGCAGCATTTAAAACTTTTTTAGCACCTTTTAAGATATTCTCACAATCTTTTAAGTCAAGTTCGCTACCAAGAACAGTAGGTCGTAATTTAGCTTCATAAAGCACTTCATCGACATATATGTTACCAAGTCCTGCGATGATACTTTGGTCAAGTAAAAGCCCTTTTATAGGCACTTTTTTATGCGTAATTTTTTCGAAAAGATAACTTGCTTTAATATCGGTATTTGCATCAGGGCCAATATCTTTAAAATAATCATCTAGTTCATTTTTATTAATAAGTTTCATTCGCCCGAATTTACGGGTATCATTATAAATAAGTAGGATATCACCTAGGTCAAAAATAACATGGTCATGTTTACCTATTTCTGCATTTTTATCTTTAACAAAATACTTACCTTCCATTCTTAAATGACTTATCAAATAATTATTTTTAGTTACAAAAATTAAATATTTACCTTTTTGCTTAATATCAATAAATTCATCATTAATAAGGCCGGTTTTAAACTCTTCAATATCATTTTCAATTATTTTTTTATATAATATTTTAATATTTTTAATTTTCTTATGAAGTATTTGCTTTTTTAATACTTCTTTTACCGTATGAACTTCTGCTAACTCTGGCATAATTATCCTCCTATTTAGTAGTATACCAATTATCCCCAGTATCACTACTTACTTTAAGGGGAACATCTAACTGAACAATATGTTCCATAATATCCTTTACAATTTTGGTAACTTTAGCAAGTTCCTCTTTTTTTACATCAAATATTAATTCATCATGAACTTGTAAAACCATTTTACTTTGGATATTCTCTTCTTTAAATTTATCAGCAATTTTAATCATAGCCATTTTAATAATATCGGCTGCTGTACCTTGAATTGGCGCATTGATAGCCATTCTTTCCCCAGTTTGTCTTATCATATAATTAGAACTGCTTAATTCATCTATAACTCTTTTTCTTTTAAATAGAGTTGTAACAAAGCCATTCTCACGAGCTTTTTTAATGGTTTCATCCATATAATTTTTAACTTCGGGATATAATTCATAGTACTTATTAATAAAGAATGTGGCTTCACTATTACTTATCTTAAGGTTATCCATCAGCCCGTAGCTACTAATACCATAAACAATACCAAATATGACAGCTTTAGCTTTAGACCTCATTTGTGGTGTTACATCTTCTAATTTAACACCGTTTATATCTGCTGCGACCTTAGCGTGGATATCGCCATCTTCCCGAAAGGTTTCAATCATGTGTTGACACCCCGTAACATGAGCTAGTACTCTTAACTCGATTTGCGAATAATCACAGCTTAAAAATAAATCATTCTCAGGGATGAATGCCTCTCTTATCTTTCGACCCATTTCTTCTCTAACCGGGATATTTTGTAAATTAGGTTCGATAGAGGATAACCTACCCGTTCTAGCAACTGTTTGCTTAAATATAGTATGGATTTTTTGATCTTCTTGAATATAAGTTTGTAAGCCATCAAGATAGGTTGTTTTAAGCTTATTTAAGGTCCGATATGTCAAAATCAAATCAATTATAGGGTTAATACCTCTAAGCTTTTCTAAAGTATCGACATCCGTCTTATAACCCGTCTTATTCTTCTTGCCATGAGGAAGACCAAGCTTATTAAATAATATCTCTCCTAATTGTCTTGTTGAGGAAATATTAAACTCTTCCCCCGCATATTTATAAATTTCCCGCGTAATTTCTTCAAGCTTCTTACTTATTTCTTCATCTTGCTTAATTAATGTATTGCTATCAACTTTAACCCCGGTTTTTTCCATATTAAATAAAACTTTAATTAAAGGCATTTCAATACTTTGATATAACTCTAGCATATCTTCTTTTTGTAATTTAGCAAGTAAATCATCATTAATTTCATAGATTAATTTCGTACATAAACACCCATTATTAATTATTTTATTAAGATCATTTTCTTTAATTAAATTAGGCCAAAAAAGAATATTATAACTAAAAATAGTTCCTAGGCTTGCTATGTCATCTTTAACATTATAATTAAGAATATAACTAGAAATCATAATATCATCAGCACAGGCAGTATCAACACCCAAGTATAAATTTTTCTTATAATCATATGTAATTATAGTTTTATCTTGTAAAACTTCTTTAAGACGATTAATTTCAGTTTTTGGAAAGTAGTAATAATATTTGCCATCATAGACACAAGCGCCAATTACGGTAGCTTTAGTATATATCTCATCAGTAGCTAAAACATATAAAGCAACTTTATCTTGTAAAATAACATTTATATCATCATTTACTTCAATATATTTAATTTTCTCCTCTTTTAAAGAATTTAAATTTTTAATTAAAGAAGCAAATTCATATTCACTATATAATTCTCTTAATTTATTAATATCAGGTCCTTCATACTTTAAGTCATTTAAATTAATTTCTAAAGGAACATCTTTATAAATTGTCGCAATTCTTTTAGACATAAAGGCATTTTCTCGATCATTTACTAGTTTATCATGAACACTACCTTTTATATTATCAATATTTTTATATAGATTTTCTAAAGAAGTATATTCTTGTAATAATTTTAAGGCCGTTTTTTCTCCAATTCCTTTTACCCCCGGTATGTTATCAGACGCATCCCCCATTAAAGCTTTTAAGTCAATAATTCGTATAGGATCAATACCATAATCTTTTTTAAAGGTTTCTTCATTATATCTAATATAATCACTTTGTTTTAATAGTTTCACATCGGTTTCAAAATTAATTAATTGTAATAAATCGCGATCACTAGAAATAATAGTAGCATCAAATTCAGTATCTTTTTCACACATTTTAACTAGTGTTCCAATAATATCATCAGCTTCATAAGGCTCAAGTTCTAAATATTTAATACCCATTGCCTCTAAAAGTTGACGAGCCACGGGCATTTGCATAATAAGTTCTTCAGGAGTGGCATTTCGGCCTTCTTTATAAAAGGCAAATTCTTGTTTGCGAAAATTTTTACCAATGTCAAAGGCAACGGCGATATAACTAGGTTTTTCTTCATTGATTATTTTATTCATCATATTAATAAAGCCATATAAAGCATTAGTTGGAAAACCTTTACTATTTTTCATAATATGGCCTGAATAAGCTGTTGCATAGTAGCTTCTAAACATTAAGTTATTACCATCAATTAAAACTATTTTCTTCATTATAACCTCTCATATATTTCTTTTATTATACCACTAATAAAAGGTAGACACATCAAAAAATGGAGCTTAACTTTCTCCATCTATCTTAATTATTTTATAATTTTAACATCAGCATAAGCTGTATAACTTTTGTCTCCTACAGTAACGATTACTTTATAGGTATCATTAACATTATTTTGACTTATGACAAGATCCTTTGAATTATAAATTTTATCAGGAGATGTTGGTACTACCCATCTATAGGTAGCTCCCGTAAAATTAATATTAATAAGTCCCGTACTTACAACAGTTAATGTAATTGTTTCGTTAATAACGGCTCCACTTACAAAATCTTTTTTTTCGGTAGGATCAGAATTTATATAATATTGAATTTTAATAGCTTGATCACTTAGAAATGAAGCATCACAACTGGTATTTTTTTCACTAGTAAGAGTGGCTATACCATTTTCATATTTTATAATTTGGCAGTTAAGTACCGAATTATCTCTAGGATCATAAATTTGCCTTGTTTCATCTTCTGTTTGCACTAAACCCTTATCAATTAAAGTTTGCACATACATTTTAGTAATCCCCGTCTCTTCAGCATAACTTTGGGCCGCGGTTTCAATTGTTTTAACTAATGAATTATAATGTCTTTCATTTACTTTATTTCTAATTGACGCAACAGAAACTACCGCTAAAGTTGTTATTAAAGAAAGAACCACAATAACGGCGATTAACTCAATTAAAGTAAACCCTTTTTTGTTACCCATCTTTATGTTTTGCCCTTTTTTCATTTATCTTCCTTTTATTCTTCTTCTAGATTAATTATATTTTCTTCATCTAGCGTAACCGTAGCAAGGACACTTTCATCGGCCCCAGTAATGATAACAGTATTGTCTTCTTCTTCAAATGACATACCACTATCTTGATGTCTTTCGTTATAGTATAAAGCAGTATAATCTTTATTATATATTCTAACCATATAATCAGTTGTAACTAGGACATTACAGTTTTCCAAGAAATTAAGGCTACGAAATTCCTCTAATAAAAGAGGATTGCCATCATAGCTAATAACTGAATAATTACCTAAATCATTTACGGTATAAATAGCCCTATCATCATAAGTATATATTGGACTGGATAGCCTTGCCGATAATTCATTTTCAACTTCATCAATTAAATAATAATAACCATCTTTTCTAACAATTATTTTGGCAATACTTAGTTGGTTATTTTCATCAAGTTCCTCGCCCGTTAAAGCCATATAATCATAAGATGGATTAATAATATAAGTACTTGTTGAGGGGTCAAATAAACCATATTTTTGGGTTTCATCTTGAACGATTAGTAAGTTACCGCTTAAGCCTAAACCATAATCTTTAACTAAAAGCAAATTATAAAGAGCATGAGCATTATCAATCATGTAATAATAAATTTGGTCATTATCTTTGATAAAAACAAAGTTATTATTATAAATAGGTAGCATTTCAAAGTCGCCACTATTATAAACATTTTGAACATCATCAATACTCGTGGTTACCCGGTCACATACCTCGGCTTTTTGGCACTCATATATGCCTAAAAGTTCATCTTTATCACTATAAAAATATAATTTATTATCTTTCTTATAAAGATGTTTAGGATTATCACGATCTAGATCACTAGCATTATGTTTATATACCCCATAGATTGATGCCGGAACAAAAAAGATTAAAAGAATGATTAGGATTGGTAGGACAAAATCATTCTTCTTCACTAGTATTATCTCCCTCTACTTCACCATTGGCCGGTTTATCCTCCGTAGTATTGTCACTAGTATTTTGCGATATTTTAATTCCTTGGCGACTATATTTATAAGTTATTTCTTTATTATCAGTAGTCTTGATGATAATTTCATAACCACTGGTAGTATCGACATTAATATCCGTATATTTAATTGAACTTAAATCCACAGCGGTTTTAAGTATACCAGTAGCATCTTGAACATATGAATATAAATTCAATTTATTATTTTTAACCCCAATTAATAAATCAGACTCAAGTTTAACATAATCTAAATCAACAATAACTATCTTGCCACTATCATTATAAACTGTATATTTCTTATCTTTATTAACAACGAAATTACCATATGAATAATCATAGATAGGATATTTACTACGAATAATTTCATTTTCTGAAGACAACTCTTTAATTGGGAATAAACGATAATATTCACTATCTTGAGCAAGAATATAATCATTTTTGAAAATAGCTATATTAGTATAATCAAAATTTAATTTTTTAGACGCTGTAGTACTATCTATAGCAATAATACCATATTTACCACTTGTATTTTGGGCATAAACAAGTTCATCTAAACTTTCTATATGCGATACTTTCTCAGTTCTTGTTAGGACATCAACTTTTTGATAAGTACCTAAAACTTTAGCATTTTCAATATCTGTTATAACAATTTTTTGGTCTTTATCATTAGACCCAGTATCTCTTATAAAGGCATATTTTTTATTAATGATTGGAATAAAGCCCACATTAGCCGTATCATTAACAATGTTTTGCGCTTGAGCTATAAAACAATTATCTAGGCTTTTTGTTGAACTTGTTACAGTATTTTTATTACTGCAAGTGTAACTACCAATTAAATCTTGCTTTTCTTCATCGGCATAAAAGAATAATGAACCATCAAAATAGTTAACAAATGGCAAAGTTTTACTGATTGCTCCTTCATAAACATTAATTTCTTTTTCTTTACCGTCAGTCTCGACAATTATTTTACTAGTATCACTTGTTATAGTATAAGCACTTTTAGTTTCTTGATAATTATTTTTATCATCAAAAACATAGATAGTACGGTATTCGGCATCTTTTAATTTAATACCTGTTTCTGTTAGTTTAGAAAGACTATCATCAAAGGCATATAAACGATTATCTTTTATTGTAAAGACATAATTATCTTTAAAATCAATATATTCAATATCGCTATCTTCCATGACAGCATTACCTTTATAATCATATAAAGTATATTTTATACCATTAGATAAAGAAACGTATTTGGCATTAAAGTTTTTAATATCTCCATTCATATTGGCCGTAAGGGTTTTATTAGTATCATCTATTAAGAAAGAAGAACCATCTTTTTTAGCCACAAATACTGAAGGATTATTAATAATACCAATATAATCATAATCAGAAGGAATTAAAACATGATATGAATTAGCTTCAAAAGATAATATTCCGTATTTATCATCTTGATCTTTAACTACAACATAGTTTTTATCGATATCGCCAGTTTTAATAAGTTCATAATCACCATGAGTCTTTTCTTCTTTAATATCGTATAAAGTTATTTTATCATCATCAAAGACAAAAGCATAACGTTTTAAGATGACTTTAGATGTTTTAGTAATTTCTTCACCTTTATCATTTTGATATTGAATAGTATCAAAATCATCTTCATTAGATAGTTCTGCTAAATAACATTTTTCAACATCTTTATCTTTACACTCATACTTACCAAGTTCTTCATCGTTATCATCAGTAAATATTAAAAAACCGTTTTCGTATTTATAATTGCCCTTTTCGAAAACAATTGTTTCGTCTGGATCAAGTTTTTTCTCTTCATCTTTTTTAAATACGAAAAAATATAGTAATAATCCTATTACAATTAAAAGAATAACAATAGGAATAACTATAATTGCTATCTTAGCTTGTTTTGGTAAATCATGCCATTTTTCTTTAAAGCTTTTCTTTTTATTTCGTTCAGCTCTTTTAGGCATAGTTTTAACCTTAAGCTCGGTATCCGATATTTCTAAAGCTTCTGAAGTATCAGTAAGAAGAGATGTTTCTTCATCGGTTGTGTTAAGCTCAATTATTGTATTTTCCATATTACCATTTTCATTATCCATGTTTGGCATTTTATCACTTCCCTATTTTCTTTAGTTTATCAAAAATTAAGTTTAATTACAATTGTTTTTGCTTAATATCTAGTGGATATTTTAAAAATTACTTGCCAAAATAATTTAAAAGAATCGGTCCTAAAATTAATAGCATTATCAAAGGAACAAAGAATAGTACCGATATAATAGATATTTGGGTTGGTATTTTATTAATCTTACCTTTAATATCAAGTAATCTTTTATCCGTTAAATATTCAATTTGATTATTAAGAGTATCAATTACATTAGTTCCATAAGTATATGATTCCGTTAAGTTTAAAAGAATATTATTAACGTTTTTAGACGGAATTCTTTCTTTAGCGTCATTAATTGCTTCATTTAAAGACTTCCCAATTCTAACTTCTTTTAAAACTTCTTTAAATTCACTTGAAATTTCACTATCAATAGCATTACAAGTATTTTCTAAACATATTTTTAAATTTTTCTCCGTTTGTAAGCTTAAAACTAGTATTTCAAAAAAGAAAACCGCTTCTTTTTCAATAATATTAGCTCTTTTTTTAATACGGGTATCAAGCAAGATATAATCATATAGGAAATAAAGTACTGCCGTAATAATCGGCGCTAAAAAATAACCATAAGTAGATAAAAATAATATCAGGATAAAAATAAGAGTCAGAAAAATAATTTTCCCTTCTAAGTATTCATTAATATTTATCTTCCCATTTATACCTAATAGATTAATCTTCTTTTGGGTCTTTTTAATCGTACTTTTAGAATAAAGCATTTTTATAAACTTATTTATCTTCATACTTCATCTACCTTCATTATCTGTCTAATAATTATAATATAAAGTAAGTAGAAAATAATTATTATACTTAAAACAATAATCCCTACTACGGATGAATAAAGCGGTTTAAAATAGTTAGGATCTAAAATCATAATAAAAATACCAAATACTAAAGGAATAAAGCATAAAAAGTTTTTCAAAAGTTTACTTGTAGCCGTCATACTCTTAAGTTCGTTACGCACCTTTAGGCGGTTATAAAACTTCTTTTCAATCATATCAAAAACATCAACTACACTACCTCCCGTTTTACTTAATAGTGAAAGTGAAGATGTTATATATTTAGCTTCATCAACTTTTACTCGTTCATAAAATCTTGCAAAAATGACATTAACATCAAGGCCATAATCAAGATCTTTAGCAATAATCATAAACTCTTCTTTAATTGGATTAGGTAGCTCATTTTTAATTATTTGCACAGCTTGATAAATATTTTTCCCGCTTTTAAAAGCACTATTCATGATAATAATAGCTTGAAGTAATTGCTCTTCAATAATCTTTTTACGGCTATTATATAAAATAATAAGGACAAAATCTAAAAGGAAAAAACTAATAATATTTATAATTAGAAAATGCCAGCCATTAAATTGCAAAGTTTTAACACTTAAAACAAGAATATATAGTAAATCAATTAAAAGCGTTGTAATAAACTTACCGGAAACAAAATCCATACTATCAAAATCGCCTTTTTGAATATAAAGTAAGTACTTATCAAATCTTTGACAATATTTAGTAAATAAGTGATGTTTTTTAAAAAAAGCGGACATTTTACTTGCAATATGTAAGTAAATATTTACTACTAAATCAACTAATGAAGCACTATCTTCTTCTTTTTTATTAATAACATAGTTTTTAATACGCTTATTTAATTTAATAGATAAATAACGTCTTACAACCAAAAAAACCAATATTGTAAAAATACCAGTAATAATAATAGCGAGCAATAATGTTCTTACTAGTTCTTTGGCCATTATTTATCCTTTCTTTTTATTTAAAATAATTTTCAATATCTTTGTATCCATAAGAGATAATTTTATCTAAGCATTTAGGCCTTATAGGCATTTTTTCAAAAGTACCATCTACTTCTTTATTTTCAGTTAACCCATGTTGAACAAAGCGAAATAATTGATTAAGTTTAATTTCATCATTTTGAAAGCCGTTAACTTCAGAAATATCAGTAATCTTTCGTTTCCCATCGGCAAGACGGTCAACCGTAACTACCAAATTTATTGCTCCTTCAATATATTCTCTAATAGCTTTAACCGGTAGTTCTAAGCTGGCCATTAATACCATGGTTTCCAACCGATGAAGCGCATCTTTCCCGCCATTCGCGTGCAAAGTTGTTAAACTTCCTTCATGCCCCGTATTAAGAGCTTGAAGCATATCAAAAGCCTCTTTGCCTCTTACTTCTCCTACTATGATACGGTCAGGTCGCATTCTTAAAGAGTTTCGCACTAAATCCCGAATCGTAATTTCCCCGCTTTTTTCATAATTAGTCGTCCGGGTTTCTAAACTTATTACATGAGGTTGTAAAAGCTTTAATTCGGCCGCGTCTTCAATTGTGATAATTCTTTCATCAGGGGAAATAAACGTACTTAATACATTTAATAAGGTGGTTTTTCCTGAACCAGTACCGCCACAAACAATAATATTTAATTTAGATTTAACTGCTACATCAAGAAAATAAGCCATTTCACTAGTTAAAGTTCCAAGGCGTAAAAGCTCATCAACATTATTAAGTTGTTTCTTAAACTTCCGAATTGTAATAACGGGTCCTTTAGTAGATAAAGGCGGAATAATAGCATTAATACGCGCCCCGTTGTCAAGCCGGGAGTCAACCATTGGATTATTAACATCAATTGTCCGTCCCATAGGTTCAACAATTCTTTGAATAGTCCGCATAATATGAGCGTTATTAATAAAAGAAATAGTATCATCTTTTATTAAATTACCATCAATTTCAATATAAATTTCTTTAGGAGAATTAACCATTATTTCGGTTATATTATCATCCTCGAGTAATTCGGTTAAAGGGCCATAACCTTTAATTTCATTTTCAATTAAGTTAAATAAATGACTTCTTTCGATGGTAGTTAAATCATAACCTTCAATTACTTTATTAATTTGTTCATTAATAAAAACAGAAGTATCAACACCTTCGGGCACTTTATTATCAATAAGATTTTCAACTATCTTAGTTCTTAACATATCAAGTAAATCTTTATCTTTAAATACTTCATAATCACTAATATTAGCTTGCGGTTCATTTTTATTATTAAAAGCAAATTCATTTAAAAGATTACTTTTCATTCTCTACCTCCTCAAGATCATTAATAAGGGTAGTAAAAACTTTATTAACAGCCGGGTAAATTTTAGCCATTTTAGGATTTAAGGTCACAATATCGCCATCATAAATATATTTATCAATTGACGAAATATAAAAAGAGGAATTAATACAATAGTCAATATTATTATGAATAGCATTTTTTATATCAAATAAACTATAATATTTTTTATTAGGATTAACAGAATTATTTAACATAACTTTATAATTAGTTTTCTCGGCGTCATTAAATATTGTAATAAGCGAAGCTGTATTTTTAATATCTATTAAGTCATTAGACATCATAAGTAAACAAAGGTCAGTATTATCTAAAATCGTTAAATTAAATTCATTTATGCTATGGTTCATATCAATAATTATGTAGTCATATAAATAAACTGCTTTTTCAATAATAAGAGGGATAACATTAACATCTAATTTACTGCCTATTCGTGGGTCTTTAGGAGAGGCTAAAAAATCAATATTATCATTATATTTAGTAACATAATCTTCAATTTTATTAAAGACATGACCGATATAGTCTTCTTCACAGGAAGCAATTGTTTTACTTGGTTTTTTTCTTAAATAAGTGGCAATAGCTCCTGAAGTATTATCAAAATCAATTAGAAGAGTCTTTTTATTTTGCCATGATAAAAATCCTGCAAGATTAATTGCAGTTGTGGTTTTACCAACTCCACCTTTCGTAGAGAAAATGCATATACTTTTACCTTTTTTCATCTACATCAACTAACCCTTTTTAATATTTATATTCTCATTATCTTTAGTACCTACTAAAGAAATATTTAAAATATAATCATCATTTATTATGGTAGCAACTTCGGCTTTAATATTAATTGCCAAATCATTATCTCTTGTAATATCTAACTTTTTATAGGAAATATCATTTTCTTTTAATAAATTCATTATTTCTTCATCACTACATTTATCAAAGCACGATTTAATAATAGTTTTAATATTACTAGTTATCCGTTTTTTTTGATAATTTATATTAACGCTTTCAATGGTGCCAATAAAGATAATAATAATGATAGGAATAAGTAAAATAGTAAAGACTAAAGCCTGACCTTTCTTATTCATGAACAACTCTTTTAACCTCAACTGGATAAGGGTTATCCATTACCAAATTTAGAAATGGTGAATATAATTCAACTTTTTTTCTTAAGTAATAACTTCTCTCCCCATCGGTTGTTACTTCATTTATGGTAATATCAGAATCTAATTCATAGTTTTTATCATCAATTACTTCTTCAGCAATACTTTCTAAATTACTTCTAACCTGAATTATCCTAGAATAATCAATAATCGCCAGTAATATTAAAATAAGTACTGGAATAATGATAATAAACTCAACTAATGCTTGCCCCTTATTATTCATCTTTGTTACCTACCATCTTCTTAATTATAAAATAAAACCACTAAAAATACAATCAAAAACGTGCAGGATTAAAAGTTATATCTAATTCAATTTTTTTATTTGTTGGATACATATTTTCAATTTCTTTTAAAACCATAGATAATTTATCATCAAAAGTATATTTAATAGTTATTTGAAAATGATAGATATTATTAACGCGGAAAACACTCGCAGGTGTTGGACCATATATAATTGTTTTATTATCAAGTTTAGGCATTAGATATCTTTTAATGTTTTGCGCTTCTTTTGCTACATCATCATAACTTGCCCCCTTGATAACAATTAAACAAATATAAGTATATGGCGGGTATTTTAATTTATGACGAATATTCATTTCATATAAATAAAATTTATCATAATCGTTTTCTTTAACTAAATTTAAAACTTTATTATCGGGGTTAAAGGTTTGAATAATAACTTCGCCTTTTTTCTTATCTCGGCCAGCTCTACCTGCGGTTTGATATAGTAAAGAAAAAGTTTTTTCATTGGCGCGGAAATCAGGAAGATTTAGGGAAGTATCAGCATTAATAATGCCTACTAAAGTAACATTTTTAAAATCTAGTCCTTTACTTATCATTTGGGTTCCTAATAAAATATCATATTTATTATCGGCAAAATCGTCTATGATTTTTTGATAGCTCCCCTTTTTAGTTGTTGTATCTTGGTCCATGCGAATAATTCGCGCTGTTTTATATAGCTCATTAAGCATTTGTTCAACTTTTTGAGTACCGACCCCTAGATAATTTAAACTATTTTCATGACACTTAGGACAAACATCATCTTTTTTAACGGTGTAACCACAGTAATGACAACGTAAGTTATTTGAAGTTTTATGATAAGTAAGTGTTATATCACAGTTAGGGCATTTATATGTATAGCCACATGAAGCACAGGTAATAAAGGTTGAAAATCCTCGGCGATTAAGAAAAAGAATAGTTTGCTCATTATTTTCTAATCTCTGCGCTATTTTATCCTTTAACACCTTCGAAAATAAATAATTACCATGTTTTAACTCCTCAGCCATATCAACAAGACTAATTTCCGGCAAAAGCATATTATTAGCCCGTTTCGTAAGTTTTAAGAGTTTATACACTCCCTTATCTGCTCTAGCTCTTGACTCAAGACATGGTGTTGCTGAAGCTAAAAGCAAAGGACAATTATGATATTTAGCTCTAAATAACGCCATATCTTTTGCATAATAACGGGGATTTGCATCTTGACGATAAGTATCAGAGTGCTCTTCGTCAATAATAATAATTCCTAAATTTTTAAGAGGTACAAAGATACTTGATCTTGTTCCAACAACAATTTTAACTTTACCTTGATAAATTTTTAAGTATTCATCGTATTTTTCGCCCGGAGTAAGCCCACTATGAAAAACCGCTACATCAGCGCCAAAACGATCATAAAATCTTTTTACTGTTTGCGTTGTAAGGGAAATTTCGGGAACTAAGACAATAGCCGTTTGTTTATTTTTAATGACATCTGAGATAAGGTGCATATATACCTCTGTTTTACCACTACCCGTAACGCCTTGAAGCAAATAAGTACAAAATTTATTAAGTTCGACTTTTTGATAGGCTTCCTCTTGTTCCTTGGTAAGTTTTAATTCTTCCCTTAAATGATAATTAGCCTGATTTAAACGATATTTTTTAACTTTTACTTCTTTAATAAGCCCTAATTTTTCTAAGGTTTTACTACTTGATGAATTAACTTCTTTTTTTAAAACATCCCCTTTTAATAGCATATTTAGTATTGCTACTTGTTTTGCACGTCTTTCATTTTCCCTTATGTACTTATCTACTTCTACAGATGACTTATTTAAAGTATAAAAGGTCTCATATTTATCATAAGATTTCCTTTGATCTTTAATCTTCAAAGCCGACGGAAGCATTGTTTGGTAAGCCGTTATTAAGGTACATAAAGTTTTTTCTTGCAAATATTTACCAAGTTCAAGTTGCTCTTCATTTAAATATATATCTTTATTATCAATCCGCAAAACCGTTTTAGTTTCAAACTCAGGCGTATCATTTGTAAGTTCTAAAACAATGCCAAAAACAATCCCTTTCCCAAAAGGAACTAAAACTTTTTGTCCGACTTTAATATCATTAACCATATCAGGAGGGACAAGATAAGTAAAACATTTATCTAATGTCTTAATTGGATATTCAATTATTATTTTTGCGTACATATTTAAGTCCTACATTTATACCAATGAACCCTCCGATAAGAGCTACTAAAATGCCAAATATAAGGGTTTTATGATTATAGAAATATTTTAAAGCATTACCCATTTTCGGGATAGTTATAACCATTTTACCATAAACACTTAAATTATTAACGGAGCTTCCATCAGTAAATTGATTATTATCTCCCCGGGTTTTATATATGCCATTTTTATTATCAATAATGCGATGAGTAACTGTTATGCCGTCACGTTCAAAGGCAATAACATCTCCTACTTCATAAGTTTCCTGTTTTTTCAAAATAACTAAATCCCCTTTTTCAATAGTAGGAAGCATACTTGTACCTGTATTAATAAATCCCGTATAATTCAGAAAATAAGGGGTATGCCCTTTACTCTTTTGGATAAAAAAAGAAATTGCAATGATTAAAAAAAGGGCAATTATAATAGTAAGTATGGATAACATTATTCTTATAAAATACTTCATAGTTTCATTATCTCATGCACCATAAAAAAAAGCTAGTAATAACTAGCATAATTTATGATATTTAATTATTAATATTAGAACTATCACTGATAATATTTATTAAATTATCAAGTTCTAAAATAACATTACTGCGCGCTTGCCCTACTTTACTTACTAAATCGCTAATTGCTACTCCTAAAGATGAATTTGCCCCGCAAACTTGGATAAGGACATCTAAAATCCCGTTTTGGTCTTCTTTACTTAGGAGATTTAAAATATTTAAAAGTTCATTTTTATTATTAATGATATTATTTTTAATTTCTTCAAGGCTCATATCACTAGTCATGATTATCCTCCATATAATTTGTGCGAATAGCTCTTCGGGAATTAAGAACTAAAGAAGCTACTGTTTGATGTAATTTTTCTAAAGTTAAAGCTAGTTGCTCGATAGAGTCACAATATTTCAATAGATTAGCTGAGACTTTTTGCTTTTCTTCTGAACTTTCAAGAAGCTTATTAAGACTTTCAGTATTAATACTATTACGAAAATTATCAGCACAAGTTCGTAATTTCGCCGGAATATTTTCTAAATTATTATTAGCATTTTCCGCCACAATACAATTTTCTTTTGATAAAAATGCCATTGCCATAGCCTGTACCACCTTTCTACTCTTACTCTATAAGTATAATTAAAAAATTGCCTTTTTGTCAATTGCTATCATAAAAATATAAAAAGAAAGTATTGCATTACTTTCCTTTATCATCATTAGTACAAGTAGGACAAATTATATCGCCATTTTTATCGACTAAAAGATCATTACATACTGGGCATTTTTCACCAGTAGGCTTATACCATGAAGCATATTTACATTTAGGAAAATTACTACAACCCCAGAAAGTTTTACCTTTCTTAGTTGTTCTTTCAATAATATCGCCACCACATTTAGGACATTTGCATATAACAATTTTTTCTTTTTCTTCTTTTTTAATATATTTACATTCTGGATAATTAGAGCAGGCAACAAATTGACCATACCGGCCTTTGCGTATTACTAAAGGATTACCACATTCAGGACACATTTCGCCCGTTTGTTCTGGAGCTTTTTTCTCCATATTCTTAAAGGCATTATCCACAAGAGGAGCAAAGCCATCATAAAAGTCCGTTAAGACTTTAATATAATCAGCTTTATTCTCGGCAATTTTATCAAGATCATCTTCCATATTGGCAGTATATTTAACATTAACGATTGATGAAAAATATTCTTGGAGTTTATCAGTTGTCTCAAAACCAACCTCAGTAGGAACAAATTTTTTATCTTCAATATTAACATAGCCCCGGTCTTTAATAGTTGCAATTATAGTAGCATAAGTTGATGGACGACCAATGCCAAGACTTTCAAGTTCCTTAATAAGGGAACTTTCACTATACCGAGCAGGCGGTTTAGTAAAGTGTTGTAATTTATCAATTTTCTTGGTAGATATTGTTTTAACATTTTTTAAATCAGGCAATAATGTATCATTTTGATCTTCGTATTCGCCATAGACTTTTAAATAACCATCAAAAGTTAGAACTGAACCAGTAGCCTTAAAAATATAATCATTATTATTAAGTTTTATCGTTGTAGCAAGAACCTTGGCATCAGCCATTAAAGAAGCTAAAGCTCTTGCATAAATTAATTTATATAATTTTAATTCTTCAGCTGTTAAATATTTAGCCACATCTTCTGGTTTACGATTAATGGAAGTTGGTCTTATACCTTCATGGCCATCTTGAACATTTTCAACTTTCTTACCTTTTTTGACATAACCAACATAATTTTTTCCGTAATTTTCATTAATAAAACCAAAAGCTTGTTTAACAAATTCATCAGAAATTCTCGTAGAGTCTGTACGCATATAGGTAATAAGCCCGGCATGGTCTTTACCCATATCAATACCTTCATAAAGCTTTTGAGCAATACTCATAGTTCTTGAAGCAGAAAAACCTAATTTAGATGACGCTACTTGTTGTAAAGTGGATGTTCTAAATACTTCTTTTGAACTACGATTTTTTTCTTTTTCTTCGATGTCTTCAATAATAAAATCATTACTAAGTTTAGCTAAAATTACCTCAGCTTCATCCTCGGTATTTATTTCTACCGGCTTTTCGTGATAGGTATCAAGAACTGCCACAAAATTTTTAAAGTCTGCTTCAATTGTCCAATATTCTTTAGGAATGAAAGCTAGGATTTCTCTTTCGCGATCAACAATTAATTTTAAGGCAATACTTTGTACTCTCCCTGCCGATTTTCCCGAAGTTTTAGCTTGCATTAATTTGCTTAAACGAAAGCCAATTATCCGGTCTAAAAATCTACGGGTTTCCCCACTATGCACTAAATTCATATCAATTCGGCGAGGATTTTTAAGAGCATTTAAAACAACGTCTTTAGTTATTTCATTAAATACAACCCGATCATATTTATTATCATTAATATCTAATTCATCATATAAGTGCCAGGAAATTGTTTCTCCTTCACGGTCTGGATCGGTAGCAAGATAAATGTGATCAGCACTTGCGACAATCTTTTTAAGGGCCGCTACCTCTTTTTTCTTACCCTTAATAATTTCATATGTCGGTTTAAATCCATTTTCAATATCGATACCTAAGCCATATTTACCGGATGTAGCTAAATCACGGATATGACCTTTCGATGAAATCACTTCATAATCTTTACTGCCTAGATATTTTTCAATAGTTCGACATTTCGCAGGCGACTCAACAATAATAACATTTTTCATTAGCTTTCAACCTCTTTCTCATATTTTTTTAGAGCATCTTCTAGGTAGGCAAAATAATTATACCTTACGGCTAAGATTGATGCATTATTTTTATTATAAATTTTTTGATTAATTTGTTTTATTTCTTCGGAAGTATACGTTTTATCACTAAAATACGTTACTTCTCCTGTGGTTGACTCATAATATAAATCTTTATTAAGCCATGATAAGTCTGGGAATGTCACAATACCTGCGAATTCATCACTAAAATAGTCTTCACCAACATATAAACGGGGATCAAAATCTAAAGCAAATAAATTAGCTATTGTTGGCGTTAAATTCAAATAACTTGTGTATTCTGTAAATTCTTGCTTTTCTAACCCCGGATTATAAATTATAAGAGGGGTTCTTTCTCTTTCATAATTATCTATATCTCTGGTTAAAACTTCTTTTAATAAATCATCTCCTAAATTATATGGATAATGATCACCATAAAGAACAATAATAGTATCATCTAAAAGATCTTTAGCTTTAAGGCCATCTATTAATGTACCTAAAGCATTATCAACTACTTTTAATTTTGATAAATATCTTCTAATAGGCATTGAATAATCGGTATTTTCCGTCATGTCTAAATACATATCGCCATATAAAGATGGATACTCATAAGAGCCATGAGAAGTTACGGTAATAATAAAACTCATAAAGTTACTACCACGAGGAACTTCACTATCTAATGTTTGCAAATAATACTCCATCATGTCAACATCAGATGTCCAATCATAATCAAAATCCGAAATCTCCAAACCCATATCGGAAGCATTATGGTATTTATCAGAACCTAGATTAGGATGATATATCTCGCGGTCATAATATTTATTATAGTAGTTATGAAAACTATTAGCATAGTAACCAGCATTATTAAATAAATTAAATAAAGACTCATAATATGTATTATCTTCATATATATTCGCGGTACATATATTACTATCAGCATATAAGCCCGTTAAAGAAGAAAATTCATTATTTGAAGTTGGGCAATTACTCCGAGGTGAAAAATGATTCGCAAAATACCAACCATTATTTTTTAAATAAGCAAAATTAGGATAATATTCGGGGTTATCTATAATATCATTAACCGACTCCATCATAATGACAATTAGATTTTTGTCTTTAAAAAACCCCGTTTTATCATTAGTACTCGAGATTGGTTGACTAATAAAATAATTATTAAGCGAATTTAAGATACTGTCATTTTCATTAGCAATTACCTCAAGCCAAGAGCTATCATCAAATTTTCTTGTTTCATTGACGGCTATAAAAGTATCTTGAGCAGTATCTAACGTAACTTCGGACGGGACAATTTTATTTTTAAGATCAATTATACTATAAGGCATAATCCCAAATTCTTTGATATATAATCCCGGTTGACTCCCGGAGGCAAACAATTTACGTAAAGATATAGCTTGCTCATCTTGCATATAACGATCATCTAAAAAATTATAATAAAGCATACCAAAACTTAATACGCCAATCATTGCAGTAATAAGCATAATCGTATTTTCATGAGTATAATGTTTTTTTAAATGAAATAAACTTGTTTTTTTATTATTAAACTTACTTATAATAACTATTAAAATTAAAAGAATAGTAAATGGGATAAATTCACAGTAAAAAATAGGTTTTAAGGATTTAATAAATTCCGGTATATAAGAACTAACTGCTCCTAACTGAGAAGATACAGCCGTAGACATATAAGAGCCCATATAATTAAGATAACCAATTTGAATAAAGCTATAAAAACTATATATAAAGACTAAAATCAAGTTAATAATGATCATCTTTTTAGGTTTTAAAGATGAAGTTAAATAACTAATAATAGTAGCTAATATAGCACTAAAAAGAAATACTCTTAATAAAGAATAGTTAAATACTGGATAGCCATTAATTAAACGAAATATTATTTCAATTAATAATAATGACCATAACTGTATACTAAAACTTTGTAACATCTTATTTTTGAGTAATTTCATTATTGCTCCTTTCAACAAATTTTTGAACTGGCTTATATGTTTTCCTATAAATATTTAATATACCATACATTTCTAATTTTGCAAGATGCTTTTTGGTAGGATAGCCTTTATGCTTAGCAAATTCATACTCTGGATACATTTTATCATATTCGTACATAATATGGTCACGCGTAACTTTGGCAATAACAGAAGCAGCCGCTATAGAAAGACTTTTAGCATCCCCTTTTATGATAGCTAAATGATTAGGCGTATGAATATCCATGGCATCAGTTAAGACAAAATCAGGTTTAATAGATAATTTATTAATGGCTTCTTGCATGGCTTTTCGACTAGCTTCAAGAATATTTATGCGATCTATTTCATTATTATCAATGACACTAATCCCTACACTTAAGGCCTCAGCCATTATAATTTTATAAAATTTCTCTCGCTGTTTTTCACTTAATTGTTTTGAATCGTTAAGCCCCGGTAGATTATAGCCTTTAGGAAGAATAACCGCCGCAGCTACAACAGGACCACACAAAGGACCCCGACCAGCTTCATCAGTGCCCGCGATATATTCATAACCTAAAGCGTGATATTTTGTTTCATATTCTAATAAATCTACTTGCATATATCTAATGTTATATTATTTACCTTTCCATTTGCAACATCATTAAGTATTCTTTCCGAAGTTTTATAATAATCGATTTCATCCTTTTTTATGAACCCCCATTTCTTGGCAAGATTTTCCATTATCTCTAAGTCAGTGTTACCTGAAACAGCATATATATTTTCTAAAACATTTATGAAATTAGTGTGATAAATATTAAGTAAATGTAAAGCAATATCGATAATATTTAAAACTTCCCTTTTAATTGAGCCTAAAACTGCTATATTATAAGCTATTTCTTGATCTTCAAATTTCGGCCATAAAATACCAGGAGTATCAAGTAAAGTAATACCTAAATTAGTTTTTAAAAAATTAAGTTGTCTAGTTACACCAGGTTTATTTTCGACATTTGCTACTTTTCTGCCCGCCATTTTATTTATAAGACTACTTTTTCCTACGTTGGGAATGCCGATTACTAAAGCTTTTATTTCTTTAGTTTTAAGACCTTTGCCTGCCCTTTTTTCTTGAATGTAACTTGTAAGCTCATGCGTTAAATCAACAATTTTTTTATAGTCTTTATCATCTTTTAAATTGACTGCTAGAACATTATAACCTTTATTTTCATAATATTTTAACCATTTATTAGTCATATCCATATTACATAAATCTTTTTTGGTCATAATTAATATTCTTTGCTTATTTTTAATAATATCCTCAATATCATTTATCTTAGTTGAATATGGGGCTCTAGCATCAACAAGTTCATAGACAATATCTATTAAGTCAATATTTTCTATAATTTGTCTTTTAGCTTTTGCCATATGGCCGGGGTAATAATTAATATTTGTCTGATTTTGTCGAATGTCCATTTAAATCACTTCCTTTGCTTCTCTTTTTCACTTTGCATAGTTAAACCTAAAAATTTATTATTCTACTTTTCTGTTTTTGCTTTTGTCAAAGTTTTGGAATATATAATTGCTCCTCTGTTTATTTCTTCACTTTCCGACTCATTTTTATAAAATTCTTTTATCATCCATTACAATACCAGTAATTAGATATTCTTTTAAAACTTTAGTTGCCCAAATTCTAAAATTTGTTGCTTTCTTTGAATTAACTCTATATCCAACAGCAATAATCATATCGAGATTATATAATTTAGGTTTTCTTCCACCTGTACTTTCGTCGGAAATTCCGACAAAAGTTTCTTCTTTTAATTCACCAGAATTTAAAATATTATTAATATGATCTGTTATAGTACTTCTAGCAACTCCAAATAATTCTGCAATCAAATCTTGTGTTAACCAAATATCTTTATTAATTAATAAAACATTTACTTTAACATTATTATCATCATCTCTATATATCAAAAAGTCATGAGTTGTAACTTATAAATTATTTTTCATTATCGTCACCTCTTTTATTATGTTCTTAACTTTCGTAATCACCTTTCTACTTCTTAGCAAAAAAACGCATATTTTTAACCGTTTCTGCTATTTTATATCAATTTTTAGTTATTTTCATCCAAAATATGCAAGATACATTTTTGAATTTTTCCTTATTTTATAAGTCTTTAGAAGTATTCTTAATTAAAACGTAATCAACCAGTTGATTACGGATTTATTAACCCCATTATTGTTTTCATTCATTTTCTACACCTTCTTCTCTTGCCAATTCATACAATTCTTTCTCATCTTTTATTATTTTAATCAATTCTTCTTTAGAAGGCAAATAGGTTAAATATTTTGATGCATATACATTTTTCACATTATCACCTAAAGTCATTTCTACTACTGCATCATCTTTATCTGCACATAATAATATTCCAATAGGTTCATTTTCGCCTTCAATCATTTGAGTCTTTTTATAATAATTTACATACATTTGCATTTGCCCAATATCTTGATGCATAAGTTTGCCAATTTTTAAATCAATTATTACAAAACATTTTGCTAAACGATTATAAAAAATTAAATCTGGATAATAATACTCTGTACCTATTTTTATTCTTTGCTGACTAGCAACAAAAGAAAATCCTCTACCTAATTCAAGTAAAAATTCAGTCAAATGTGATAACAATGCTTTTTCTAAATCTGTCTCTAAATAATTTTTATTTTCTTTTAAACCCGCAAACTCAAAAATATATGGTGTCTTAAGTAATTCTTCTGGTTGTTTTTCAATTTTATTTTTTTGTGATTCAATGATTATTTTATTCTTATCTGGTGATATTAAATATCTATCATAGAGTTTAGTATTTATTTGTCTATTTAATTCTCTATAACCCCAATTAGATTTAATTGCTTCTTGTTCGTAAAAATCTCTTTCTTCTTTTCTATCTATTCTAATTAGTTCTTGAAAATGTGTCCAAGACAATTCAGTCGGCACTGCCGACCAAATTGGATAGAACTCATAAAATCTTCTCATCCTTCTTATACTAACAGAAGAAAAACCACTTCCAAATTCATTTGTAAGTTTACTAGATAAAACATCTATTATTTTTTTACCATAACTTGCTTTTGTACTATTTTCGGATAATTCATATGTTATTTTTCCTACATACCAATATACTTCGGTCATTGTAGTATCTATATGTTTAAACATTTTTTCTCTAGCAACTATTATTTTATTGCGAATATCTTGATAAATGTTTTCTATATTTGTTAATTCATTTTCATTATTTACTATCATTTCATTTTTCTTATCCATTCAATAATCACTTCCTTTTAATTTATAATATATTCAGTGTTAAATGTCGTAATCACCTTTTCAATTCCTCACATAAATTTAACGAATTTTAAAGTATTTTTATCAATTTTTAGTAATTTTAGCCTTTTTTTAATAAAAATGTGTAAGATTGTTTTTCACGAAAACCCTTTATTTATAAGGGTTTCACTAGGGGGTTAAATAAATCATAATCAGTCAATTGATGTTAATTTTATTTTTATCATCGCTAATTTTGCTTTCTTCTATTAATAAATCAAAATCTGATTTATATAATTTATCTTGTTTAACCCTATATTTTTCGAATTCTGTTAATGCTTTATCGCAAGCAATTTCGTGTGTTATTTTGCCAGCATCTTTTAATATATCTCTGTCATCTGATAATAAATATTTATCAATTCTTGTTGCCCAATCTTCCATTGTCATTGGTATGTTTCTTTTTGCTCTTGCTTCTGCTAAATCCAAAAATGCAGAAACAATTAATTCTAATTGTTCTAACTCTTCGTGTGAAAGATAATTTTTTGCAATTATAACATCTGTTTCAAGAATTTTGCCATCCGGAGAATTTTTCCAAGAAGTAAGTCCCATAAATTCTTTTTTAGAATCTGCTCTATTGTATATAATTTCAGCTGCTGTTTGATGAGAAACTGCATAATGCATTTTATTTTGTACTTTTTTAAAAAACTTAATTGTCAATGGAGATTTACTATCATAATCAATTGCTGTGGCATATAAATCTGTTATTTTTTGGTAAAATCTTCGTTCAGATATTCTTATTTCTCGTATTTCCGCAAGTAATGATTCATAATAGTCTTCATCAAAGAAAGAACCATTTTCCATTCTTTTTTTGTCAATAATATATCCCTTTTTAGAAAACTCTTTTAATATATTAGTTGCCCATCTACGAAATTGAATTGCTCTATCCGAATTTACTCGATAACCAATAGATATTACCATATCCAAGTTATAATATTGAATATTTCTTTTTACTTCCCTATTTCCTTCATTTTGAACTAGTAAGAATTTCTTACTAGTTGCAGATTCATTCAATTCATAGCTATTATAAATCTCATTAATATGCATTGTTATATTATTTCGCGTTGTGTTAAATAATTCTCCAATCGCTTTTTGTGTCAACCATAAATCTCCATCTTCAAATCTAACTTGAATCCCTTTATCATGATTTTGTCTTTCAAAAATAATAAACTCAGCACTGCTGCTTCTTATAATTAAGTCTTTTGCCATTTTCTCATCTCCTCGTATATGTTCTTAAATGTCGTAATCACCTTATTTCTTTTAACACTTCTATTTCCCTCTTTTTAAACTAATTCCATTTTGAAATAATTTGAATTTTTTTCTAATTTTTTTCATTATATATATTTATTGGATCTTTAGCTATTGCGGGCTGTTCAACATCAAATAATTCTGACATAGCCTTTTGAGTCATCCAAAGAGTTTCACTGTCATAATCACTTTTATTTAATTCAATTTTACTTATGCCAATATTTATGCCATTTAGAATCATCATATTTTTATTTTCGCAATTAATTTCTATCACTTCCATAATTTATTTAACTTTTACAGGATTTCCTTGTTTTATATTTTCCAATTGTTTTTTTCTTTCAAGTTCTTTTAAGCTTTCCTTAGGCGTTGGCATTTCTTCAGGCATCATTCCGCCTATATCTTGAATAGCTTTTCGGACTTTTTTACCAACTTCATAATGAACGGCTTTGGCATTATTTTCGCCTTGTACATTATCTCTAATTAATCTTTGTTTCGTTTGATTTATTCTAAATAGATTAGCGACTAGTTCATCCTCATTCATATTATCTAATATGTCTTCTCTATAACGTAATTTTTTCCTTTTAAAAATATCATCTGCTGTTTCACCATTATATAAACCTCTATATCCCGCGTTATGAAATTCTGCCATATTCTTAACACCAGCCGATAAAGCCACTTTTTGAAGAGTATAATTACCTTGTCTAGTTAACTTTCTTTGATAAAATCTTTTTTCATCATCTGATAACAAATCATATTCTTGCTCAGTAATTTCTTGTTTTCTTGTTTGAATGGCAAAATAAGTTTGACCTAAAGCAATAATTTCTTTGCTTGGATCAGCATTTTGGACTATTAAATAACACCCATATCTCGAAAGTTTATATTCGGATATTTTTCTTCTTGCGGTTTTACCTATTTCTATCATTTTGTTGACTTCAACAAAATGATCAAATACACTAAAATAACTATTTTCACAAGACATTATAGCTTTGTTAATTACAACTTTAAAATTTCTCCATTCTTTGTAACCTAATGCCTTTTGTAATTCACGAGCATACCAATATTCATTTCCGTATTCATCTACGTGTTTTATATTTTCAAAAATACTATTAGTATATTGATTATTTGCACCTTTATTCACTACTTTGTTCACAAGAAATTCCTCCTTTCCTTTTAATTTTGCAGTTTTAGCTATTTTATATTTTCAAATAATTCTTTAAGCTTTTGCCCAACTTCATAGCCTTTTTTATAAAAGTCTTCTACACTCATATTTAGGTATTGATAACGATAGCAAAGTTCTAATGTTATAGGCCCAGTATAATTACAGGCTTTTAATTTTCTTATAGTTTCCTCCCAATCTAATGTACCATCAAATGGCATTAAATGTAAATCATCACTTTTGTCATTATCATGAAGATGAACAGCAAAAATTCTATCTTTAAATTTAGCAAAAGCAAAATCATCATCAAAATGCACATGATAGTGCCCTGAATCAAAACATATACCAACATTTTCATTAGGAATGTTTTCCATCACATAGTCTAAGTATCCTTTTATTTTAGTATTTTCAAAAGCAATTTTCATATTTAATTCTTGAGCGTAATCAGCTAGTTCTTTTATTCTTTTCAAGCCCGTTTCACTGTGTATAGGGGCCTCAATACCCGTGGTTAAATGCATAATAACCATAGGAATATTATTTTCTTTACATATTTTAATATCTTTTTTAAACCTATCAACTAATTTATTTCCCGCTTCATTTTCAGCCCATAAATCATTGATATTTTGATAGCCTAAATGGGCAAAAATTACATTTAAGCCTTTTTTTCTGATATAAGCTAGTTGTTCTTCTTGAGAAATATCCCAATTTACGTTATACCACTGAACAAAAACGTTTTTAAATCCCGCTTTAGCAATAGCATCTATTGTCTCTATTACCGTAACATTTTTATTACTATTATTAACTACTACTGCTATTTGTCTATCGTCCATATTTACTCCTCCTATAACAAAAAATAAACCTGTTTCTTACCTAAATTTTACCATATCTTCATAATATTAGCCATCTTTACATCATAAAAAAATATGCTTTTTTAGGGCATACTTTATATCAATATTTTTAATTTTTAACTTAGAGGATTTTACTAAAAACGTTTCCTAAACTTTCATTAATTACTAAATTAGCTTTAGCATCATATGGTGTATTATCTTTATTAATTAAAACAAGTTTATTCCCCATATAATAATTTATAAGATCACACGCCGGATGAACCGTTAGTGATGTACCTGCTACAATTAACATATCGGCCTTTTGAATTGCTTCCAAGGATTTTACAATTATATTTTCATCTAAAGGTTCTTCATATAAGACAACATCGGGCTTAATAATACCACCACAAGAACACTTGGGAATACCATGACATTTGAAAACATATTCACCAGGATACTCGTGACCACATTTAAGACAATAATTTCTAAGTACACTACCATGCAGTTCATAAACTATTTTAGATCCTGCTTTTTGATGTAGGCCATCAATGTTTTGGGTTACGATAGCTTTAAGTTTACCTTGTTTTTCTAACTTTACTAGCGTTTTATGCGTAATATTTGGCTTGTATTTTAAACAGTTCATTTTATCTTTATAAAAGCGATAAAATTCTTCAGGGTCATTAATAAAAAATGTATGACTTAATATCTCTTCCGGAGGAAATTTGTAATGTTGATTATATAAACCATCTTTACTGCGAAAATCAGGTATGCCACTTTCGGTAGAAACACCAGCTCCACCGAAAAAGACAATGTTATTAGACTCATCTATCCATTTTTTAAGTATTGCAATCTTATCTTCCATAACTTTTAGCCATCTTTCTAAAATAATTATATCATGTTAAGCTTTATTAAAAATTAAAAATTTAAAATACTATTAAAATTCATATATAATACCTAGAAGTTCTTCAATAGAAACTGACCTATTAGCATAAAACTGATATAAAATATTATTATTTACAAATAATGCATCTTTAGATATAGGTATACGCTCACTTGGAGTTAGATTATAATAACCTTCGGTATTGATATTTTTGGCATAAAATTCATAATTTCTCGTTTCTACATTACTTGAACTTATTTCTATTTCTTTAAATTCTTCTTGAGTTTCTAAAGAAGCATATTGCGTCATAAATTGAATATAAACTTTTGTGATTTTTCTTTTAGCTTCCCAAGCATAAAATTCATCTTGAGTAAAATCATCTCGATACTGTGAATCTATTTCTTTATTTTCTTCGGAATAATCATAGAAATCCTTGACTGAAACATTTACCGCTTCAATATATCCCTCATCATTAAGTTTTATTTCACACTTATTAATCTCGCCATTATATTTTGAAGTATCAAAAACGAATTTCATTCCTAAAATATTTTCCATATCATTTAAGGTTTTAAAATTATCACAAGTATAGTTTTTAACATCATTAATATATACTGATTTAGTTAAAGATATTGATTGATGATATTGCTCCCCTACCCATTTTTTATTTAAAATATATTTATATATTAAATCTTTAGCAAATACGGTGGTTACTGTTAATAGAAAAACTAATACTAGAGTGGAAAATACTTTGATATATATCTTATTATGCCAAGATTTGCTTTCTTTTTTATATATTGTTTGCTTAAATATTTGTTCATCAAGTTCAGAACTTGCTTTAATATTTTCTAAAGCCTTTTTAATATTTTCTTTATTTATCATATATTCTCCTTTTTAATTATTTCTTGCAACTTTTCTCTTCCTCTTTTAAGCCTTGTTTTAACAAGGGATTCTTTTATTTTTAAAATACTGGCTATTTCTTTTACTTTATAGCCATTGTAATAATGTAAAATAATAACTATTCGGTATTTAGATGAAAGCTTAAATAAGGATGCAATTATATCATTAGTATCTTCATTCCTACAAGATATGGTATTTTCATCTTTTTCAGTAATAAAATTAATTTTCCTATGCCATGAAGATAGTCTTAAATTTTTACATTTATTAATTGTTACCCTAATACACCATCTTTTCATCGATTCATCATCCGTAAATATATTAAAATTATCATAAAGATTAATAAAGACTTCTTGCGCTATATCCTCAGCATCAGATAGATTTTTAGTATAGCTATATGCAAGTCTTAAAATGTCATTTTTAAATAAATGGTAGACTCTTATAAACTCATTATCCCTCTTCCGCCTCCTTAAAAAGTACTTTCACTGTAATAACAAATTAAAGAGTTAAAAGGTTGCAAAAAAAGAGGATTACTCCTCATATTTGGTTAATCCTTATATTCCGGTTCAGCGCACCTATTTAAATCAACATTAATAGATTCTAAAAATTCGGTTAAATATTTATTATCATCATCTGTGATAAATTGCCATGAAGTACCGGAATGAATTTCATATTTTGGCAAGTTATCCATCGGAAATTGGAGGTTATTAGCATCAACACTATGTTTTATGATTTGCATTACATCATAATCATAAGTTCCCTCTTCAACTTTAGAATACCTTAAAGCTAGAGTACAAGTTTGCCATGGTTTACAAGTATAATATGCGGTAGATAAGGTATAGCGATTATCTTTATAAACCGTTAATAAAACTGGAACGCAGGATTTATCACCAATTTTTATATAAAATATCATATCATCGTAAGCAATATCATCAATTGTAAGTTTGCTCATATCTAAGTTTAAATAATCATAATATTTATATTTTCTATCATCTATTTCTTTGTATAATTTATTGATATTTTTACTTTTATCGAAATTTAATATTTGCTCGGCAATAACTTTAGGAAATATTTTTTTAATTGATGGTTCGTAGTATGTTCCATCTTTAGGATATTCAATATTAACAAGTTTATCGTCTTTAAAAGTAGCTTTACAAGGAAGAGATTTAGCAGAGCCTAATGTTAAAGTTTCACTACCTTCAATGAAATATGATGATGAATATATCCACATATACGCATATTTATAATCCCCTTTTTCTTCAATACCAAACCCATAATAACTATAGAAAACATTAAAATCATTTTCTCCAGCATCCTTATCATTTGCAAAGTCATCTTTCTTCATATATTTTATAGCATCTTCATACAAGTAGTCATAACCACTTACTAAATTAATTTGTAAATTAAAGTGATAATAAACAAGGCCTAATATAATTGCTATAAAAATTATCGATAGGATTGCTAAAATAAGGCCTGCTTTCTTTTTGACTTTATTTTTCTCCTTTAAAACCGAAACCATAGCTTTTTCTTTGGCCTTATCACTATTATCTTTTTCACCATTAATAAGCTCTTCTAAACTAATATCAAGTTCTTTACATATCTTTTTAAATAAGGATACATCGGGAAAGCTTAAGCCCCGTTCCCATTTACTCACAGCATTTTTAGTTATATTTAACTTTTCAGCCAAAGCTTCTTGCGTTAAGCCCTTTTCTTTACGACACTCGGCAATAAATTTTCCTATCTTTTCTTGGTTCATACAAACTCCTTTTTTCATTATAAATATAGCAATAATTTAATATTTTTTAAACATACTATTAGTTTACTTGCAAATAATTAGACAAGAAAAAAGTAAACCCTTAAGTCTACTTAATTATTGCTTTGAAGTTTATTTAAAGTTTTTACAATATCTTTAGCTTTAATATTCTCTACCGTATACCAACCATATTCAGCCATCGTATCAAAGGTATCAGCTTGAGCTTGCATAATCATATCTAAACCTTTTTTTAAGGCTTTTCTTACGTCTTCATTAGAACTTTCTAAAGTACCATGAACAAATACTTCAACAGTACTTTTTAAATTTAATAGATAGTTTTCCATTATTAAGTTATTATTCATCAGCTTTTTCCTCCAATAACATTGTTAGTTTCTTTTGCATTGCCGTATGATTATCCATTTGTTTTTGCATAAAAGATACTAAGTTTTCATCATCTAAAAGATTTATTGATTCTTTAATTATTAATGCTAAATTTTCTTCATGCTTAATAGCATCTTCCATATAGGCTAGTTCTTTTTGTGTCATTTTTCCTCCTATAAATAATATGGAGTAAAATTAATAAACTAATACATTATTTTGATTAAATTATGATATTTTAAAAATTGAAAAAATAACTCATTTATTGACATAAAAAACGCAAAAAAGTATAATAAATTTATAGAAAGGAGTAAAAATTTTATGGTAGAAACTTTTAGAGAAGTAGCTGAAACTACCCTAGGATATAGTTTGACTAATGTCTCTGATACTATAATCGTTTTAATGGGAATTATTTTAATTTTACTTGCAGTTGTATCAGTATTTGCTTTAGTAGTTCAAATTATTCTCGCTATTAAATATCATAAGTACAACAAAAAACAAAACAGTATAAATATGACAGGAGAAAATATAGCGAGAAAGCTTTTAGATGACAACGGTCTTGAAAATATTAAAGTTAAATCAAGTGGTTCAATGCTTTTTGGAAATAGTTATAGTCACTTTTTCAAAAAAGTTAGATTAAGAAGATTAACTTGGAAAAAAGCTTCTGTATCATCACTTGCAATGGCTTCCCAAAAATCATGCTTAGCTATTTTGGATAAAGAAAATGATCCTGATATGAAGACAAGAATTAAATTAACACCATTTATTTATTTTGGTCCTCTTGCATTCATTCCCCTTATCATTATTGGTATGCTAATTGATATCCTAGTTATTAAAAGTCAATCATTCACGTGTACTATTGTATTAACATCTTTAGGTTTAGTTTTATATTTAGCTTCATTTGTAATGTCTATTAAAGTATTAAAAACGGAAATTAAAGCCCAAAAGAAAGCTTATGAAGTTTTAAAAAATAATAACATGGCAACCGATGAAGAATTAGATATGTTAAAAAGTTTATTTAAATTATATAATATTCAATATGTAAATGATATGGTTGTTGCCTTATTAGAACTTATCTATAGAATATTAGAAATTGTGGCAAGTATTCAAAGTAATAGCTCAAGTAATAATTAATAATTATTGATAATTAAAATCCATCTTTCTTAGGTGGATTTTTTCGTGAAATAAAAAAGACTGAATAATCAGCCTTAAAAATCTTTATTAAATTTCAATTAATTCATAATCCGTAGAACCTAAGCCTAATTTTTCAGCATAAGGAAGGATTTCTCTACCAAGTTGCCGATCAATTCTTTCTTGTAATAATTTAGCGCCTTCTTCTTTACTGCTCCATACAAGGTCAATAAAAGCCTGGTCAACAGCAACAGGGTCAAAAGAAGCCACAATCCCTAAATCACTCATAACTGGCTCTGATTGATGAGCATCGCAATCACAATCAACTGATAAATAATTCATGACCGCTATATAAACAATTTGCTTATTATTTTTAGCTAAATAATCTGCAACAGCCTTGGCAGCTTCGGCCATCGATTCAATAAAATCAATTTGTTCAAATTTTCTTCCCCAGGCTGTATCAGGGTTTTCGTCTTGCCCACAACTATGGATATAGGCTTTACCATTTCGCGAAGCAATCCCAATTGATTGATTTTTAAGACAAGCGCCAAAGCCACCCATCATATGACCTTTGGCATGAGCAAGATTGACAATTGCATCATAATTAGCAAAATTGTTACCAATGATATCATATTTTAAATGTTTACCATTTTCAACAGGAATTTTAAATTCCCCGTCAGCATCCATAATATCGACATCCGCAAAAGAAGTAAATCCGTGTTTTTCAGCTACTTTCATGTGATCGTCTGCCGTATTTCTTGCTCCAGCATAGGCAGTATTACATTCAATAATAGTGCCATTTAATTTTTTAACAAATGGACCAATTAAATCAGCTTTTAAATAACCTTTTGCCCCATCTTCCCCGGTTGATACTTTAACACCAATCTTACCTTTTAACTCCAAACCTAAACTTTCATATATGCGAATTAAATTTTCTGGTGTAATATCTTTTGTAAAATATACTTTAGATTTCATTTAATCTCCTCCACTTTCATTTTATCTTTTTAAAGCTTCTTTGTCTAGTTCTTTTAATTTTTCTTTAGTTAAAACATTATTTTTAATACTACAAGTTATCATATAGGCTTCATAAAAATTATTAGTTGCTTCTATTTTCATGGCCAAAACTAAATCAGTAAAAGAAAGTTCTAAAATATTAATATTATTATATAGGCAATAATTAGTAATATCCGTTATGAACTGTCTTATAATGCTACTATCAATCTTTTGTTTTACAAAAGGCATTAATGATGGATAATGAGGATAATATTCAGCAAACGACTGTAAATCCGTAATATTATTTATAACATATAAATTTCCATTATGTATAATACATATTCTTTCATCATCTTGGTAAGGATTATCTTTTAGAACAATAAAATCAATTACATTATGTAAATCTATTAATATCCTATTAAATTCTTCATTTTCAATTCTTTTGGTTACGTTGGCCTTAATTGCAACCGTTTGTTCCCTAGCTAATAAATATAAAAGCCGATGACGCCCATTTTCAATATAATATAAGCCTCCTTTTTTAACAAGCGATATATCGCGAGCGTCTAATATGCTTTGTAAATTAGCCTGATAATCATTATTTAAAATGCTATTATCTTGATATCGCTCATCACAGTATAAAGCATGAAAGTCATCATTAACATCCCCCGTTAGGTTATCACCAGCATAAGCAAAGTTTTCATCTAATAAAACAACCTCTTCTATTTGATAAGTAAAAGCTGCAATATCAAAGCCCATTAAAGTGCTCAAAGTCTTTTCTCTTTTCTCAGTACGTTCATTTAATAAGTTAGTAACTCTTTTATTATCTTCACATATTTTTTCGATAAAAGAAAAAGAAGGTAAATTAAGCCCTATTAAATCAAGAGGCCGGATGTCAGCATCTAATTCATATGGCAAAGAAGTATTTGCTTTTTTAAAAAATCTTGGTGGTCTTTTATCTTGATAAACCTGCGCATAAGCTACATCAATATCAGATATATTAGCAAGCATATGCTGAAGACTACCAATAGTTTCATCATTACGATAATTTAAAACAACATATTTAATTATTTTACTAATAATTTGGACGACTTTTGCCCTATCATTAGCACCATATGCACATATTATTTTCATCTGTTCATAATTATTTAAAAGGTTATTTAAATAATTACATCGATCTTTTTTTAACCCAATATTTAACATACTTAAGCTTTACCAATTTTATTAAAAGGGAATAATATTATATTAGAGGTTCCTTTAATATATTCTTTTTTAACCGGGCCTAAATATCGAGAATCATTAGATACAATGCGGTTATCCCCTAAAACAAAATATTCATTATCTTTTAAAGTTGTTTCCGCAAAATCATTAGTTAACCCATAACCGTAAGTATCTTTATATACTTTATCATTTATATAGATAACGGAGTCTTCACACTTAACTTTTTCACCAGGAAGGCCTACAATTCTTTTGATAATATCATCATCACCAGCATATCTCTTATCGATAACAACAATATCGCCCCGTTCAATAGAACCTAGTTTATAAAGTAGCATAATATAACCATCTGATAATGTCTTTTCCATAGAATCTCCTGAAACTCTTACAGGAGTAATAATAAAACTTCGAATTAATACAACAACCACTACAATAATAACATAGGGTAAAAGTTCTTTTATGAATTTCAAAATATATTCCTCACTTCTTATTTTATTTGCACGCTACTTTAATATTATACCATGCCTAGATATTTTATGGCATAAAAAAATTAAGGAAAGATTAATTTCTTTCCTTAACTTTATATTCTTTTCGCATTTTCTTGATAAAGTTAAGCTTAGCTCTTCTAACTTTACCTTTCTTAATAACTGTTATCTTATCAATAGTAGGTGCATTAACAGGAAAAATTCTTGTTACCGCTACAGTACCACTTTTCTTACGAACAGAAAAAGTCTCTGATACGCTTCCGCCCTTTTTAGCTATTACTAGTCCTTCAAAAGCTTGGATTCTTTCTTTTTTTCCTTCTTTAACCCAAACATCTACTCTAACAGTATCTCCTACGCGAAATTCTGGAATATCCTTACGGATATGCTTTTCGTTGATTTTATCAACTAAATTAGCCATTATTTCACCTCTTTCTAAAAATTATCACCTGCAATCATTACTAATAAGTAAGCGGATTACATACCTTTTGGGCTGCAAACATTATACCACAACCATATTCTAAAGTCTAGCAAATATTACATAAATTTATTATGCTTTAATTGAAAAGTTAAATTTATTATGCAAGAGCCGAAACACCTTTATGAATGTATGAAGCATTACGAGCTTCCTTAAATAAAAGTGGAATCAAATGAGCTAATAATTTCTTATAGCCTAGTTCCACTAAAGTACCCTCATCTTCAAAACAAAACATGATATCTTTAGCATTATTAATATTAATTAGATAATAATATTCATCTTCTTTATAAGAGACTTTACTAGCTACTAAATATTGTTTAGTATTATCTAAAGTTATAATATCTTTTATACCGATGTCCATATTTACCCCCTTATTGAGGCATATTTTAACATAGAGGTTTTAAATTGTCAATTTTTCTCATCGTTTTTATCACTTATAATTTTAGTTAATATCTTAGTTGTTTCTCTAATTTTTTCTTTAAGATTTAATGGTAGCACTTAAATCCTCCTTTTCATTAAGTTCACGGGTTTTAGCCAATAATTCTTTGGCATATTTAATAAGTAACTTACTTTCTTTTAGTCTTAACTTCTTAACATCTAAAGAAGCTCGCGAATTAATAAATCTTACCCTATCTAAAGCATCTGCGTCTTTTACAACTGCACATAATAATTCGAGATCACTTCGGTCTTCTAAAGGAATATGATACTTATCAAAAAGAGCTTCCCTAGTTATTTCATTATCAGGTTCTTCGTGATATTCAATTATAGCACATATCTTATTAGTCGTAGCCTCATCAAAAGATGATGACGCTTTATATAGCATAGCACTTTTCTGAGCATGGCCTTTGTTTTGGCCATCGTTATTTCTGCCTTTATCATGGTTTTTAGCAGCTTCAATAATAATCATTAAACTTTTTTCATCAAGTCCCAAAAGCTCAGCTATTTTTTGGGCTAGCATTGTTACTCTCAGCATATGAGGTTCACCGTGAGAACGTAAACCATTTGTGGTTTTGCCAAAAATTATCATGTATTCATTTAAGCGGTCTATGTCATTTTCTAAACTAAGTGAAGCTAGCTGATTATAAATATTTTCAATATGACCAACATAATTTATGTCAAAAGATTTATATCTATTACCGGAATCAACAATTAAGTCAAACTTAGCTTTTTCCCTATCTAACGCTTTTTCAAGGTCTTGTAATCTGGCAATTTTTTCATCACTAGTAAGGCTAGCAGCATACTCAATATACTCAGTAATAATTTTATCTATATCCTCTGTGGCAATAAAATCATAACTTTGAATATTAAATGATGTACATTTAATACTTTCATATATAGATAAGGCTTTAGAAAAGGTATTAATATCTTTAGTTTTAGTAAAATCAGCTAATAAAGATAAAATAGTTTCTTTTTTATTAGCGATAATCTTAGCAATATCAATATATAATATAGGAATGCCCTTACCTTTATTCATTTGTTTTGAAGCCAGTAAAGAGTTTTGTTTTTGGTTTTCGCTCATCTCACTTGTTATGATGACATAATCAGGTTGAATATATATTGTACTATTATTTTCTAAATTAGTTCGTTCCAAAACAATTTCATTATGAGTATGACGCGTATTTCTTTCCATACTTTCAACAGTCATAAACTTAGGTATTCGCGTAGCATCAAGAAGATAGCCATTATTAACCGAAACTAAATCATAAGGTCCCATGTTAGTTATAGCATTCATAGCTATATGATTAAAGCCAAATATTACACCATATCTAGCATCTTTTAAAGGGGTAAAACCTAAACATGTATCCGTTACTAAAGATGTACATATGCCATGGTTAATAAGATTTTTACCTAAATTCCAAGATTTATCATAATCATCATCAATCATTGGCATCGCCGAATAAGCATTTGTTGAGTGCGTTAGGATTTTAAAGTTTAGTCCTGCATCAATAACCCTTATCATTTCTCCGCCAATGGGAATTTGCATTCCTGCTTCAGTCTTTTTCGTAAGACCATCATTAATTTTTTTAGCAAACGCTTTTTGAAGTTCATTAATGATTATAAACATATCATTAATACTGTATCTTGGCGAAGACGTTTGATATATCTTAAGTAAAGATGGAACACTTTTAAGATCAACAATTTTGCGAATATTATCGACAAATAATAAAACATCTTCATCTAAAGCAAGATCCGCTAAATCATTATCAAAAGTATATAAAAATACTTTGGCATCTTCATAAGTTATATCAAAATACTTTTTAAAAATAGCATTTTTGATAGCGATTACTGAATTAGCTTTCTGGATATCTCTATCACAAATTTGCAAAATCTCTTCACTATATTTTAAAGGATCTACACCCTCGACAGTTAAAGAGTCTTCTGAAAATTTAAATACTTTAGAAGATAAGAAAATATATCTTAAAAGATTTTCTAACTCTTCACTACTTAATTCATGATCATAATAAACTTCATTTTTTTCAAAATAAGCAAGTAATATTACCATCTTATTATCAAATATCCGGTCTTCATCAGCACAAATATGATTAAGAAGCTTAAGAAATATGGGATATGACTTAGCTTTAGTAGTTTTAATATTAATTATTCTTGCTTGAACATCAGGATATTTAACTATCTTATCAAGAAAATGACTATTTAAATTTATAAGTTCAGGACTTAAAATATCATAATTAATAGTTATGGTTATAAAAGGATATTTTGTAAGTAAATTAACAAAAGTATTATATCTTAATTCATCAGCAAAAAAGCCCATCTTATACCTTTCGACAAATTTTAATACTGAATATGAATCATTTCTTTTAAAAAGTTCATAAAGGCGCACATCTTGAGCTTTAATATCATTTAAAAAGCCCTGTAAATTAATGTTAACTTTTTCGCGTGCTGATGTGCCTAAAGAATATACAAGCTCATCAATATCTTCAGCTGTATTTAAAGAAAAAGGATTTTTAGCCACATTTCTTAATATAACTTGTTCTAATATTTTACTAGGTTTGTACATGAATAAACGAATAGGTATATCAGGAGATACATTAAATAGAATTCTCGTAAGATCTTCTTCAGGAAGTGCTAAAAATTTATATATTCCGATATAATTTATAAAGTCAAAGGCTTCCTTACTTTTTTGAATAATTGTTTTAGCAATAATTTCTTTTAATTCTTCATTTTTTTCAACGGTATAACATTCAAGTAAAAACCTAGGATCAAATTTAGCGATAAATTCTCCTTTTTCCTCATCATCAATATTATTATATAAATTAGTAATTTCAACGTGGCCACTTAAATCTAAAGGGCCTTCAGCACATCGATTATAAAGTTCATTTAAAATGGCTTTTCTTTTTAAAGGATTTTGCCGAAAAGAAGCTAAGCTATTTATCATTCCTACCGAGGGGAACTGATGTAATAATGGACTATCATTATCAAGTATATCTAACCAGCGTGTCACAATATTATCATTAACATAATTTATTAAATGAAAATTAGCTTCTACTTTTATTATAACTTCATCAAGTAATTCTATTGGAGCATAATACACAAAAGCTTCATCACTTAAATGCGGACATATAGCATTTAGCATTTGAAATGGGATAATAGGTCTTCTATACCAAGGTTTATCCATATCAATAGCATCTTTTAAATAATTTTTATCTTCCTTAAGCTTGATATCAAAATAAGCCATAACCTCTGGGAGATGACACTGTGATAAAAGATTATCTTTACTTATTTTAGCCATTACATCAAATTTTTCAGTTTCTGAAAAGCAAAATAAAAAAATAGTTTCTAATACAAAATATTGAATTTCCGTACTGTTTTTAATTTTATTATTTATAAGCGATGTTAACTCGGCATCATTATGCATAATATTAACATCTTCTTTACTTATTAAAATATTAAATAAATTTGTTTTATCGATAATTATTGCCATTTCGTCGATAGTTAGATACAAAGGATATAGTGATAATAGTTTGCTAAATGTTTCACTTGTTATATAAACTGAATTTAGGCGTGCCATAAAAGATTCTTTGGCTTTAGGATCATGAGTTAGACTATAGTAATCAATTAGACCAATAAAATCTTTAGGCATAGTATCTAAAATAGTAATTTTAGCTTCTTTTTTTGCTTCCTGATAAAAAGCCTGAAATTGCTCATTATATTCTTTTTTATCTTTTAAATCTTTTAAAATATATTCTTGATAAGAAATAGGAAGTTTATTAAAAGTTCCATACCAATAAACTTCCGTATTATCAGCAATTTTTGTTTTTTGCATTAATTTTTTGAAAATATTCGGATTTTGATATATTTCTATGAATAAATCAGGATCTTTAATATAGCTCATAAAGTCTAGAATATTAGCAGGGCTTAATACTTCAAGTTTTTGAAGCATTTTTAAAAAGTTAAATAAATAACGAAAAGTTTCATGATCTTTAATGGTAGACATAAATAATCTTTGCTTATCTTCGGCAAATAATTTAATTGTAAGCAAATTTGCAAAAACTATTTCATTTTGAAAATCGGCATCAATTGCTTTAAAAAGAAATGTATATTCAAACAAAAAAGCAGTAATCTTTTCATATATAGGTTTATTAGCTAATATATAATTTTTATATTTTGACATCCTATCAAGTTTCCTAATAAAATAATCAATTTGCTTATCAATTGTTAAAGAAGTAATTTGTTTTAATTCATTTGTACTATCATTAAAATCCATCTTCAATGTACCTTACCTTCTTTTTAAGTATAATAAAATAATTATTCAATGTAAAACACGATTATTTAATAATTTGCAATTGAAAATATACCATATCTTTATTATAATTATTATAGAATAAAAATAGTAAAGGACTAATGTGATAGCATATGTTTAGAGAGTTTGATTACGACAATAAACCAGTAGTTGATATAGTAAATGAAATACTAATGGATGCCATTAATAAGTATGCTTCCGATATTCATTTTGATCCGGATGAAAACTCTATAAATGTGCGAATTAGAATTGATGGTGAGCTCCATGATTATGCTAAAATTCCCGATTCTATTCGTAAAAATTTAGCGACAAGGATTAAATTAATAAGTGGCATGAATATAACGGAAATGCGTCTTCCTCAAGATGGAGCTATCAAAGGTATCGATGCTGGAAGACAACTAGACCTACGGGTTTCTTCCCTCCCTACTATTCATGGTGAAAAAATAGTTATAAGAATTTTGGACTATTCTCTTTCTTTAGCAGGCTTAGAAAGTTTAGGTCTTACCGAAGAAAATTTTGCCAAAGTAAAAAAACTTATTGCCGAGCCTAATGGTATTATTTTAGTTACGGGAGCCACCGGAACTGGTAAATCTACTACCGTTTATACGATGCTTGAACTTTTAAATACCCCTGAAAGAAATATTATAACCGTTGAGGACCCCGTTGAAATGAAATTACCAGGTATCAATCAAGTCCAAGTTATGAGTGAAATTGGTCTTGATTTTAATACAACTTTAAGAAGTATTTTACGGCAAGACCCTGATGTTATTATGATTGGGGAAATACGTGATGATGAAACCGCTCGTATTGCCGTTAGAGCCTCTATTACGGGCCACTTAGTATTATCTACCATCCACACTAATAATTCCCTTAATACCATTGAAAGACTATTAGATATGGAAATTGAACGATATCTTTTAGGTTCTGCTTTAATGGGCGTTATGTCACAAAGGCTTGTCAAAAAACTATGTCCTTTATGTCGCCGTAGTAGACCTACAACAGCTTATGAAAAAAACTTATTTAAAAAAGCTTTAAATGTTGATATTAATTCTATTTATGAACCAGTTGGCTGTGATAATTGTATTAAAGGCTATCGTGGTCGTTCTGCTCTACATGAAGTATTAATTATAAGCCAAGAAGTAAGAGATGCCATTACTAATAATCTTCGTAAAGAAAAATTAAGAGAATTAGTTTATGGGGCAGGAAATACGAAAACATTATTACAAGATGGGTTATTAAAAGTAATTAATGGAATAACCAGTATTAATGAAGTATTAAGGGTTATAAGTGTTGAAGATGACTTTGGTAAAAACGATGATGAGATGAAAAAAGCCTTTATAGGAAGTGACCTTGATAATCTAGAGGATGAACCTAGTGAAACTGTTAATCCTACCGTTAATACCACTCCTGTCGCTCAAGCTCCTAGTGTCGATATCCTAATGAATAATGCTCAGCTTTATGATACCAATGCTCCTACCGCTGAGGTTCAAAGTTTAGAAATTGATTCTTTATAAAGTTCTTGCATAGGAACTTTTTTTGATAAATAAAACTTGCCATACCCCTATTTTGATAGTATAATAAAAAACTGTTTGTAAGGGGGAACTATGGATAATTATACATGGGATAAAGATTTACTCGAAAGCTATCTTGCTGATGATAAGGTAGAACCTGATTTTAAAGATGCAATTGCTCTAGCAAGTGGCCAATATAGCGAAAAACAAACAACTCAACGCAAAATAGATACCATAAGAGCAAATGGCAATTTTTTAGCTTTAAATCCATACATTGTCCCATGTTTTGAAAGGATTATTACTGAACCATATAACTATATGAGAGTACCCCGGGATCAACTTAATGTTACCATTGATGAAGCTTTAAAAGTTACTAAAGCTTTTTATAATACTACTGATGTTGAAGTAAGAAATGCTTTTTATCGATTTTTTAATGAGCGCCATGCCAAACTAATGGCCAGAAATCCAAGAAGAAATGATAAAACAGTTTATAAAGGTCTAACTATATGCTCCGAGGCCAAAAAAGATTGTCTAGTTACTTTTGAAGCAACAATGGATTTTGAAATGTTATCAGTTTTAATCCATGAATATGGTCATGCCGTATCTTTTCTATTAAGAAATTATCATAATATGTATGAGTGTAATAGTGCTTTTTGCGAAATTGAAAGTGTTTTTATGGAACTTATGGCTTACCATTGGTTACAAAGAAATAAGCACTATGCTCGTGATGCTCGAACAGGTATGATAATGATCTTTAATAATATCTTAGATAACATCAAAGATACTATAGAAGCAAGTGAGCTAAATGAAATGATAAAAGATATGTATTTTTCTAAAAGAAGAATAACTATGCGTGAAATTATTATGCAAGCAAAAAACGAATTTACAGGAATGAATCAGAAATATATTATGAGACTTTTAAGTAAGCCTGTCGAGCGTGTAATTCGTTATTCTTATTCTAGCTTACTAGCAATTGAATTATATGAAATATATTTACAAGATCCTAATAGTGCTATCGATTTATATAAAAGAATTATGCATGGACAAAAAGAAACCGCAATAGCTACCAATAAAGCTATTAAAGCCTTAGGTATTAATGCGGGTGAACATTTAACGGATTTTACTAGAGAATTAAAAAGGTAAATTCATGTTGCCATTAGCAACCATTTTCATCATCTTTTTCATTTCTTCAAATTGTTTTAATAAACGATTAACTTCCTCTACTGATCTTCCTGAACCTTTGGCAATCCGCATTTTACGGGTTGCTTTTAATATGTCAGGATTTTTTCTTTCATAAGGAGTCATCGAAAGCACAATTGCTTCGACATGAGCCATTTCTTTAGGATCAATATTTATTTGATTTAAGCCCATTTTCCGAGCTCCAGGAAGCATTTTCAAAATATTTTCTAAAGGACCAAGTTTTTTAATTTGTTTCAAATTATTTAAAAAGTCATTTAAATCATAATTACCTTTACGTAATTTAGCTATATCGGCTTTAGCTTCTTCTTCACTCATGACTTCTTCAACTTTTTCTGATATTGATAAAATATCCCCCATATCAAGAATTCTTTCAGCCATTCTTTCGGGATCAAATGTCGTAAGACCATCGAGCTTTTCACTATTACCAATAAACTTAATTGGGACATTGGTTAAATGTCTTACACAAAGCGCAACTCCACCCTTAGTGTTACTATCCATTTTCGTTAAAATTGCTCCAGTTAAATTTAAAGAACTATTAAAGCCATTGATAACATTAATTGCATCTTGACCAACCATGGCATCAATAACAAGAATTTTTTCATCAATTGTAAAACTTGTTTCTAAAGTTTTTAACTCAGCCATCAGATTATCATCAATTTGTAATCTTCCAGCCGTATCGATAATAATATAGTCTAAATGCTCATTTTTAGCATATTCTAAAGCATCTTTAACTATTTCACTTACATCTTTACTATCTTTTTTAAAAACCGGAACATTTAGTTGTTTGCCAATTACTTCAAGTTGCTCTATAGCCGCGGGACGATAAATATCACAGGCAACTAATAAAGGCTTCTTATTGTGTTTTTTACGAACATAATTAGCAAGTTTCCCTGCCGTAGTTGTTTTACCACTACCTTGAAGCCCTACTAACATAAGTAAAGTAGGTTTTTTATCAACTTCTAAAGTACTTTCTTTTTCACCTAAAAGAGCTACTAACTCATCTTTAACAATTCTTATAAATAATTCATCGGGTTTAAGACTTTTAGCAACCTCAGCACCTAAAGCTTTTTCTTTAACAGCTTCGGTAAACTCTTTAACTACTTGGAAGTTAACGTCAGCCTCTAAAAGAGCCATCCGAATTTCGCGCATGGCCTCAGCTATATTATCTTCCGTTATTTTACCCATTTTACGAATATTTTTTATGGCATTAGATAGTCTATCGCCAAGATAATCAAACATAATATTTCACCTTTTCTATTTATTTATTTTATCATAATCAACTACTTTAGAGAAGACAAAACATTCTCTTGATTAAAACCTGAGGCATCATAAACTAAATTATTATATTCTTGCCGGATACCAATTGAAGCAATTATATTACGGACTTCAGTACCATTAATAATATCTTTAGCAGAAGATTTACCTTGACCATAAACAATTTTTTCGCCTGAAAATTGATAATAAAAATCAATATAATAATTTTCATTAGAAGAATAACTAACAAGATATATTTTTCTTTGTTTTAAAACAGTTTCTTCAATATCAGCATCAGAATAATCATTATATTTTGCTAATATAGAAGCACTCGTAACATTATCTAAACGCCCACTGGCAATGGGATAAATGATCAGTTCAGCATTATTACCGCGAATAACTACATCAGTTGTATTTGTATTTTCACTATAATCATACCCATCAGGAATTGTAAAAGTATAATTAGAAGTTGTTACTTTATGACCAATATATTCAGTAACAGTTTTAAAGGTATTATCACATTTTTTTGAATTAGTACTCATATTATTACTACTTGGCCTTGTAATAATATAAATAGATAAACCAAATATTATAAGCATAAGAATAAATAAAAGTATTAGTTTAAAATCAATTTTAATTTTAGCTTTTGACTTTTCGTTATCGCTATTAGTATCTTCCATTGAAACATGAAAATCACTAAAAGCAGATGTACTTTGATTTATTTCATTTATATCAATTCCTGTTATAGAACTTATATTATTTTTATCAATTTTATGATTAAAATTTGGTTCATTTAAATAAATACTTTGAGGGCCAATTAAAGCTGCACCACAATGATCACAAAAATCTTTATTATCAGATGTACTCTTTCCACATTTAGGACATACCATTCTAATCTCACCCTACTTTAATATTATCATTTTTGCTGTTAAAAGTCTATTAATTATCCTAGTTTTACTTAACTTTATATGGATGAGCATCACTACCATCAATCTCATCGCCAGCCTTTATAGTTACACTAGATTTAAGATAAAAGACTGGCCGCACACCGTATGCGGCGTAATCGTTATAGTGATTCACTAATCCAGTAGAGTTGACATAGTACGCAGTAAGGTTGTTGTAGTAGTAACCTGGATCGCGCGAAATAGTCCATTCATTTACAGCATTATATAGCCAGTTATTTTTTAGATTCGAGTCATTATCATAACGCCATAAACTTTTTGGCCAATTATCTTGACTACTTGCAAAGCCATAGTCTGAAGGATACATTAAGCCTATTTTAGCTGAAACTTGTGTCTTAGCACCTTGATTTTTATTATTTTCTATTTCGTATATTTCACGAATTTTGCAGTTACATTTATTATGTCCATAAACATTCCACTTCACATTTTCTATTTTATTTGCCCAACTAGAGCCTAAATTACTCATAAAGCTATTACTATTTGTATTTAATGCTTGATATAATGTACTATTTTCCCACACCATGTCATAAACATGTATGTTCCAATAAAAGGCATCTATTGAAACGTTTTTTACTCTTTTTAAGTTTTTATATTTAGAATAGTCTTTAGATGTAGGAGTTTTTGACCATTTACTATCTGCTTTATCTTTGCCTAAATCATCGTGTGTTGCATATTCTGATTTTATTACTTTGATTCTATTTTCTTTTGTGC